>NZ_JBLVPN010000021.1:0-1042 GCF_048286615.1 Flavobacterium pasteuri | reverse complement strand
TAAAATGTTTACTGTGGCAGCAGCTCCAAATGCTGCACTTAGTGCATCGTCATTCGCTGTTGGAACACTTGGGTTTGGATCCGTATTATCCGGATTACCATCGCCATCTAAGTCTCCGTTTGGAACCGTTATTGTTAGGTCTTGTATAACACATATTCTTGGTAATGGTGTACCTGAATCACAAATTTCTACCCTGATGATATCTGTACCAACGAATCCTGAATTTGGTGTGTAAACATACGTACCATCTGCATTTAATACAATACTTCCGTTTGTTGGACCGCTTACTGGTGTTATATTTACTACTAAAGCAGTACCCTCTGGATCTGAATCTCCTGCATCTGTTAAGTCGCCTCCTGTAGTAGCTGTATTAATAACCGTTGAATTGGTATCATTATCTAATACTGGCGCATCATTTACTGCCGTTACTACAAATGTAATAAGAGCTGTATCGCATAAACCAGCTGGATCACATAAATCGTATGTTAATGTTGCTGTTCCGTTGAAGTTGGTTGCAGGATCAAATGTTACTTCGCCTGTTGCTGGATTTAATGTCCAAGCGCCTTGTGCGTTTGTAAATGAATCTTGTACTCCTGCGGTAGCCGTGTCTAAATCAACACTAAATTGTCCTACTCCGTTTACAGCTGCTGTTGGGTTACCATCTACATCCGTATCGTTGGTAAGGATACTTACCGCACCATTGGCACCATCTTCTGTAAGTGGTGTAGCGCTTTGGTCGTCATCATTGGCAACTGGTGCATCATTTACTGCCGTTACTACAAATGTAATAAGAGCTGTATCGCATAAACCAGCTGGATCACATAAATCGTATGTTAATGTTGCTGTTCCGTTGAAGTTGGTTGCAGGATCAAATGTTACTTCGCCTGTTGCTGGATTTAATGTCCAAGCGCCTTGTGCGTTTGTAAATGAATCTTGTACTCCTGCGGTAGCCGTGTCTAAATCAACACTAAATTGTCCTACTCCGTTTACAGCTGCTGTTGGGTTACCATCTACATCCGTATCGTTGGTAAGGATACTTACC
>NZ_JBLVPN010000019.1:0-1390 GCF_048286615.1 Flavobacterium pasteuri | reverse complement strand
ATGTCTAGTCCTGAAATAGCGATACACAAAAAGTACCGTTATGGAAAATCCTCAAGAAAGTCGCTATGTAAAGCGTACTCAAAAAGACTACTCGATGTCTTTTAAATTACAAATTGTTCAAGAAATAGAGCGTGGACAACTCACTACTACAGAAGCTACAAAGAAATATAGTATTCAATGTAGAAAGACAGTTTTAGAATGGCTAAAAAAATTTGGTAGCTTTGATTGGGAGAACCAAACCTGTTTGACTATGGCAAAATTACCCGAACAAAAGATTATGGAACTAGAAGCTCAAGTCAAGCTTTTAGAGAAACAAAAAGCTTTTTTAGAACGTCAGGCATTTGTTGCCGATAAGAAAACAATCTTGTTTGATATGATGATTGATCTAGCTGAACAAGAATATCATATTGATATCCGAAAAAACTCCGTACCCGAACAATCGACCATTTTAAAGAAAAAGAGCAACAAACAGTAGCCTTTACCTGTTATTTGTTCGGGATAGACAGACAGGTTTATTATCGAAGCATTCGAAGGAAAAGAGTTAAGCAAGGCAAGGCTGAACTGGTTGTTTCAATGGTTGTTGTTATTAGAAAATCAATGCCTAGAATAGGTACTCGAAAACTCTATTATCTTCTACAGAACAAACTCCAGCTGATGAAAATTGGAAGGGATAAATTCTTCGATATACTAAGAGCTAATCATTTACTAATACAGCCAAAGCGTTCTTATCATACAACAACCAACTCGCATCATCGCTTTAGAAAACACGAGAATCTAATTCTGAATTTAGAAATAAACAGACCAGAACAAGTTTGGGTATCTGATATTACTTACATCGGAAAAAGAGACAATCCTTGCTACTTAAGTTTGGTTACTGATGCTTACTCCAAGAAAATAATGGGATATTATGTAGCTAACAACTTAAATGTTCAAAGTAATGTAATAGCTTTAAAAATGGCGCTTAAACAGAGAAAGAATTGTGGCTTGTCATTGATACATCATTCCGATAGAGGTTTGCAATATTGTGCTAATCAATACCAAGAAGAGCTCATTAATAATGGAGTTTTGTGCAGTATGACTCAAAATTCAGACCCCTATGAAAATGCAGTAGCAGAGAGAATAAATGGGATTTTAAAACAAGAATTTAGAATCGATAAATACAATCAAACAACAGAAATAACAAACCAAATTGTAAAGGAAGCGATTGCTATTTATAATGAAATCAGACCTCATTATTCTAATTACATGTTAACTCCCAAACAAATGCATGAGCAAAGTATAATTTATATGAGAACCTACAAAACAAAAAACAGTAGCAAAAACGTCTTTGCTACTGTTTAATATTTTAATTTTATCTAATAATCTGTATCGCTTTTTTAGGACGGGACAT
>NZ_JBLVPN010000018.1:0-1472 GCF_048286615.1 Flavobacterium pasteuri | reverse complement strand
CAAAATCTAGATCTTGTAAACGCACACCTCGGGCCTCCATACAGCGCAGTCCGCAACCATAAAGCAAACCAATAAGAATTCTATGTTTGAGCAATTTGGCGTTTTGTAACATCGCCCAAACTTCTTCTTTGCTTAAAACAACAGGGAGTTTTTTCTCGTGTTTTATGGAAGGTAAACGAAGAAACTCATAAGGCAAACCCTCCGATTTTAATAAAAACCGAAGTCCGTAAACACAATGTTTAAAATACGTTTGAGAAGGTGTTTTTGACTTTTTTTGTTGGTAAAACAAGTAGTCCTGAACTTGTTCAGCATCTAATTCAGTTGGGATTTTACCAAAATAAAGCGAGATAGACGCAACATGGCGCGAATAGTTATTAAAGGTACTTTGGCTTCTGCCCAAAATCGAAACTGTCCTCTCAAATCGATCTAAAAGTTCCTCGAAACCTGGAACTTCTCGCTTGGCTTGGTTCAGAATTTTATTCTCTCTTAATGCATCAGGATGCTTTTTTTTGTTACCATAATAATAGATTTTAGTTATCTTTGAAAAGTACTACTTTTTCGGTTTCGCACTACCGAAGGTTTAGTTCAACAGCGGTTTGGCGCAATTGGGGTTTTAGGCGAACTTTAAAGTTGGTTTTGTACTTGGAAGTTGGTTTTTTAATCGATACATTTGGCTAATCAAATCCCCAACTGACGCCAAGCCACGAGACGTTAGCGGTAATGCCCCCGCATAGGAGGAAATTTAGCTGTTCAAAAATGAAGCCTATTTGGAAAATTAAAAATAATAATGGAAAAGAAACTCAGAATATATACACCAAAAAGCTCATTCGAAATTGACAAACGTTTATTAATGGCATTGACTTTATGGTCACTACCCTTTTTATTTAATTTTGCAAAATCAATATTTCCTGGAAATGAAGAAAACCTTGATTTACTGGGTGTGTTTTTTGTAATAATTGCTTTTCTATATTCTCTTTATTTCATTATAAGTAACTGTTTTAAATTCGAAACCACTAATGGCGAATTTACTGGATATTTGATTATAGACTCCGAAAAAATCACTTGTAATGATGACGTTTACACAATTTACGAAATTGAAAAAATAGCCATTCTAAGTGATTCCTATCGTGGAAAATTTAATGGAAATATAAGAGCTTGGGAACGAAAAAAATCAAATGGCGTTAAAAATTATATCGAGATACATAAAAAAGATGGAGAATTTAAAAAACATTTTTTTCTTCAGACTAAAACAGAAAATATAAAAATGTTTTCAGATGAAATCAGAACTTATTATCGATTTGGTAAATTAGGAGAACAGAATTATAAAAATATCGTTGACTAAATGCACTACCGCTAACAGATAAGGTTTCGTTGCGGCTGCAAGCCGAACAATGAAACCTGTGTTGAACGGAACCGTTCATTGGCAGGAACTATGGAGTTATCGTAAAGTTTAGATAGAGAATTTCAAGAGG
>NZ_JBLVPN010000017.1:0-4555 GCF_048286615.1 Flavobacterium pasteuri | reverse complement strand
ATAAAACTGGACTTGCTCCAGTACTCAAATACTCAAAGAACTGGACTCGCTCCAGTACGCAAACTTCCCATCATAAAACTGGACTTGCTCCAGTACTCAAATACTCAAAGAACTGGACTCGCTCCAGTACGCAAACTTCCCATCATAAAACTGGACTTGCTCCAGTACTCAACTACTCAAAGAACTGGACTTGCTCCAGTACGCAAACTTCCCATCATAAAACTGGACTTGCTCCAGTACTCAACTACTCAAAGAACTGGACTCGCTCCAGTACGCAAACTTCCCATTATAAAACTGGACTTGCTCCAGTACTCAAATACTCAAAGAACTGGACTCGCTCTAGTACGCAAACTTCCCATCATAAAACTGGACTTGCTCCAGTACGCAAACTTCCCATCATAAAACTGGACTTGCTCCAGTACTCAACTACTCAAAGAACTGGACTCGCTCCAGTACGCAAACTTCCCATCATAAAACTGGACTTGCTCCAGTACGCAAACTTTCCATCATAAAACTGGACTTGCTCCAGTACTCAACTACTCAAAGAACTGGACTTTCTCCAGTACGCAAACTTCCCATCATAAAACTGGACTTGCTCCAGTACTCAAATACTCAAAGAACTGGACTCGCTCCAGTACGCAAACTTCCCATCATAAAACTGGACTTGCTCCAGTACTCAACTACTCAAAGAACTGGACTTGCTCCAGTACTCAAACTACATTCCTACAAAATGTAAATAATATTATTATTTTTAAATAAAAATATTAAATTTAAAATAAGCCTGTTTAAAGGCTTAAAGTATAAAAAACTGTATAAACTATACTTTATATAAAAAATTCTCTTAGAATTAACAAAACCAATATAAAATTAAATAATTACGTTATTTAATCAAATCACAAAATCAAAAAACCAACTTTCGAGCTTTCTTAAAGCTAAACACACCTACTTGTTATAGAAGGATAGGCGCGTACGGTCTTCCGTATGCCTTATAAAATAAGGCTTTCCCGACTATCGACTTTTCCTTGAAAACTACCTAAAAATAACAAAACAATAAATAAGTAAATTATATCTGTTTATCTTACAAAATAAACTAATTTACACAAAACAAAAAAAATAATAAAATAATGCTTTATATATATTAAAAATTCAAATATATGCTTATATTTGTAATGTCGTAAGGCAAAAAAGCATTTATCAAAATCAAAAATAAAATTCTTACAAAATGGAAAATTTAACAAAATCAATCGAAATCCTAGAAACAATAATCAAACTCACTGATTTACTAGGTCATGAGACAAACTGCTTAACTTTAGATAAAGCCTATCAATTAAAATGCAATATTGAAATTGCAATAAATCAAACTTTTAAAGACTAAAAAAGCTATTATGACAACTACCCAATTAAACAAAGAATATAAAAAAATATCAAAAAGATATTTTCAATTAGAAGAAAAAGATATAAAATCTTTTGAGGACCAAAGAGAATTAAATTTTCTCGAAGTTAGAATGTCCGAAATAGCTAAACTTTTAGAAACAAATTAAAAAAGTATCATGTTAAACACTTACCAACAAAGACAAAAATCAAATATTCCTTTAAAGGATTTATTCGTTATTTACGAATTAAATACTAATCAAGACAATACAGAAATGTTAACTCCGATGGAGACGGATGACTTTATGACTGCTTTACATTATCATAGTAATCGTGTCATACAAAGCACTCAAAATACTGTGTATTTGGATTGTCAAAAACTAGATAAAAACAATGAAATTGTATTTGTCGAAAACATATACACTACTAAACCCCTGTAAAATGGGGTTTAATAAACTAACATAATACTAATTATAAAAAACAAAAAAATATGTACATAGTAATAAACATAGAAACAAAAGACGTCGAACTGGTTTCAAATATGCAAGTCGTTGCACTATTTACAAAAATACCTATCAATAAAATTACTCGGACTTTCTCACAGTTAAAATTAAATTATCTTGAATATTTACAATATCAAGTATATAAAAGAAGTCCAATTACAAAACATATTTTAAATAAAAACTCTTAAAAATGGAAACTCCTGCAACCTCTCAAACTGTCATTATTATAAAAAAATTAATAAAGCAAGGCTTTACAATAAAACAACTTCGGGATCATTATAATGAACCCGAAAACATTCCTCTGAATAACTTAATTAATACACTAATGACACAATACAGAAATACTATTTCTTTAACAGAAAAAACGCCACTTTACAAAGTATTCAAAGTGATGCGTAAGTCATCAAGAAAAACAATTATAGCAAAAAATCTAACAGAAGCGCAAGCGCAAAAAATCGTTAAAGACGATATCTTAATAAATCCAGAAGCGGAAAAATATATGATTTGTTACACAAAACAATAAAATAAAAAAATTGTATAAAAATGTAAAAAAAAACTAGATATCAATATATAAACTAACTAAATAAACGAACAAATTAAACAAACGAATAAATAAAAAACATATATCAATATCACAAAAAATACATTTAAAAAATACAATAATCACATACAAGAAAACAAAAATCATATATACGCATGCTGCATTAAAAAGCTATAATTAAACTATCTCTGTCCACTCCCTCCAACGGAATAGAAAACGAGAGTTTTCTCCGTTGGTTCGTGACAGGCAATAAAAAAAATAAGACTTTGCCCTTTTCGGGCAAAATCCAAAATGGTTTCGGGGTTGTCCCCCCGTGAACCATTCCCCCGACTAAAGTAAGCCGGTAGGCGCAAACGGTCGGAACTCAATACAACACTATTTAATAAAAAATAAAATATGTCAACAAAATACAAAACAGTAATTTCTACAACTGGAGAAATACTTAAAATAAGGCTCAATTTGAGACTAAAAAAATATACAATACTTTACAATAGCAAAGTATATAAAACGTTCACGTTAACAGATAAAGCACTCTTAAAAGCCTATAATTTCCTTTTCTATCATTGGATAGAGTTTATAAATTCAAATAATTGTTATTTGATAAAAACACTTAAAAGGCAAATTAAAAACTCCTCTCCTTGATAAGTTAGTACAACTGTCTGAATAAATAAAATATATTATTATATTTGAAAAATAAATAATAAAAAAATAAGCACAAAAAAAACCGTTGCTCGGGCTGGCACCCATAAGAGTAACGGTTAAATATCTTTCTCTAAGACATGGCAAATATACAAAATAAAAGCAATTGTACAATTGCTTTACAAAATACCGTAAACAGTACGCAAGGCGTACAGTCTGACAGTACACTAAATTCTACACTACAAAAAAGACAATGGACTAAATATATTAGTAAAGGTCATGCATTAACTTTAATGTATTACAATCAAAATTCATTGCTCTTTAAATCATACAAAAATACTTCCTATTGTGCCGAAGTTCTTCAAACTAACACAATGGGAAAACTCACTACTACCTATTGCAAAAATAGGTGGTGTCAAACTTGCAACCGTATTAAAACTGCAAGACTAATTAATAATTATATGCCACAATTAGAGCATTTAAAAAATGCTCAATTCCTAACTTTAACACTACCAACTACCACCGCCGACAATTTACTCAATCAAATTTCTACAATGGAATCCGCTTGGAGAAAAATCTATAAAAAGAGTAAAGAGGCGAAATATAAAAAACTCTATACCCCGTTAAAAGGGATTAGAAAGGCGGAAACTACTATACGCCCAAATGGACAATATCATTATCATTTTCATTTGTTATTAGATAATGAACCACAAGCAAATTGGGTTTTGCAACAATGGTTGCACTATAACCCAACTGCAAGCCTTAAGGCGCAAGATATAAGAACCGCCACTAAAGGCGCTTATAAAGAGCTTTTCAAATATGCATTCAAATCTACTATCAAAATGGATAGTAAAATAAACGCTAAACGGTACGATGTCGTTTTTTCTGCATTAAAAAATAAAAGAACTTTTCAAGCCTTTGGCGGAATCAAAAAAATAGACGAGGATTTTAAAGACGAGGACTTAACAAACAATCTCTCTATCGAAGATAGTATAAACAAGGTTTATAAATGGGTAGTATCAGACTGGTACGACAAAGAAACTGGCGAACCTCTTTTAAATCTCGAAATACCTTCAAAGGTCAAAGATTTAACAAACTACCCACAATAAAAACAAATAACTGGACTCGCTCCAGGACTTAACTACTCAAAGAACTGGACTCGCTCCAGTACGTAAACTTCCCATCATAAAACTGGACTTGCTCCAGTACTCAACTACTCAAAGAACTGGACTCGTTCCAGTACGCAAACTTCCCATTATAAAACTGGACTTGCTCCAGTACTCAAATACTCAAAGAACTGGACTCGCTCCAGTACGCAAACTTCCCATCATAAAACTGGACTTGCTCCAGTACTCAAATACTCAAAGAACTGGACTCGCTCTAGTACGCAAACTTCCCATCATAAAACTGGACTTGCTCCAGTACTCAAATACTCAAAGAACTGGACTCGCTCCAGTACGCAAACTTCCCATCATAAAACTGGACTTGCTCCAGTACTCAA
>NZ_JBLVPN010000016.1:0-5236 GCF_048286615.1 Flavobacterium pasteuri | reverse complement strand
CAATTTAGCATTGATAATTAATCACATAATATCTTAACATACTGAGATAAAGAACATAAAAAGCCTTGACTTGCCCTGAGCGAAGTCGAAGGGAGAAAGTTTCTTCTCCCGTCCCGAAAGACGGGAGAAAAGCGTACATAAGCTTACGGGTTATTAGTACTACTCGACTATGACATTACTGCCTTTACATCTATAGCCTATCAACGTGGTCATCTCCCACGACCCTTAAAAGAAATCTCATCTTGTGGTGGGTTTCGCGCTTATATGCTTTCAGCGCTTATCCCTTCCAAACGTAGCTACTCTGCGATGCCACTGGCGTGACAACAGATACACTAGAGGTTTGTCCAATTCGGTCCTCTCGTACTAGAATCAGATCCACTCAAATTTCTTGCGCCCACAGTAGATAGAGACCGAACTGTCTCACGACGTTCTGAACCCAGCTCGCGTGCCACTTTAATGGGCGAACAGCCCAACCCTTGGGACCTTCTCCAGCCCCAGGATGTGACGAGCCGACATCGAGGTGCCAAACCCCCCCGTCGATATGAGCTCTTGGGGGAGATCAGCCTGTTATCCCCGGCGTACCTTTTATCCTTTGAGCGATGGCCCTTCCATGCGGAACCACCGGATCACTATGCTCTACTTTCGTACCTGATCGACCTGTATGTCTCTCAGTCAAGCTCCCTTATGCCATTGCACTCTACGCACGGTTACCAAGCGTACTGAGGGAACCTTTAGAAGCCTCCGTTACTCTTTTGGAGGCGACCACCCCAGTCAAACTACCCACCAAGCAATGTCCCCCGCAAAACGGGGTTAGGCCTCAGACAAACAAAGGGTTGTATTTCAACAATGACTCCACAACGCCTAGCGACGCCACTTCACAGTCTCCAACCTATCCTACACATCATTTGTCCAAGGTCAATACTAAGCTATAGTAAAGGTGCACAGGGTCTTTTCGTCCCACTGCGGGTAAGCGGCATCTTCACCGCTACTACAATTTCACCGAGCTCATGGCTGAGACAGTGTCCAGATCGTTACACCATTCGTGCAGGTCGGAACTTACCCGACAAGGAATTTCGCTACCTTAGGACCGTTATAGTTACGGCCGCCGTTTACTGGGGCTTCATTTCAATGCTTCTCCGAAGATAACATCTCCACTTAACCTTCCAGCACCGGGCAGGTGTCAGGCCCTATACTTCATCTTACGATTTTGCAGAGCCCTGTGTTTTTGATAAACAGTCGCCTGGACCTCTTCACTGCGGCCACGCCGTAAAGCGTGGCGACCCTTCTCCCGAAGTTACGGGTCTATTTTGCCTAATTCCTTAGCCATGAATCTCTCGAGCACCTTAGGATTCTCTCCTCGACTACCTGTGTCGGTTTGCGGTACGGGTACTTATTACCTGAAGTTTAGAGGTTTTTCTTGGAAGCCCTTAGGCGCACTATCTCTTTGTCCGAAGACGCCGAGTACTATCGTATTTCCCCAAAACCCGTGGATTTGCCTGCGGGTCTTATAGGTAGGTACTTCAACGAACTATTCCGTCAGTTCGCGGCGCTTTCATCACTCCGTCACCCCATCACAGTAATAACTAGTACGGGAATATTAACCCGTTGTCCATCGACTGTCCCTTTCGGGTTCGCCTTAGGTCCCGACTAACCCACAGCTGATTAGCATAGCTGTGGAAACCTTAGTCTTTCGGTGTGCGGGTTTCTCGCCCGCATTATCGTTACTTATGCCTACATTTTCTTTTCTAACCAGTCCAGCATACCTTACGATACACCTTCTACCCTGTTAGAATGCTCCCCTACCACTTAGAGTAAACTCTAAATCCATAGCTTCGGTAATACACTTATGCCCGATTATTATCCATGCTCGTCCGCTCGACTAGTGAGCTGTTACGCACTCTTTAAATGAATGGCTGCTTCCAAGCCAACATCCTAGCTGTCTGGGCAGACAAACCTCGTTCTTTCAACTTAGTGTATATTTGGGGACCTTAGCTGATGGTCTGGGTTCTTTCCCTCTCGGACTTGGACCTTAGCACCCAAGCCCTCACTGTTATGAAACATTATATAGCATTCGGAGTTTGTCAGGAATTGGTAGGCGGTGAAGCCCCCGCATCCAATCAGTAGCTCTACCTCTATATAACTTTACGCATAACGCTGCACCTAAATGCATTTCGGGGAGTACGAGCTATTTCCGAGTTTGATTGGCCTTTCACCCCTACCCACAGGTCATCCGAAGACTTTTCAACGTCAACCGGTTCGGACCTCCACACTGTGTTACCAGCGCTTCATCCTGCCCATGGGTAGATCACACGGTTTCGCGTCTAACACTACTGACTAAAGCGCCCTATTCAGACTCGCTTTCGCTACGGATCCGTGGCTTAACCACTTATCCTTGCCAGCAACGTTAACTCGTAGGCTCATTATGCAAAAGGCACGCCGTCACCCCACGAAAGGGCTCCGACCGCTTGTAAGCGTATGGTTTCAGGATCTATTTCACTCCGTTATTCACGGTTCTTTTCACCTTTCCCTCACGGTACTGGTTCACTATCGGTCTCTCAGGAGTATTTAGCCTTAGCGGATGGTCCCGCCAAATTCAGACAGGATTTCTCGTGTCCCGCCCTACTCAGGATACCACTATCGTTATCTTCTATTACTTATACAGGGCTATCACCTTCTTTGGCTCTACTTTCCAGTAGATTCTAATTCTATCCGCAACAAATGTCGTGGTCCTACAACCCCAATATTGCCGTAACAACATTGGTTTGGGCTAATCCGCGTTCGCTCGCCACTACTTACGGAATCACTTTTGTTTTCTTCTCCTCCGCCTACTTAGATGTTTCAGTTCAGCGGGTTTGCCCACCTATCGGTGTACTATGTCTTCAACATAGTGGGTTGCCCCATTCAGGTATTTACGGATCATATCGTGTGTGCCAATCCCCGTAACTTTTCGCAGCTTATCACGCCTTTCATCGCCTCTGAGAGCCAAGGCATCCCCCATACGCCCTTATTTTGCTTATTGTACCAATCATTCAATTAAGAATGACCGTTTCTTTTACTTGTCTAATGATAAACAAGTAAAAAATGCTTTCTACTTTTTATTATTTCTTATCTCAATATGTCAATGAACTTTCTCTAGTCGAAGGTCAAAGGTCCTAAAGTCGAACGTCCGAGGACTGGTGACTTTATGACTTTAGACTTTATGACTAAAATCGTGGAGAATAACGGAGTCGAACCGTTGACCTCCTGCGTGCAAGGCAGGCGCTCTAGCCAGCTGAGCTAATCCCCCAATCTAATTATGAATTGTGAATTATGAATTATGAATTTATACTTCATAACTCCTCAACTCTAGAATTTCTTCTTTTTTTAAGCTTAAAATAGTTGTCTCGGACAGACTCGAACTGTCGACCCCTACATTATCAGTGTAGTACTCTAACCAGCTGAGCTACGAGACACTCTTATTCTTAAATGGTATTATTTGAACTAACAGCAAGAGTAATATAATGTTGAAAATTGTTTCCAAATCGAACTTTCGTCTTCTTTCCCTAGCGTGTATTGCTACTAACACTAAGGCTCTAGAAAGGAGGTGTTCCAGCCGCACCTTCCGGTACGGCTACCTTGTTACGACTTAGCCCTAGTTACCAGTTTTACCCTAGGCAGCTCCTTGCGGTCACCGACTTCAGGCACCCCCAGCTTCCATGGCTTGACGGGCGGTGTGTACAAGGCCCGGGAACGTATTCACCGGATCATGGCTGATATCCGATTACTAGCGATTCCAGCTTCACGGAGTCGAGTTGCAGACTCCGATCCGAACTGTGACCGGTTTTGTAGATTCGCTCCTGGTCACCCAGTGGCTGCTCTCTGTACCGGCCATTGTAGCACGTGTGTAGCCCAAGGCGTAAGGGCCGTGATGATTTGACGTCATCCCCACCTTCCTCTCAGTTTGCACTGGCAGTCTCGTTAGAGTTCCCGACATGACTCGCTGGCAACTAACAACAGGGGTTGCGCTCGTTATAGGACTTAACCTGACACCTCACGGCACGAGCTGACGACAACCATGCAGCACCTTGTAAATTGTCTTGCGAAAAGTCTGTTTCCAAACCGGTCAATCTACATTTAAGCCTTGGTAAGGTTCCTCGCGTATCATCGAATTAAACCACATGCTCCACCGCTTGTGCGGGCCCCCGTCAATTCCTTTGAGTTTCATTCTTGCGAACGTACTCCCCAGGTGGGATACTTATCACTTTCGCTTAGCCACTGAAATTGCTTCCAACAGCTAGTATCCATCGTTTACGGCGTGGACTACCAGGGTATCTAATCCTGTTCGCTACCCACGCTTTCGTCCATCAGCGTCAATCCATTAGTAGTAACCTGCCTTCGCAATTGGTATTCCATGTAATCTCTAAGCATTTCACCGCTACACTACATATTCTAGTTACTTCCTAATAATTCAAGTTTAGCAGTATCAATGGCCGTTCCACCGTTGAGCGATGGGCTTTCACCACTGACTTACTAAACCGCCTACGGACCCTTTAAACCCAATGATTCCGGATAACGCTTGGATCCTCCGTATTACCGCGGCTGCTGGCACGGAGTTAGCCGATCCTTATTCTCACAGTACCGTCAAGACATTACACGTAATGTTGTTTCTTCCTGTGCAAAAGCAGTTTACAATCCATAGGACCGTCATCCTGCACGCGGCATGGCTGGATCAGGCTTGCGCCCATTGTCCAATATTCCTCACTGCTGCCTCCCGTAGGAGTCTGGTCCGTGTCTCAGTACCAGTGTGGGGGATCTCCCTCTCAGGACCCCTACCCATCGTTGCCTTGGTAAGCCGTTACCTTACCAACTAGCTAATGGGACGCATGCTCATCTTTCACCGTTGTGACTTTAATTATAAAGTGATGCCACTCTATAATACTATGAGGTATTAATCCAAATTTCTCTGGGCTATCCCTCTGTGAAAGGTAGATTGCATACGCGTTACGCACCCGTGCGCCGGTCTCTAATTCCGAAAAACTATACCCCTCGACTTGCATGTGTTAAGCCTGCCGCTAGCGTTCATCCTGAGCCAGGATCAAACTCTTCATCGTATATTGTTTGAGCTAAGATAAATCTTAACTCTTTGTTTATTCGACTAAATTCTAGTGGTTTTTTCAAATCTCTCGATTCTATTACTCTTATTCTTTTGTTCCGATTTGCATCGGAACGGCTGTCAATTCAATATGTCTAGGAACGT
>NZ_JBLVPN010000015.1:0-5533 GCF_048286615.1 Flavobacterium pasteuri | reverse complement strand
CAATGTAGCTTCAGCAGTCGTAGCACGAGATATTTCTGATGCTAAAGCCGTTGAACCTGATGTAGTCGAAGCATCAACATAATCCTTAACCGATTTTACACTTGGGTATTTCGTGTCGGATGTTCCATCTGTACTTACACTGGTACTTTTGTTTGCCAAAGCTTCTTTGCTTGCTTCTGCAGTCGTGGCACGAGTTGTTTCAGTGGCTAAATCTGTAGTCAATGTAGCTTCAGCAGTCGTAGCACGAGATATTTCTGATGCTAAATTTGTTGTCAATGTAGCTTCAGCAGTCGTAGCTCGAGATACTTCTGATGCTAAAGCCGTTGAACCTGATGTAGCCGAAGCATCAACATAATCCTTAACCGATTTAACACTTGGGTATTTCGTGTCAGAAGTTCCGTCCGTACTTACACTTGTACTTTTGTTTGCCAAAGCTTCTTTACTTGCTTCAGCTGTAGTAGCACGAGTTGTTTCAGTGGCTAAATCTGTAGTCAATGTAGCTTCAGCAGTAGTAGCACGAGATATTTCTGAAGCTAAGGCAGTTGAACCTGATGTAGTCGAAGCATCAACATAATCCTTAACCGATTTTACACTTGGGTATTTCGTGTCAGAAGTTCCATCCGTACTTACACTGGTACTTTTGTTTGCCAAAGCTTCTTTACTTGCCTCAGCTGTAGTGGCACGAGTTGTTTCAGTGGCTATAGTCGCAGTCAATGTAGCTTCAGCAGTTGTTGCACGAGTTGTTTCAGTTGCTATACTAGCAGTCAATGTAGCTTCAGCAGTCGTAGCACGAGATATTTCTGAAGCTAAAGCAGTTGAACCTGATGTAGTCGAAGCATCAACATAATCCTTAACCGATTTTACACTTGGGTATTTAGAGTCAGAAGTTCCATCCGTACTTACACTTGTACTTTTGTTTGCCAAAGCTTCTTTACTTGCCTCAGCTGTAGTAGCACGAGTTGTTTCAGTGGCTAAATCTGTAGTCAATGTAGCTTCAGCAGTAGTAGCACGAGTTGTTTCAGTTGCTAAATTCGAAGTCAATGTTCCTTCAGCACTCGTAGCACGAGATATTTCTGAAGCTAATGCCGTTGAACCTGATGTAGTCGAAGCATCAACATAATCCTTAACCGATTTTACACTTGGGTATTTCGTGTCAGAAGTTCCGTCCGTACTTACACTGGTACTTTTGTTTGCCAAAGCTTCTTTGCTTGCTTCAGCTGTAGTAGCACGAGTTGTTTCAGTGGCTAAATTTGTTGTCAATGTTGCTTCAGCTGTTGAAGCACGAGATATTTCTGAAGCTAAAGCAGTTGAACCTGATGTAGTCGAAGCGTCAACATAATCCTTAACCGATTTTACACTTGGGTATTTCGTATCAGATGTTCCGTCCATACTTACACTTGTACTTTTGTTTGCCAAAGCTTCTTTGCTTGCTTCAGCTGTAGTAGCACGAGTTGTTTCAGTGGCTAAATCTGTAGTCAATGTAGCTTCTGCAGTCGTAGCACGAGATATTTCTGAAGCTAATGCCGTTGAACCTGATGAAGTCGAAGCGTCAACATAATCCTTAACCGATTTTACACTTGGGTATTTCGTGTCGGATGTTCCGTCCGTACTTACACTTGTACTTTTGTTTGCCAAAGCTTCTTTGCTTGCTTCAGCAGTAGTAGCACGAGTTGTTTCAGTTGCTATAGTCGCAGTCAATGTAGCTTCAGCAGAAGTAGCACGAGTTGTTTCAGTGGCTAAATCTGTAGTCAATGTAGCTTCTGCAGTCGTAGCACGAGATATTTCTGAAGCTAATGCCGTTGAACCTGATGAAGTCGAAGCGTCAACATAATCCTTAACCGATTTTACACTTGGGTATTTCGTGTCGGATGTTCCGTCCGTACTTACACTTGTACTTTTGTTTGCCAAAGCTTCTTTGCTTGCTTCAGCAGTAGTAGCACGAGTTGTTTCAGTGGCTAAATCTGTAGTCAATGTAGCTTCAGCAGTCGTAGCACGAGTTGTTTCAGTTGCTAAATTTGTTGTCAATGTAGCCTCAGCAGTTGTAGCACGAGATATTTCTGAAGCTAAAGCAGTTGAACCTGATGTAGCCGAAGCATCAACATAATCCTTAACCGATTTTACACTTGGGTATTTCGTGTCAGATGTTCCATCTGTGCTTACACTTGTACTTTTGTTTGCCAAAGCTTCTTTACTTGCTTCAGCTGTAGTAGCACGAGTTGTTTCAGTGGCTATAGTCGCAGTCAATGTAGCTTCAGCAGTCGTGGCACGAGATACTTCTGATGCTAAATCTGTAGTCAAAGTCGTTTCAGCAGTCGTAGCACGAGATATTTCAGATGCTAATGCTGTTGAACCTGATCCAGCCGAAGCATCAACATAATCCTTAACCGATTTTACACTTGGGTATTTCGTGTCAGAAGTTCCATCCGTACTTACACTTGTACTTTTGTTTACCAAAGCTTCTTTGCTTGCTTCAGCTGTAGTAGCACGAGTTGTTTCAGTGGCTATAGTCGCAGTCAATGTAGCTTCAGCTGTATTAGCACGAGATACTTCTGATGCTAAATCTGTAGTCAATGTTGCTTCAGCTGTTGTAGCACGAGATATTTCTGAAGCTAAAGCAGTTGAACCTGATGTAGTCGAAGCGTCAACATAATCCTTAACCGATTTTACACTTGGATATTTCGTGTCGGATGTTCCATCTGTACTTACACTTGTACTTTTGTTTGCCAAAGCTTCTTTGCTTGCTTCAGCTGTAGTAGCACGAGTTGTTTCAGTGGCTAAATCTGTAGTCAATGTAGCTTCAGCAGTCGTAGCACGAGATATTTCTGAAGCTAAAGCAGTTGAACCTGATGTAATCGAAGCGTCAACATAATCCTTAACCGATTTTACACTTGGGTATTTCGTGTCGGATGTTCCATCTGTACTTACACTTGTACTTTTGTTTGCCAAAGCTTCTTTACTTGCCTCAGCTGTAGTAGCACGAGTTGTTTCAGTGGCTAAATCTGTTGTCAATGTTGCTTCAGCAGTCGTAGCACGAGATATTTCTGATGCTAAAGCCGTTGAACCTGATGTAGTCGAAGCATCAACATAATCCTTAACCGATTTTACACTTGGGTATTTCGTGTCAGAAGTTCCATCTGTGCTTACACTTGTACTTTTGTTTGCCAAAGCTTCTTTGCTTGCTTCAGCTGCAGTAGCACGAGTTGTTTCAGTGGCTATAGTCGCAGTCAATGTAGCTTCAGCAGTTGTTGCACGAGTTGTTTCAGTTGCTATACTAGCAGTCAATGTAGCTTCAGCAGTTGTAGCTCGAGATATTTCTGAAGCTAAAGCAGTTGAACCTGATGTAGTCGAAGCGTCAACATAATCCTTAACCGATTTTACACTTGGATATTTCGTGTCAGAAGTTCCGTCCGTACTTACACTGGTACTTTTGTTTGCCAAAGCTTCTTTACTTGCCTCAGCTGTAGTAGCACGAGTTGTTTCAGTGGCTAAATCTGTAGTCAATGTAGCTTCAGCAGTCGTGGCACGAGTTGTTTCAGTGGCTAAATTTGTTGTCAATGTAGCCTCAGCAGTTGTAGCACGAGATATTTCTGAAGCTAAAGCAGTTGAACCTGATGTAGTCGAAGCATCAACATAATCCTTAACCGATTTTACACTTGGGTATTTCGTGTCAGAAGTTCCATCCGTACTTACACTTGTACTTTTGTTTGCCAAAGCTTCTTTACTTGCTTCAGCGGTTGTAGCACGAGATACTTCTGAAGCTAAATCTGTTGTCAATGTAGCTTCAGCTGTAGTAGCACGAGTTGTTTCAGTTGCTAAATTTGTTGTCAAAGTAGCCTCAGCAGTCGTAGCACGAGATATTTCTGAAGCTAAAGCAGTTGAACCTGATGTAGTCGAAGCATCAACATAATCCTTAACCGATTTTACACTTGGGTATTTCGTGTCGGATGTTCCATCTGTACTTACACTTGTACTTTTGTTTGCCAAAGCTTCTTTGCTTGCTTCAGCTGTAGTAGCACGAGTTGTTTCAGTGGCTAAATCTGTAGTCAATGTAGCTTCAGCAGTCGTAGCACGAGATATTTCTGAAGCTAAAGCAGTTGAACCTGATGTAGTCGAAGCATCAACATAATCCTTAACCGATTTAACACTTGGGTATTTCGTGTCAGAAGTTCCATCCGTACTTACACTTGTACTTTTGTTTGCCAAAGCTTCTTTGCTTGCTTCAGCTGCAGTAGCACGAGTTGTTTCAGTTGCTAAATCTGTAGTCAATGTTGCTTCAGCTGTAGTAGCACGAGATACTTCAGTTGCTAAATTTGTTGTCAATGTAGCCTCAGCAGAAGTAGCACGAGATATTTCTGAAGCTAAAGCAGTTGAACCTGATGTAGTCGAAGCATCAACATAATCCTTAATCGATTTAACACTTGGGTATTTCGTGTCAGAAGTTCCATCCGTACTTACACTTGTACTTTTGTTTGCCAAAGCTTCTTTACTTGCCTCAGCTGTAGTAGCACGAGATACTTCTGAAGCTAAATCCGTTGTCAATGTAGCTTCAGCTGTAGTAGCACGAGATACTTCAGTTGCTAAATTTGTTGTCAATGTAGCTTCAGCACTCGTAGCACGAGATATTTCTGAAGCTAAAGCAGTTGAACCTGATGTAGTCGAAGCATCAACATAATCCTTAACCGATTTTACACTTGGATATTTCGTGTCAGAAGTTCCATCTGTACTTACACTTGTACTTTTGTTTGCCAAAGCTTCTTTACTTGCTTCAGCTGTAGTAGCACGAGTTGTTTCAGTGGCTAAATCTGTAGTCAATGTCGCCTCAGCAGTCGTAGCACGAGATATTTCTGAAGCTAAGGCAGTTGAACCTGATGTAGTCGAAGCATCAACATAATCCTTAACCGATTTTACACTTGGGTATTTCGTGTCAGAAGTTCCGTCCGTACTTACACTTGTACTTTTGTTTGCCAAAGCTTCTTTACTTGCTTCAGCTGTAGTAGCACGAGTTGTTTCAGTTGCTATACTAGCAGTCAATGTAGCTTCAGCAGTCGTAGCACGAGATATTTCTGAAGCTAAGGCAGTTGAACCTGATGTAGTCGAAGCATCAACATAATCCTTAACCGATTTTACACTTGGGTATTTCGTATCAGATGTTCCATCCGTACTTACACTGGTACTTTTGTTTGCCAAAGCTTCTTTGCTTGCTTCTGCAGTCGTGGCACGAGATGTTTCTGATGCTAAATCTGTAGTCAATGTAGCTTCAGCAGTCGTAGCACGAGATATTTCTGAAGCTAAAGCAGTTGAACCTGATGTAGTTGAAGCGTCAACATAATCCTTAACCGATTTTACACTTGGGTATTTCGTGTCGGATGTTCCGTCCGTACTTACACTTGTACTTTTGTTTGCCAAAGCTTCTTTACTTGCTTCAGCGGTTGTAGCACGAGTTGTTTCAGTTGCTATAGTCGCAGTCAATGTTGCTTCAGCAGAAGTAGCACGAGATATTTCTGAAGCTAAAGCAGTTGAACCTGATGTAGTC
>NZ_JBLVPN010000014.1:0-6692 GCF_048286615.1 Flavobacterium pasteuri | reverse complement strand
ATCAGAAATCGTTTTTGATTGTTTAAAATCCTAATCATGTATGTGATGAGGATTTTTTGTGTTTGATAAGGTTGAGTTTTTATAAACTATTTAAATAGGTATGAAGATTTAAATGAGTTGCATATTGTAATTAGTTTTTTACTCATACAGTATTGAATTTAATCGTGTTACTGAATCAGTTGCAAAAGGAGGGGATTATCCAAAAAGGTTAGATAATCTGAATAAGAAAAAATCAATTTTTCGTACCCCTCTAAATTGCGATCTAAAAGCTACAATTTTAGCATTAAAAAATTCCGCTGAAGCATTTGTACTTCTATGTCAAAGTAATTCAATATTGATTGGTAATTAACCGTTATCGTATTGAGCACTAAATCGAAATTCTTAAACTCAGATTCCTCTACACTTCTATACCAGTGCGCTAATTTTAGCATAGCTATGTTTTTGTCATTATATGAATTATAGATACTTCGTAATTGCTGTGATAATTTTTACGTACTTTTTATATCAGGATATGGCTGAAATAGAAGATGCGCTCTTCTTGGTTATTGGTCCACTTTTCTCTGGATTTATAAAGTAAATAACGACTTCTAGCTAATAATTGTTTTACAGTATCGCCATTAATCAAAAGTCGAGTAGTATGTGTTTTGTTTTTAGATTTGGCTTGTATTATCGATTGATTCTCCATATCCATAGCTTCCCATGGGTGTTTTATTCAACTTTCTTGCAAAGCTTCTAAGGCTAGTTTTTGTACATGGAAACGATCGATTACTTGTACTGCTTTTGGGAAACATTTTCGTGCTATCAACTTCATAGAATTGGCCATATCTAGTGTGATTTCTATAACGGCTTGTCTTTTTTTAGATTCAATTTTGCTGACTTGTTCAATGATGTTTTCGGTCTTAGTTCCAGCAATTATGGCAACTAACGACCTTTTGCTTGCCTTTGACTTTTTTATTGATAACAATAGTGTAAAGCTCTCCTTGAGATAAAGCCACTTCATCAATAGCTAAATGAGTCCCCATGTTTTTGGGGTAAATAATCCATTGGTGCGCATGTTCTCTAGGTTCCCAAGTACTAAAAGAACTGAGGTGTTTTTTGTATTGTCTTTGGAGTTTTTTACCATTAACGCCAAAGAAAACTACAATTGTATGACAATCGATAGCTGTGTTATCGATTAATTTCTTTTATAAAAGACGCAAATTGGTACCTTTTGCGACTAACTTCCAGTCTCTTTTGATGATTTCTCCAGTGGTTATATTAGTCCAACTACGACGTTTAATGTGTAAATAGACAGACTTACCTCTAAGAGGAAAATCTTGAATAGTAATTTCATCTAAAAAACCTTTAGATACTAATTCTAAGGCGTCAAACTCTTTTGGAGGCTTGGCTTTCTCTTCAAAATATAGTTGTACTATTTCTTCAGTATTAGTAGAAGAAACGATTTCAAAGTAATCTAATAAAAAATCAGGAAGTATAAATTTTAAAGGTCTATTGGGGTCACCTCTCATTCTTAAGATTGCAAATCTCTCAATTTATTTTGACATCCCCCCCCCAGGTTTTGAGATTGATCCAAGAATTCTATATTTCTCACTCCTCTGAATTGAGGCCTAAAAGCTTTTTTTTTAGCATTGAAGGATTCCGCCGAAGCATTCGTACTTCTGTTATCAAAATAATTCAATATGGTTTGATAATGGTTAATTATTGTTCGAGATATTGTGTTGAATGACTTAAAAGCTGATTGATTTACTTTTTCATGCCACTTGGCTAGTTTTGCAAATGCAAGAATCTTGTCAGTTATGATTTCAAAAATAGTACCCATTTCTTGCCTTAAATGGTATGCTTTTTTAATATCGGGATACAATTCAAATAATAAGTTGGCGTATTCTAGTTGGGTTTTCGACCATTTTAATTGTTTTTGCATAAGAAATAACGACTTCTGGCCAATAATTGTTTAAGAGTATCTCCGTTTATAAGGACTTTAGAGTCGAATCTTTTATTGTTTTTCTTGGCTATTTCTATAACTTCATTTTCTTGGTCTATGGCTTGTAATCGGTATTTGATTCTGATTTCTTGCAAAGTTTCTGTAGCAAGTTTTTGAACATTGAAGCAGTAGGTGACACGAATGGCTTTGGGAAACATTTCTTGGCGATCAATACCATGTTTGCTGCAATATCGAGTGTGATTTAGGTTACTTGATTGCGAGCTTTTAGAGGTATATTTTCTATTATTGAATTACAGTCTCCACTTTAGTGCCTGCAATTATTGCTACAACGGCTCCTTTTTTGCCTTTGGTAGTCTTGTTGGTCAAAATAGCATTGAGTTAACCATTGGATAATGAAGTATCATCTATTGAGAATTCTTTACCTATGTTTTTTGGAAAAATAAGCCACTCTTTAGCATGCGATTTTTGATCCCAGATTTTAAAATTGCTCGAGAAATCCTTATATTGGTATTGTAAATTTTTACCATTAACTCCTTAGAAAGAAGCAATAGCATTATAGTCATTAGGCTTTGGATCTATTGATTTCTTTTGAAAAAGACGCAAACTCCTGTGTTACCCGAGTTCCGTCTTCCACTAAATTCCAATCTCTAAAAACCACTTTTCCAGTTTCTTTATTGAGCCATCTTCTGCGAGTGATATACAGATATGCTTTATGTCCACGAATTGGAAAATACTGAACACTTATCTGGTCAAAGAATCTTTTGGAACTTAATTTTTTTACTCTGTATTCCTTTGGAATGGAATTGATCTCCTTTAAATAAGACGTGGTATTTTTTCTCCTTTTTGATAAGAAGTCAGTTCGAAGTATTCAACTATAATTTCTGGTAATAATAACTTGAGAAGCTCTCTAAAAGAATCTTGTATTTTATATGTTTTTGAAATGCAAAAATCGACTTTTTAATATTTTCCCACAACTTTTAGGATTGATACCTTCTTTCCTTTAGCTTTCTTGTTAGTAACAATAGTGAAAAGTTCTCCTTGAGACAGGGCTTTTTCATCGATAGACAAATTTGCGCCAATGTTTTCGGGGTAAATAATTCATTAATGCGCATGTTCTTTAGGTTCCCAAGAGTTAAAGAAGCTTAGGTGTTTTTTTATAGCGTCTTTGTAGTTTTTTACCGTTAACACCAAAGAAACCGCCAATTATTTGACAAGTAACAAGAGTGTTATCGATTAATTTCTTTTAAAAATCCGCAAACTCTTTTGTCATGCGGGTTCCTATAGCTACTAAATTCCAATCTCTTTTTATGATTTCTCCGATGGTTTTATTGGTCCAACAACGTGTTTTGATATGAGAGTATATAAACTTACCTCTTAAGGGAAAATCTTGGATCGTAATCTGATTCATAAAGCCTTTTGATACCAGCTCAATGCAAGTAAATTCTTTTGGTATACATTTTTTTTCTTCAAAATACAGGTGCAGTTTTTCTTCGGAATTTTTTAAAAGAAGAAAGATTAAAGTGCTCAATCAAAAACTCTAGTATTATTAGTTTCAATAATACTATATACGATTCCAATTCTTGTTTTTTAAATAAATATCTGAATTTTTAATTATTTCTCCCCAAGTTTTGTTTCTGATCCTTTTATTTTCTTTAAAATAATGAACATAGTGAACTACTGCTTTTGTAATATCCAATGAATGGAAAATTCCAATTATAGAACAAAATCCGTGCAGTTTATATCCGTAAAACCAATTGTTCTGAGAAGAACAAAAACCTTTTGCAGGAGCAGTTTCAAATTCATTTTACAGATTTTAATTCTTCTTTGACGTGACAGTTTATAAATCTCCAAAGACATACCATCCACAATGAAATAATCTTCAAAATCTAAAAACCGAGATGCTAATTTTGTACTTACTTCTTCTATAAATAAATATAATTTTCGTCTTCTTTTATTGAATTGACTTCGCTCAATTAAATTAGGTATTTGTTGCATATTTATTTCTTTAAATAATGAATTTTCACTGTCAATAGACATAAATTCAACCGTTAGATCTAGTGCAACCATTTCTAAATCATACACTTTTTGTTTTCTGTCAATATCTGATTGATACTTTAATTTACAATTCAAAGAGCTTATGTCTTTTAAAACTCTATAATAATTCTCACTATTTTTAATATAGATATAGGTTGATTTTCGACATCAAGACTCTAAATTTCAGTACTTTGATAAGTATCTAATCAATTTATTTTACTGTAAATTATTACACTCAACGGGTCATTATTATTAGATTAAGTCACTAGTGTCCACTTAAAATAAGTTTAAAACCAGCTGGTTAGAATCAAGTTCATTGACATTATTGTAATCTGATTTCATAAGTAATTCATTTACAAGATTTTTATCAAGTGATGATGCTGATAAAATTTGTAAAATTTCGTAGATTGAACGATTGATTTTTAAATGTTTTGCAATGATTGACACCAAGCAATAAGTTATTATTGCAATGTTGATTTGTATGCGTACAGCATTTTTTGTCGTTCCCCAAAAGGTCTTAATTTTTAAATGTTGTTTAATCCATTTGAAGAATAATTCAATCTGCCAACGCTGCTTGTATAGCGATGCAATTTGTTGAGCTGATAAATCAAAATTATTCGTCAAAAATTAGCATTTTTTTGTTTTCAGTATCAAAAAACTTCACTTTTCTAATCTTTTCGGGATAATCTTTTGAAGTAATAAAGCCGTCTATTTTTCCTGTTTAGTCATAAATAACTCCAGTAGATTTATTCGTTTTATTGGAATACATTCTTTTGAATTTTAAATTTGATTTTACCCTGACTACAAAATAAGCAGTTGATTTTGTGATTTCATAAAGCCTTAAATAATCAACATATGCACGGTCAAAAATATAATAAGCAAAAGGTTCATAATTGATTATGTCCATAGCATTAACATCGTGAACATTTGCCTCTGTAATGTGAATAAATACTGGGATTTGTGTGTTAATATCAAAAAGTGTGTGGAGCTTTATTCACGCTTTTGTTTTTCTAAAATGAGCCCGCCAAAATACACTCAAACACAAGTCAATAGTAGAAGAATCAAAAGCATTAATATTCCCTTTTATTTCAAAACTATCGTTGCAGTTTTTCTTGGGCAATCAATATTAAATGGTTGGCAAAGTCTTCAAATATTTTATAATTACGATTTTCATTTGCCTCAGACAAGTTGCTTCGAGTTACACTTTTTCCAAACCCAAATGATACGATTTTAATAGATGTGCTTCGATAACAGTTATCAAATCTCGCAAGCTTTCACGAGAGGATAATTGACCAAAAAGCATGTATAAAAGTTGATTTCAACAAGTAAAATGTTTAACACTTTTATTACCATTATATTTTGTTACAAGTCTATCAAAAACACGTTGCAGTAGAAATTCAACCAATTGAGAAAAGACATATTTGCCGTGATTCATTTTCGTAAAGTAATTTACGAACATAAGAATTCAATTCAAATCGTCACGATCTAAAATGAGACTTAAAATACAGATTTACAATAATTTAAAATAACTTTTTTTAATCTTTAGTGGACACTAGTGAGATTAAGTATTAAAGTTGGTGATTAGGCAATGTGAATGATGCAATACTTTGTATTCCATTATGCTGTAAAATATAATTGAATTTAGAAAATTATATAAAATAGTAGGAATTTTTTTTTTTTTGTAAAAAACAATATATAGTTGTGTCTTTCTTTGGTTGAATTTATTCTCTAGCAAATAAAAGAGGAATCTAAATGAAGGGCCACAACTCAATCATGACAAGTAATACCGGTATGTATTTTATAGCAAACAATTGAAAGCTTGTTTTTGAATTGTAAAATCAGACTCAAATTTTTCTTAGATGAACCAAAGAATAACTGATTTTTTAGTGGTTTAAGAAGTTCTTCCGTGAACTTTAACCTAATGGATGTTATGTAAAATTGGTCAATCGATCCAATGTTTTTATTGTCAAAAAGAATAATTTTAGGATGTATTCCATCCGAGCATTGAACTTATGAGACAATAAAGCGTAGTTTAGTTATTTATTGGATTCAGTTACCTAAAATTTTTACTATTATTTGCACTTAAGAATCAGTTACAGGTTATTTTCTAGTATTTAATTACAAATAAATTTGTTTTAAATGATTTTTGCGGAGATTCCAAATAAGGATTTTATCTTTTATAAAGGGTTTAAGCGGAGATATCGGTGATAAAACGGAATTCGTATTTTGTAAGTGGCTACCTTGAAAGGCAGAAGATGTTTGGGCGTAATGGGTATACTCTAACACTTCTAGAGAGAAAAGTCAATTCATAGAAAAAACTTTTACTTTCAAAATTCACGTTTTCAGCTATTTAAAGTTTAAGTTAAGAAAAGGACAAAAAAAGAGTTTAAAAAAGCTTGAATAACGTTATAAAGGGTGTATTTTTGCACCCGCAATGGCGCAGATGTTCTTTTAAATACTGACAAGTAAAGTTAATCAAAGTAGAAAATTTATTTTCAAAAAAAGATTAAAAAAGCTTGTGAGATTAGAAAACGGATGTTACATTTGCACCCCGCAAAACGGTCAAAGTTCCTTGATAGATTGATGAGAAAAGAGAAGAAAACGGAGATAAAAATTTCCAAAAAAAATTCAAAATTTTCTTGCCAGTTAAAAAGAAAGTTGTACTTTTGCACCCGCTTCGAGAAACACTATAACAAGTGATAAAGGAGTTGAAAAA
>NZ_JBLVPN010000013.1:0-33723 GCF_048286615.1 Flavobacterium pasteuri | reverse complement strand
AACTACATCCTTTATACCGTTATTCAAGCTTTTTTAAACTCTTTTTTTGTCCTTTTCTTAACTTAAACTTTAAATAGCTGAAAACGTGAATTTTGAAAGTAAATTATTTTACTCTCCCCTCCCGACGCCTTGGGGCTCTCCGAAAGAGAGGGTGACAAATAGGCGAAAAAAACCGAGGATGTCATTATATATAAGGAATGGATATGATGGATTTGTGGATGAATACTACAGATGTCATTACATGTAAGGAATAGAAAAAGCGGCTTTATACGTAAAACAATAGAGCCATTATATATTAAGGAATGAGAATGGAAGCTTTATAGAAGGGAATTATAGGTGTCATTATATATCAAGGAGTAGACATGGTGGCTTTATATGTTAAAACCATGCATGTGTTTGTGGGTAGAGAATGTAATATAGTATTCTAGTACCAATTAATCTTTAAAAATATCTTTTTCCACAAAGGGTATTGAGAAAGAAATCTCGCAAAGAAGCAAAGCCGCCAAGACAATCTAAATTGCAGCTTTGCGAGAATAATTATAATTTTTGAAATCCTTATTACAGTAAATTCAAAACTCAAACGGTATAAGTAAATCCTTCGCTCCTTAAATTAATGTAACTAAATAGATGTTGCTGATGTGATTTTAAATTTATCATAATAACAGAAACCTCTGGATTACCCTAGGCCGCGTTAGGGATAGTAGTGAAAAGCCCACAGTACAGTTGAGTCTCAAACTCAACGGAACGAGGACTTGTAGCGGATAGCCCGACTCCTCATAAGAAAAGAGGCAATTAATTGCTAAATTAATTGCCTCTTTTCTTATGAGCAGGAACGCACAAATAATACTTACATTACTTCAATCTTTTTTTGTAATGTTTTAAATTTAAGAAATATAGAAACGAATACTGCTAAAGAAGTACTCTCCTTAGCGGAAAATTCAAAATTAACTATTACAAAAGGAATAAATTGACATCCTAAAACATGATATTAAAAGTCATTAATCCTGTCTCGAAGTAGCAGTGAGAAATAATCCTAATGCTGTTGACTATGAAAAGTATCAGTCAATATAAAAGAAAGAAGAAGTATTGCTATTTTTGAAAAATTATTTAAATTTTTAAGGGAAGAGTCGATTGATTTTCTATCGAAATAGATATAGATTTGAATTACTATAAAAATTTACTATTCTAAAATTTGGTTTTTTTTAAATTTATATCGTAATATTGCAATATTAAAATATAAGCCGATGGGAATTACTAAATCAGAACATTTCACAGATGAGCAAAACGAATTGGCAACTTTGGCGAAAGCCATAGGCCATCCTGCACGAATTGCTATTATTCAACACCTCATCATAGTAAATAGTTGCGTGTGCGGAGACATTGTAAACGAATTGCCTTTGGCACAACCTACAGTTTCTCAACATTTGAAAGAACTAAAAAATGCAGGACTTATAAAAGGTAATTTTGAAGGAACTTCCATTTGTTATTGTCTAAATGAAAAAGGATTTAATAAAATAAAAGGATTTTTTGAACATATCAATACCCATTTAGAAAATAAGAAAAATCAATGTTGTTAATTTTAAATTACACAAATCATGAAATTATCAGAAATTAAAAAAGAGTTAAGCACGTTAGAAAACGTTACTTTTATATTGCCAAACGGCACTTATGTCCCAGAACATTTTCATGTAACCGAAGTGGGTTTAATTACCAAAAACTTCATTGATTGCGGGGGAAAAGTTCGAAAAGAAATTGTGGTAAATTTCCAATTATGGGATGCTAATGATTTTGAACACCGTCTAAAACCAAAAAAATTATTGGATATAATTGAATTATCTGAGAAAGTTTTAGGCATTAAAGATTACGAGGTGGAAGTTGAATTCCAAGAGAAAACTATCGGAAAATACGATATTGGTTTCAACGGAACTGAATTCACTCTTTTAAACAAACAAACCGCTTGTTTGGCTCAAGACCAATGTGGCATTCCCGCAGAAAAACAAAAAGTAAAATTATCAGAAATTCCAACTCAATCAAACAGTTGTACTCCTGGTGGAGGCTGTTGCTAATTCTTTAAAATTATAAAATGACTTTAACCAAATCCATCCTATTTACAGAAATAGAAAAAATAATTGCCAATTTTGATTTTCAAACTATAACAGCAGAGCGCAAAATCGTTTTGCAACCACTTATTGATTTTATCCAAAATAAAGTGACCAACCAACAAGAAGTTCGGTTGAACTTAATCTGCACCCATAATTCCAGAAGAAGCCATTTATCGCAGGTTTGGACACAAACTGCAGCCGCACATTTCAATATAAAAAATGTGTTTTGTTATTCTGGCGGAACTGAAGCAACGGCTTTATTTCCAATGGCAGCAAAAACATTGGAACAATCGGGATTTAAAATAAAAACTATTGCAGCAGGAAATAATCCTATTTATGCCATAAAATATGGAGAGAACGAACATCCTATTATCGGTTTTTCTAAAACGTATGATGACAATTTTAATCCGCAAAGTGAATTTGCAGCAATATTGACTTGCTCACAAGCTGATGGTGGTTGCCCATTTATTGCAGGTGCTGAAACTCGTATTCCTATTACTTTCGAAGATCCTAAAGCATTTGACAATACGCCACTACAAGCAGAAAAATATCAGGAACGCAGTTTGCAAATTGCAACCGAAATGTTTTATGTTTTCTCTCAAATAAAATCACAATAATGGCCGCTAAAAAAAGATTAAACTTTCTCGATAGTTACTTGACACTTTGGATATTTCTGGCAATGGCGATTGGCGTTTCCATTGGATATTTTATCCCTTCAAGCAGCGGTTTTATCAATTCGTTTTCAAGCGGAACGACCAATGTTCCTCTGGCAATTGGATTAATATTAATGATGTATCCGCCTTTGACTAAAATTGATTTTTCAAAAATTCCTTTAATGTTTGAAAAGCCAAAATTACTGACCGCCTCTTTCTTTATCACTTGGATAGTTGGTCCATTTTTAATGTTTTCATTGGCAACATTCTTTTTGAAAGACTATCCGGAATACATGACCGGTTTAATAATCATTGGAATTGCACCTTGCATAGCCATGGTAATTGTCTGGAATGAATTAGCCGAAGGGAATAGGGAATTAACAGCTGGATTAATTGGGATTAATAGTTTGCTTCAAGTGTTCTTCTTTAGTTTATATGCGTATTTTTATTTGGAAATCATGTTGCCATTGTTCGGAATAAAAGGACTAGAATTAAATATTACAATTGCTGAAATTGCTACAACTGTTGGAATTTATTTAGGCATTCCATTTGCATTAGCAGTAATCAGCCGCTATGCGATTAAGAAATTCATTGGTGACAAATGGTTCAATCAAAAGTTTATTCCTTTTGTCTCCCCTATTACTTTGATTGCGTTACTTTTTACAATTGTAATAATGTTCAGTTTAAAAGGTGAAATGATTGTTGATTTACCACTGGATGTCATTAGAATTGCAATTCCGTTAGTCATTTTCTTCACCATTATGTTTTTCCTGATGTTTTTTGTTTCAAAAAAGATCGGAGCCAGTTATAGAGATGCCGTTGCGCTTTCCTTCACCGCATCGGGAAATAATTTTGAATTGGCTATTGCCGTTTCCATTGGTGTTTTCGGAATCAATAGCGGACAGGCCTTTGCAGGAGTTATTGGGCCCTTAGTAGAAGTTCCTGCTTTGATAATCTTGGTAAACGTCGCTTTTTGGTTAAAAAAGAAATATTATTCGAATTAGGTTTTACTATTCTTATAAAAATAAAAAAGCCCGAAATCTAAAATTTGATTTCGGGCTTTCCTATGTATTTAAAAAAATAAACTATTCAATAGGAAGAACAAGTGTTGTCGTTATAGATTCCAAAACTTCAAAAGCAGTTTCTGCCATTTTATTCCCTTTGGTGTCCAACAAAGGATTTACCTCCACAAATTCAATGCAAACAACTTTTCTAGTTTGGATAATTTGATTGATAATCGCTATGATTTCATACTGATCAAAACCTTTAGGAACCGGTGTGCCTGTTCCATACGAAATCATATCGCAATCCATGGAATCCACATCAAAAGAAATATACAAAACTTCACAATGCGTTAATTTTGACAAAGCTTCACTAACACACGTTTCCAATCCTCTGTAACGTACTTCGTCAACTTTATAATTTTTGATGTTTAACTTTTCAATTTGCTTATCCTCTTCTTCTTCTGTATCACGAACACCGAAATAAATCAGATTTTCAGCCAGAACTTTAGGTCCTTTATAGCCTATATTTTTCATGTCTTCCCAATGCTGTTGGGTTTCCGAAGGGACTTCGTTATTCTGGCAACTCAAATTATCATCGCCAAGTGCAGCAGACAAAGGCATCCCGTGAATATTTCCCGATGGAGAAGTGTAAGGCGAATGCAAATCAGCATGGGCATCAATCCAAAACACACCAATATTTTGCTCTGGATACGCTGCTTTGACTCCACTTAAAGTCCCTAATGCAGAAGAATGATCTCCTGATAAAACTATTGGAAAATAATTTCCTTCTAAATTTTTCTTTACTGCATTACAAACTCTGGTGCATTGCTCTACAACATGCTCAATTCTTTTTGCGGAAGAACTTCGGTTTTTATCATATATGGATTCGTTATGCGTTTTGACATCTTCAAACTCAAATTGATTAAAATAATCACTGTTTTGATTTATTGCAGCAATTTCGATAGCATCAATTCCTAAATCAGAGCCACGTGTACCTGCTCCAATATCGGATCGGTTTTTTATTAATTTTATTGTTTTTCCCATTATCTGAAATCGTTTAATGCTCTTTCGATAATAGCCAAACATTCATGTATTTGAGCTTCCGTAATTACTAATGGCGGTGCAAATCGAATTTTGTTTCCGTGAGTTGGTTTTGCCAATAATCCATAATCTCTAAATTTCATACAAATATCCCAAGCTAAATCAGATTCTTCATCACTATTGACAACTATGGCGTTCAATAATCCTTTACCTCTAACCATTGTAATCAACGGATTTCTCGAAGCTATCTCATTAAGTCCGGTTCTTAAAACTTCTCCTAAATAAGCTGCATTTCGTGCTAAATTTTCCTCTTTTACTACTTCAAGCGCAGCAATAGCAACAGCAGCAGCAATTGGATTTCCTCCAAAAGTAGAACCGTGTTGTCCTGGTTTAATCACATTCATAATGTGATCATTCGCTAAAACTGCCGAAACAGGATACACACCTCCAGAAATAGCTTTTCCTAGAATTAGGATATCGGGTTTCACTTCAGGATTGTTTTCACATCCTTTTTTACAATCACAATTTCCGCAAGTTGCCAATAATCTCCCAGTGCGCGCAATTCCTGTTTGCACTTCATCCGCAATAAATAAAACATTATGCGCCTCACAAAGTGCTTTAGCTCTTGCCAAATATCCTTCGGCAGGAACATAAACTCCAGCCTCTCCTTGAATAGGTTCCACTAAAAATCCTGCTATATTTGGTGTGGATTTTAATACGTTTTCCAATGCTTCTACATCATCGTATGGAATTTTAATAAATCCAGCCGTGAATGGTCCAAAGCTTTTGCGAGCAGTTTCATCATTCGAAAAAGAGATAATTGTTGTTGTTCTTCCGTGGAAATTATTTTCACAAACGATAATTTGTGCTTGGTTTTCAGGAATTCCTTTTACCTCATACGCCCACTTTCTACATAATTTCAAAGCAGTCTCAACAGCTTCTGCACCAGTATTCATAGGCAACACTTTATCAAAACCAAAATACTTAGTTACATATTCTTCAAAAGGTCCTAATTGATCATTATGAAAAGCACGTGAAGTTAAAGTCAATGTTTGCGCTTGTTTTACCATAGCACCAACAATTTTTGGATGACAATGTCCTTGATTTACGGCAGAATATGCCGATAAAAAATCATAATATTTTTTTCCGTCCACATCCCAAACATAAACACCTTTACCTCTTTCTAAAACTACTGGTAAAGGATGGTAATTGTGAGCTCCGTAATGATTCTCTTTTGCTATCAACGCTTCAGATTTTGAAGAAAGGTTTTGTTCTGTGTGTGTCATGATATTTCTATTTAATATAATAAAGCACAAAACTACTATTTTTTTTTAATTTACCAATAAAAATATTTTTTTGACTTTTATAAAGATAGTATTTAAAAATATTTCTTTAATTTAGATTAAAAATAAGTCATTTTTAAAATTCACAATTCAATTTATAGATGCATTCCGAAATAAATAAAAATAAGTACTTTTATACAAACACAAAAGCACCATTTATAATTAAACCAACATGGATATAGTAGACGAGTTCGACATCAATATTATCAAAGAATTAGAAAAAGACGGAAGAATGGCCTATTCAGCCATTGCAGCCAATCTAAAAATATCAAACACCATGGTGCATCAACGCATCAACAGATTAATAGAACAAGGAATACTCACTGGAATAAAACCGGTAATCAATGAAAAAAAAGTAGGTTACGATTGGGGATCATTTACCGGAATTACTTTAAATAAAGACCAAGATTCTGACAGGATTATTGAAGAACTCAAAAACATTCCTGAAATAACGGAATGCTACTACATCACAGGATCTTTTACCCTTTATATAAAAATTATTGCACGGGATCATGAACACATGCGAAAAGTTCTGTACGAAAAAATAGATACTATTCCAGGTATAGCCAAAACCGATTCTATAATTGAATTGGGTTGCGCTTTCAAAAGAAATGTAAGTTTCTAATATAATAATAAGATGAAACATTTCAAGAATCATTTGCCACTTACAATTCTAGTTTTTTGTTTTAGTTTCTCCATGTTTTCACAAAAGATATCAAACCAAGAAATAGTCAGACTAAAAAAACTCTCACAACAAGTAACCATTATCAGAGATAATTGGGGAATTGCACACGTGTATGGCAAGACTGATGCAGATGCTGTTTTTGGAATGCTATACGCGCAATGTGAAGACGATTATAAACGGGTAGAACTAAATTACATTGAAAAACTGGGACGCCTTTCAGAAATCAAAGGACAATCGGTTTTATACAATGATCTAGAAATCAAAATTTTGATAGATACCGAAGAAGCCAAAGCCGATTATAAAAAAGCAGCGCCTTGGTTGAAAAAATTATTAAACAGTTATGCGGACGGAATCAACTTTTACCTATACAATCACCCCGAAGTAAAGCCCGCTTTATTAACACATTTTGAACCTTGGTTTCCGTTACTTTGGACGGATGGAAGTATTGGAGCCATAAGCACCGCTGACCTTTCTACCGGAGAATTGAAAGCATTTTATTCAGGAAACACTGATAAAGTAGCGTACATAGAACGTGAAAAAGAAGTGCAAACTGGTTCTAACGGATTTGCAATTGCTCCTTCAAACACAGCATCAGGAAATTCCATTTTATACATTAATCCCCATACTACTTTTTATTTCAGGCCGGAAATACAAATGAGCAGCGAAGAAGGATTGAACGCTTACGGAGCAGTAACTTGGGGGCAATTTTTTATTTACCAAGGATTTAATGAAAATTGTGGCTGGATGCATACCTCATCGAATGTGGATGTGGCAGATATGTATGCCGAGAAAATCGTGACTAAAAACAACAAACTATTTTACGAATACAACAACAAATTAGCTCCGGTCATCGAGAAAAAAATAACCATAAAGTATCTGGAAAACGGAAAATTGATTCCTAAAACATTCAACACCTACTATACCAATCACGGCCCAATCATGGCCAAAAGAGACGGGAAATGGATTAGTTTAAAATCCAATAATCGTTCGATGAAAAGTCTGGAACAAAGTTGGGTGAGAACAAAATCGAAAAGTTTTGAAGAGTATAAAAAGGCAATGAATTTGAAAGCCAATACCTCTAACAATACTGTATATGCCGATAAAGAAGGAAATATTGCCTACTGGCACGGGAATTTTATTCCTATTCGGGACAAAAAACTAAATTGGTCAAAAGTGATGGATGGCACAACACCGGCAACCCAATGGAAAGGATTACACGACGTTTCAGAGACGGTACATTCCTATAATCCCATAAACGGTTGGCTTCAAAACTGTAACTCTACACCGTATACCGTAGCCGGCGAAAATAGTCCGAAAGAAGAAAATTACTTGCCTTACATGGCACCAGATGGTGAAAGTTTCAGAGGATTAAATGCCGTGCGATTATTGAGTAAAGGCAATAAATATACGCTCGACAAAGTAATTGCAGACGGTTACGACACAAAACTAACAGCATTCGAATTTTTAATTCCATCCTTAATTTCCACTTTCGAAAAAAACCTCCACACGGATAATCCTATTTACACAGAACTTTTAGAACCGATAACGCTATTAAAAAATTGGGATTATTACGCCAAAGAAAATTCTGTTGCTACAACCTTAGCTGTCGAATGGGCTTATAAATTAGATCCTATTATTCAAAAAGTATATACTAATCAAGGAGAATTAGACCAAATAGAAAACACCATGAGTTTTGCAAAAAATGCTTTTCCAGACCAACTGATTCCACAATTGCAGATGGTAGTGAATGAATTGAAAATGAAATTTGGAACCTGGCAAATTCCTTGGGGAGAAATCAATCGTTTCCAGAGAACATCTGGCGATATTACTATGACTTACAATGATGCCATGGAAAGTTTGCCTGTAGGCTATGGACCGGCACTTTGGGGAAGTTTACCCGCTTTTAAAAGCAATTATCAAAAAGACACTAAAAAACGCTATGGAACTAACGGAAATAGTTTTGTGTGCGCGGTAGAATTTGGAACAAAGATAAAAGCTAAATCTTTATTGGCAGGAGGAAACAGTGGCGATCCAAAATTAAAACATTTTTACGACCAAGCTGAAATGTACCGAAAAGGAGAATTTAAAGACGTCTTGTTTTATAAAGATGATGTTCAAAAAAATGCACAAAAGATCTATCACCCCGGCGAGTAATAACTTCTTGGTCCACCATAAGAATTAAAGATACTGTTATAAATTAAAAAAATCAAAGTCCTAATTTTATGACTAATTAATCGAGACATTTGTAAAAATAAAAACACCAAATATGAAAAATATTTTCTTTGCCTTTTTAGGATTTGTATTGTTTTCCAACGGTGCATTAGCACAATTAAAAGCAGTAAAATACACGGATGGAAATCAAAAATTAAATGGATTGTCAATTGCTCCTAAGAAAGGAAGCAAAACTAAACCTGGAATCTTAATCCTTCCCGCTTGGAAAGGAATCGACACGCATTCAAAACAATCTGCAGAAAAACTGTCAACCATGGGGTATTATGCATTTGTAGCTGATATTTATGGTGAAGGAAATTACCCAACAAACACGCAAGAAGCTGGAAAACAAGCTGGTTTTTACAAAAATAATGTAATTGATTATCAAAGACGCATTCAACTTGCTTTAGATCAATTAGTGAAAGCAGGCGCAAATCCAGATAATATTGTGGTGATAGGCTACTGTTTTGGAGGAACTGGCGTACTTGAAGCAGCAAGAGCAGGATTGAAAATTCAAGGAGCAGTTTCTTTTCACGGAGGTTTAGGACGTGATGCTGCAAGAGTAAATAATCCAATTGCTGCAAAAATTTTGGTGCTACATGGCGCTGATGATCCTTATGTTCCAGTTGCAGAAGTAGCCGCTTTTCAACAAGAAATGAGAGATACCAAAGCAGATTGGGAAATGATTTATTACGCTGATGCAGTACATGCTTTTACAGAACCTGAAGCTGGAAATGATAATTCTAAAGGAGCCGCCTACAACGAAAAAGCGGCAAAACGTTCTTGGGAACGTATGAATTCTTTCTTGAAAGAAGTTTTGAAGTAATTTTTTAAATATATTTTTTAAAAACAGTATAAGTTCGGTTTTTTTGTTAGTTTTATAGATTAAAATTTAACAAAAGGTCTAGAATTTATACTGTTTTTTTTATGTCAAAAAGTAAAATCAGAAACGACAAAACGTGTCTTAATTGCAAATATGTGGTAGAAAATAGATTCTGCCCTAATTGCGGGCAAGAAAATACGGATACACGAAAGACATTTCACCACCTCTTTATCCATTTTTTTGAGGATTTAACACATTATGAAAACGCCTTTTGGAAAACCATCAAAAACCTATTATTCAAACCGGCATCCTTAACTAAGGAGTATTTATCAGGAAAACGATTGTCTTATTTGGCTCCGGTTCGACTTTATATTTTTATTAGTTTTATCACTTTTCTATTGATTGCTATTTTCCCTGGTGAAATCAATTCTTCAGAAAAAACTATCGAAAAAAAATCCACCACCACCACCAAAAACAAATCGTTTCAGAATACCATAACCAAAAATGATTCGGTTAAAAAGACCCAAACTGATTCAAAAGAAGAAAAAGATTCCATTAAAAACAATATTGCGGTTGTTGACGAGGAATATTTTAGCTATAAATCAGTTATGGAATTAGATTCGATACAAAAACACGCACCGGAGTCGGAAAAATTATCCGATTTTAGTTATTGGGCCAACAGGAAAGTCCAAATTGTATTAGACAACAACCCAAAAGGAGACCTATTAAAAAAGTTCACAGAATCATTCATCCATAATTTTTCAAAAGTCCTTTTTGTATTCATGCCTATTTTTGCTTTTTCCCTCTGGCTATTCCACAATAAAAAACGCTGGTATTATTTTGATCATGGTATTTTTACCTTACATTACTTTTCCTTTTTGTTATTACTCTTTTTGTTGCTGTTCATGATTAACAAAGGATTAACGCCATTTTCAGAATCAAGTCTCGTTTCTTTCATACAGATACTAGTTAATTTTATTGGTATTGGATGGATGTTTTATTATTTCTATCCGGCGCACCGCCGTTTTTATGGGGAAACTCGCTTTATCTCCTTTATAAAATGCAGCCTGCTATTTTTTATCAATTTAATACTAATCTCTATTATATTATCATTTTTTGCTCTTTATACATTTATCAATTTACATTAAAAACATGAAAAAAATCCCTATATTAGGTCTAATTGTTGTTTTAACCATGAGCTGTACCACTCAAAAAGTCAGTATCGCAAATATCGACGCTACAAAATATATGAATACAATTACTGCTGACGAATTAAAAACACACCTTTACATTGTTGCTTCGGACGAAATGGAAGGCCGTGAAACTGGTTCTGCAGGTCAGAAAAAAGCAGGTGTTTACCTCATCGATCAATACAAGAAAAATGCTATTCCTTTTCCTACTGTCGCTTCTGACTATTATCAAAAAATTCCGGCAGCTTTCCTAAATGCAAAACGCAACGAAAACTTACCGGATTCCGAAAACATCTGGGCGTACATTGAAGGTTCTGAAAAACCAAATGAAGTTCTTGTGATTTCTGCCCATTACGATCACGTAGGAGCAAAAAACGGAGAAATTTACAACGGTGCTGATGATGATGGCTCAGGAACAGTTGCACTTCTTGAAATTGCACAAGCATTCCAAATTGCTAAAAAAGAAGGACACGGCCCAAAACGCTCAATCCTGTTTCTTCACGTTACCGGCGAGGAGCACGGTTTACATGGTTCTAGATATTATTCAGAAAACCCTTTGTTTCCATTAGCAAACACCATTACCGATATCAATATTGACATGATAGGCCGTCGTGATGAAGCTCATGCTGGCAACAACAATTACGTATACGTTATTGGTGCTAACCGCTTATCGACTGAATTAGATAACATTTGTACCGTTGCAAACGCTAAATACACCAATTTGGAATTAGATTATAAATACAACGACCCTAAAGATCCAAACCATTTCTATGAGCGTTCTGACCATTATAATTTTGCTAAAAATGGCGTTCCCTCTGTATTCCTTTTCAATGGAGTACATGCTGATTATCACAAACCAACGGACAGCCCGGACAAAATTGAATACGATGCACTAACAAAAAGAACCAAATTTGCATTTGTAACTGCCTGGGAACTAGCAAACCGTACCGAAAGACCTATTGTTGATAAAAAATAGATGGAACATTTGGGCACATCCTCGCTTTCACTAGCTTTACAGCGTGGTCGGGCTATACGTTACAATCTTTTCTATCCTGTCAGGGTTAAACCCTGACAGGATAGAAAAGGATTTACACTGCTATCCCTTGTGCAAACCCCATAAAAAAAGAGCTTTGAATCACTTCAAAGCTCTTTTTTTTTGGCAATTATGTCTTAAACTCTTTCGTCAAATTCTATTTTATCTGCACAATCAATTTTATTTAAAGGTTCCTCAAGAGGCAACGTAAAATAAAAAGAAGAGCCTATTCCTTCAATACTTTCAACCCATATTTCACCACCGTTTTTTTCTAAAAACCCTTTCACTAATAATAATCCAATCCCGGCACCTTTGTTCTCTATCCTCGCTTTTGAAAGTATATTCACTTGTGGTGTAAACAGTTTGTCTTGGATTTCCTTAGACATACCTAAACCGGAATCCTTTATTTGAACTATTATTTTATCATCTTTAATTTTTGCAGAAACGGTAACTTCTCCTCCTGGTAGTGAATGCTTAATAGCATTAGAAACTATATTTTGGATAATAGAGAGTAGCATTTTTCCATCTGCAAAAACGCTGGTGTTCTCTTTAATATCATGATGCAGATTTATTGTATTTAAAGAAGCAGTATCATTTAAAGTAACAAAAACTTTTTGTACATACTCAACTAGCTCAATTTTCCTTGGAGAAAACACTTCCGCAGCATATTTTATTCTCGCCCACTCAACTAAGTAATCTAACATATTTAACTCATCTATTGATGCTGTGTAAAGAAGCTCGAGCATTTCTTTAATGGTATCCGGCTTCATTCTTTCGAAATTTGATTTTAAATATCCTGTTGTAGCAATAATACTGGATAATGGACTTCTCAAATCATGTGAAAGTATAGCAAGAACACTTTCCTTATGTGTATTTAGATCTTCAAGATCTTTTACATATTTTTTTATGGCATCTTCAGATTTCTTTCTTTCGGTTAAGTCGCGTAGAATTTTAACATATCCTAATAACTCTCCGTCTATTCCAGTAAGTGGAAAAACCAAACCATAAGCATAAAACTCACTCTTGTCTTTACAAATATGCCATCTATTATCGGTTGCTCTTCCTTCTTTTAATGCCGTTTCAATTTCATTTTTCGGAATACCATTTTGTATATCATCTTCAGTAAAAATCACATCAAAATGCTCTCCTATAATTTCGTCTGGCTCATATCCAAATATTTTGGTTGAACCTGAACTCCAGCTATTAATTACAAATTCATTATCAAGAGTAAAAATCGAATAATCTTGTAAACTATCAATTATTTGGCTATAAAACTCAGCTGTTGGAATGTAATTATTTTTAAGAATTTTTGAATTAACTTTTTCGTTTTCCATTAAATGATGTAAATAATATTTAAAATTTGAAAGCTTATTTTGGGTTGATTTAACTAAACAATACATTCAAAGATACACAAAAGAAAATACGATTTCTGTAAAACACAGAATATAACCTTTAACGAGAAAATGTATGGCCTAAAAGCTATTATCTTAATTTATTTGATAATCAAATCCTACATGACTACTATGAATGCACTGCGATACTATTTCCTTTTATATCATTCAAGCCAATAAAATATCACCTACAATCTAACGAAACTTTATCCCACAAAAAAAGCCTCGAATTTCTTCGAAGCTTTTGCTTTCTGGGTGGGAGACGGGGCTCGAACCCGCGACCCTCGGTACCACAAACCGATGCTCTAACCAACTGAGCTACAACCACCATTTGCTTAGCGGTGGCAAATATACGACATAAGTTTACTTCTGCAAATATTTTTTTTAAAAAATTACATGAATTTTACATCAAATCTGCTAAGCTATTGACTGCCAAATATCTTTCTACAGTAAAACCTTCCGCGTGATCCACTCCAGTAAGCCTTCCTAAATCTCTAGAACGGTAATTCAGGCTTTCCAAGAAGTTTTTACTAGTTATTGGCGACTCAGGCTCGTTAGAATTTGCATCATAAAACTGAGAACCGTAAGCCAAAATAGATTCAATTTTTTTATCGGTGAAACCTGTAATATCTACCACAAAATCTGGCTCTATATTTTTCCACTGTATGTAATGGTAGACTAATTTTGGTCGCCAAGCAGTTTGTTTCTCTCCTTCTAAGGCAGTTTCAATCTTTATCAACCCAGATAAAAAACAAGCATCTGAGACTAATTTGCTTCCCTTTGCATGATCAATATGTCGATCATCAATCGCATTACACAAAACAATATCTGGTTGGTACTTGCGAATCATTTTAATGATTTCTAATTGGTGTTTTTCGTCATTAACAAAAAAACCATCTCGCATTTCTAAATTCTCACGTGCTGAAACACCTAGAATTTTTGCAGCAGCATTCGCTTCCTGATCCCTGATTTCTGCTGAACCACGAGTCCCTAATTCACCACGGGTCAAATCAATAATCCCCACAGTTTTCCCTAAAGAGATTTCTTTCAAAATGGTTCCTGCACAACCCAATTCCACATCATCAGGATGGGCACCAAAAGCTAATATATCTAATTTCATCTAAAATTCGTTTAATGTTTTTTTAATGCTTAAAGTTTTCAATACTACTCCAAATTCAATATTTTCTTCATTGTCACAGATTTATTGACACTTTCATTCCACTCTTTTTCAGGAATACTATCCTTTGTAATGCCACAACCCACATACAAATGCGCTTGATTGTCTTTAATTTGCATGCATCGCAAATTAACATACAAGTCGGATTTTATTTCTCCTTTATTAAATCCTTCCTTATTTAATTCACCTAAAAAACCAGTATAATATTCTCTTTCATAACCTTCATTTTGAATAATAAAATCTTTAGCTGTTTCTTTTGGCAATCCACAAACTGCGGGTGTTGGATGCAAAACAGAAACAACTTCTTTCAAACTTGAACTCTCATTTATTACCCCTTCAATATCTGTTTTAATGTGCGTTAAAGTCCCTGCTTGTATCGTATAGGGACTGGAAACTGACACTTCCGAGACCAAGTCCTTCAGATTATTCAAAATAAAATCGGTAACAAACTGTTGCTCTTCGATTTCCTTTTTCTCCCAGACTATTTCTTTTGTACCTTGAAGTTTTTGCGTTCCAGCTAATGACATTGTATAAAAAGTATTCGTATTAGCTTTCAGTAATCGTTCCGGTGTAGCCCCCATCCATAAGCCTATCTTTGGATGAAACCAGCAATAGCAAAAGGCAGTGGGATAATTTTGAATTAATTTTTCGAAAATTGATACTAAATCAAAATTTGACAAATCAACTATTTCTTTCCGGGACAAAACCACTTTTTTCAAAGTCCCCATTGCAATAGCATCAATTCCTTTTTGGACAAGCCTTTCAAAATGTTCTTTAGCTTGCCTATCTTGTGAATATATGAAATCTGAATCATCATTTTCCGTAGAAGAAGTAATTAGGGCTTCCCATTTTACAGATTGATTTTTAGGGATAAGTATCATTTGACTGCCTTCAAAAGGAGCAAAAACAAAACCTGTTTCTTCATAATTTTCAGCAAAATACAAGTGGTCGTTATTCTGAAAAAAACCCACTAACTTGATATCATTTGGTTTTCTGAACAATACAAACGGCAAATTTTGAGCTTTTTGCTGTTTAACTTTTATAAAAAAATCAATCATATTTAATGTATTAAAATATAAATTTCATTAACACTCCAAGAAATTATTATTTGCTTGATTTTATCAATTTCACTTTAAAACTGTTATGCTTTAGCTACAATTGCTTCAATTATTAATCTCTGCTTTTTCTTTTTGGCAAAACCATATTTGTCAGCTTGCAAAGTGATATTAAATTATTATTTTCATCTGTAATTCGTATTTCCCAAAGATGAATGCTTCGCCCTTTGTGAACAATCTTAGCGGTTGCCGTTACAATTCCGTCCCGTTTTGCTTTCAAATGATTGGCTGAAATTTCAATTCCGCGCACTTCGCTTAGTTCAGAATTTACATAAAGCATAGAAGCTGCGCTACCCACACTTTCTGCTAAAGCCACTGAAGCACCGCCATGTAACAAGCCCATTGGCTGATGTACAGAAGGGTTGACAGGCATTGTTGCAACAAGAAAATCTTCACCTGCGTCAGTATATTCAATATTCAACGTTTGCATTAAGGTATTTTTAGAAACGTGATTGCAATATTGTAGTATCTTTTCTTTGTCGAATGTCATGTTATTTAATTTTAAAATGTAAAAATAATTAAAAGATAAGTCACAAAACAGTAATTACAATTGTTATTCTGATTTCGAAAATAGATTTTTCCTATTTTTACAAAAAATATATCCAGATGCGTCCCAAAATAGTATTGTTTTTTATTGGAATTATAATCACTATCTGTTCCTGCCGTTCTAATTTTGAGACTGTAGCCAGCACAGGAGATTTAGAATTTTCTAAGGATACAATTTACCTAGACACCGTTTTCTCTAGCGTAGGTTCTAGCACGTACCGACTTAAAGTGTACAACAAAAGTAAAAAGGACATTACGATTCCAAGTATTAAATTAGCAAAAGGACTGAACTCAAAATACCGAATGAGCGTTGATGGAATGCAGGGTACAGACGGTAAAGTTTTTTATAATGTAGATCTTTTAGCCAAAGACAGTTTGTATATTTTCATAGAAACCACCGCCAATATTGCTGATGCCAACCCAACCGATTTTTTATACACCGATCAAATTCAGTTTGACAGTGGCGAAAACCTACAAAATGTAGAACTTGTAACACTGATTCAAGACGCTGTTTTTCTTTATCCAAAAAGGTTTGCTGACGGAACCACTGAAACACTCCCTATTGGAAACGAAAAAATTAATGGTTTTTATCTGGATGAAAATGACTCTGTAAATGGAAATGAATTACAGTTTACCAATGATAAACCGTATGTAATTTATGGCTATGCAGCTGTCCCTTCGAATAAAACAGCCACTTTTGAAGCAGGAACCCGAGTTCATTTTCATGCTAATTCCGGGCTTATAGTAGGTAATAAAGCTTCCATCAATATTAATGGAGCACGCTCAACAACAGATAAACTAGAAAATGAAGTCATTTTTGAAGGCGACCGTTTAGAACCAGATTTTTCTGATGTGCCGGGACAATGGGGTACGATTTGGCTTACTGATGGTAGTACAAATAACACCTTGAATCACCTCACAATTAAAAATGCTACCATTGGATTGTTGATACAAAACAATGATGGCACAACGGTTTCTATCAAAAACACCCAAATTTACAACAGCAGTAACTACGGAATTTTGGCGCAGACCGCAAAAATAACCGGAGAAAATGTAGTCATCAACAATGCCGGACAGGCCAGTTTAGCGTGTTCCTATGGCGGGAATTATAAGTTCACTCATTGTACTTTCAATAATAACTGGAACAGCTCACAACAAGTGGCGGTAGTAGTGAGTAATTATATTTTAGGTGCAATTCCTGAAGTGAAAGATTTAACTGCAGCCACTTTTAACAATTGCATCATTTATGGTTCCTATACAAACGAAATGAGTTTAAGCAAGAAAACGGGAGCTGATTTTGAATACCAATTCAACAATTGCCTGATCAAATTTGATAACGTATCCAATCAATTCACAACAAATCCTGATTATCAATTCAATACTGATACTGCTCATTACAACGCTATACTTTTGAACAAGGATCCAAAATTCTTCAACACCTCACAGAACAAATTCAATGTAGACGAAACTTCTGCCGCTTTCGCAAAAGGGAATCCGGCTTATCTGATTCCGTTGGATATTTTAGGAAATACAAGAACTTTACCTCCCGATTTAGGTGCTTATCAAAATAAAGTATTCCCTAAATAATTATATTCTAACAAGTACCTTTTATGACGTACAGAGTGTTTTCAAACGCTTTTGGTATAAAAATCAATTTCCTTTTTTCTCTGATATGCCCTTCAATATATTATATGGTCAACTCATTCAATATACTTTTTCATCATATAAGATATTGAAGGGCATATAAGTTTGTAAAAAATCATGATTTCAAAGCATTAGAAAGTGTCAAAAAATAATTTGTGTTAATTCGTGTCCCGAGCGATAGAGAACTTGCGAAGTAAATTCGGGTTATACTTTTCACTTCTTTAATTTTTCAAAGTCTTTGCTTTTCACATTTGCTCGTACTATTTATTTAAACTAAATTTGCATCGCAATACAACAAACTAAAAACAATGATCCATTTCTTTGAAAACCAAAGCAAAACTGTTTTTGCCGTACACACGCAAAACGAAATTTCGGCTCAAGACATTTCAAAACTCAACTGGCTTTTTGCCGATTCAAATAAAATAGAAAAATCCGTACTAACGGATTTTTTTGTTGGTCCTCGTGCCACAATGATAACGCCTTGGAGCACTAATGCAGTGGAAATCACTCAAAATATGGGTATATCCGGTATCATTAGAATCGAAGAATTTCACAAAGCAACAGCTGATTTTTCTGGTTTTGACCCGATGCTTTCTCAAAAATACGCCGAGTTAAATCAAGATATTTTTACAATCAATGTACTTCCTGAAGCAATTTTGGACATCGCTGATATTGCTGCTTACAACAAACAAGAAGGATTGTCTTTGAGTCCGGAAGAAGTAGACTATTTAGACAATTTAGCGATTAAATTAGGGCGAAAACTAACAGATTCTGAGATTTTTGGTTTCTCACAAGCCAATTCAGAACACTGTCGTCACAAGATTTTCAACGGAAAATTTATCATTGACGGAGAAGAAAAAGAATCTTCTTTATTCAAATTAATCAAGAAAACATCTCAGGAAAACCCGAACGATATTGTTTCGGCTTATAAAGACAACGTTGCTTTTGTAAAAGGGCCACGTGTACAACAATTTGCTCCAAAAAGTGCTGATAAACCTGATTTTTATGAAGTAAAAGAATTTGATTCGGTTATCTCCTTAAAAGCAGAAACACATAATTTCCCAACAACAGTAGAACCTTTCAATGGTGCTGCAACTGGTTCTGGTGGAGAAATTCGGGATCGTTTAGCAGGTGGACAAGGTTCTTTGCCAATGGCTGGAACGGCAGTTTATATGACTTCATACTCTCGTTTAGAAGGCCCATTCGACTCCGCTCAGGGTAACAGACCATGGGAAAACGGTATGACCGAAAGAAAATGGTTGTATCAAACCCCAATGGATATTTTGATCAAAGCGTCCAACGGAGCTTCTGATTTTGGAAATAAATTTGGACAGCCTTTAATTACAGGTTCTATCCTGACTTTCGAACACGAAGAAGACGCTCGCAAACTAGGTTTTGACAAAGTGATTATGCAAGCGGGTGGAATTGGTTACGGAAAATTAGACCAAGCAATTAAGAAAAAACCACAAACAGGTGATAAAATTGTCATCCTTGGTGGGGAAAATTATAGAATTGGAATGGGTGGGGCTGCAGTTTCTTCAGCAGATACCGGAGCTTTTAGTTCAGGAATTGAATTGAATGCAATTCAACGTTCTAACCCAGAAATGCAAAAACGTGCTGCCAATGCCATTCGTGGTTTGGTAGAAAGTGATATCAATCCAATTGTTTCGATTCACGATCACGGAGCTGGAGGACATTTGAACTGTCTTTCGGAATTAGTGGAAGATACCGGTGGATTAATTGATTTAGACAAATTGCCTGTGGGAGATCCTACCCTTTCGGCAAAAGAAATAATTGGTAACGAATCTCAAGAAAGAATGGGATTGGTTATCGCCAAAGAAAACATCGATTTATTACAAAAAATAGCTGACCGTGAGCGTTCACCAATGTACCAAGTGGGAGACGTAACCGGAGATCACCGTTTTACTTTCGAATCAAAATCAACTGGTGCTAAACCAATGGATTTTGCTTTGGAAGACTTTTTTGGAAGTTCTCCAAAAGTGGTCATGACAGACAAAACAATCGAAAGAAACTATACTGATTTAGTATACGACAAGAAAAACATTTCAACCTACTTAGAGCAAGTGCTTCAACTAGAAGCGGTTGCTTGTAAAGACTGGTTGACCAATAAAGTAGACCGTTGTGTGGGTGGTAAAGTTGCCAAACAACAATGTGCCGGTCCGTTGCAATTACCATTGAATAATTGTGGTGTAATGGCCTTGGATTATCAAGGAATAGAAGGAATTGCCACTTCGATTGGTCACTCGCCTGTTGCAGCATTAATTGATCCTGTTGCGGGAAGTAGAACAGCAATTGCTGAGGCATTGTCTAACATTGTTTGGGCGCCAATAAAAGATGGTTTAGCTGGACTTTCATTGTCTGCTAACTGGATGTGGGCTTGTAAAAACGAAGGAGAAGACGCTCGTTTGTATGCAGCTGTACAAGGTTGTTCAGATTTTGCAATCGAATTAGGAATCAATATTCCAACCGGAAAAGATTCCCTTTCCATGAAACAAAAATATCCAAATGAAGAAGTAATCGCACCGGGAACGGTAATTATTTCAGCAGGTGGAAATTGTACCGATATTAGAAAAGTAGTAGAGCCCGTGTTACAAAGAGACGGCGGTTCTATTTATTACATCAATCTGTCACAAGACGACTTTAAATTAGGCGGTTCTTCGTTTGCACAAACGTTGAATACTATTGGAAAAGAAGTGCCAACGATTAAAGACGCTGCATTTTTCAAAAGAGCCTTTAATACCATTCAGGAATTAATTTTAGAAAACAATATCCTTGCCGGACACGATATAGGAAGTGGTGGTTTGATTACTACTTTATTAGAAATGTGTTTTGCTGATGTGAATTTGGGTGCTAAAATAGACTTCTCGGGCTTCGAAGAAAAAGACATTATCAAATATCTTTTTGCTGAAAATATTGGAATTGTTTTCCAAGCAAAATCAGATGCTGAAGTGGAATCTAAATTAAACGCCAATACCGTTTCTTTCTACAAATTAGGAAGCGCTACAAATGAAGCAACTTTAGATTTTGGTCCTTGTACATTAGACATTGCTAAACACAGAGATATTTGGTACAAAACTTCGTTTTTATTAGACCAAAAACAATCTAAAAACGGAACGGCTCAAGCGCGTTTTGACAATTATAAAAATCAAGCGTTACACTATACTTTCCCTGCACATTTTACCGGAAAATTACCTGTCATCTCGAGCGCAGTCGATAGACCTAAAGCCGCTATTATCCGTGAAAAAGGAAGTAACTCGGAGCGTGAAATGGCAAATGCGATGTACTTAGCCGGTTTTGATGTAAAAGATGTTCACATGACCGATTTGATTTCAGGTCGTGAAACTTTGGAAGACATTCAGTTCATTGGAGCTGTTGGTGGGTTCTCTAATTCAGATGTATTGGGTTCTGCCAAAGGTTGGGCTGGAGCCTTTTTATACAATGAAAAAGCAAAAACAGCTTTAGACAATTTCTTCAAAAGAGAAGATACGCTATCTGTTGGAATCTGTAATGGTTGTCAACTGTTTATGGAATTAGAAGTGATTAATCCGGAGCATGAAGTTCACGGAAAAATGCTACACAACGAAAGTAACAAACACGAAAGTATCTTTACATCAGTAACGGTACAGGAAAACAATTCAGTGATGCTTTCTTCATTAGCCGGAAGTACACTTGGAGTTTGGGTTTCACACGGAGAAGGAAAATTCAACTTACCAATGGGTGAAGAAAATTATAATATTGTTTCTAAATATGCCTACGAAGGCTATCCTGCTAATCCAAATGGCTCTGATTATAACACAGCCATGCTTTGCGACAAAACAGGGCGTCACCTGGTTATGATGCCACACATTGAGCGTTCTACGTTCCAATGGAACTGGGCACATTATACAAAAGATAGAGATGATGAAGTTTCACCTTGGCATGAAGCTTTTGTCAATGCCAGAAAATGGATGGATAAAAAATAATTTTTTGATTTACTATATGAAAGCGTTCCTGAAAAGGAGCGCTTTTTTTATAGAATGAATTTAAAAGCCATTTTGATGATTTGTAAGATAATAATTAAAGTGTATATTTGAAAGTAATACGCTACGCAGTAGCGAATATACACCAAAGAGAGATGTATATGCGTTACTTTGTAGCGCCTACATACAAGTTGTGGCTAATACAAAGCAACCAAATGAGCAACCGAAGCATCTTATAATAAATTTAAAAATTACAATTATGAAATCCAGATTATTAATTTACCTACCAATATTAGTGTTATTAGGAATAACTATTCTTAGCTGTGAAGAGGGCGAAAAAGAAACTAAACCGGATTTTTCTCTTAAACAGTCAGACCAAATTTCGGATGAGATGTATGATATATATTCTTTAATGATAAATAAAAAATATTCTTCAGAAAAAATCGTAATCGGACAAGCTACAAAAACAAGTATTGATTTAAATTATGAGAATTATTTTTATGATTATTTAATTGAAAATTATCAGGATTTTGATACAAGTTTGGTTCAGATTCATGAGGATTTAAATAAAAACTCTGTAAATTTTGGAGAACAATTTCAAAGTAAAACAAAAAAAATAATTTTAATATCTTCCGATGAATTATCATACATTTTTGATAGCCAAGATTTAAACGCCGACTGGGCGGAATTTTATAATGACTATAAGAATTCTAATGGCATAATTCGTTTTTCGAGAATTGCTTTCAATAAGGATAAAACTCAAGCGATTTTTGAAATCGGACATTCATATGCAAGCTTAGGTGGTGAAGGAAGCATTATATACCTTAAGAAACAGCATAATATCTGGATGATTATCGAAATTATTCCTACTTGGATATCATAATGTATTAGCCAAAAAACATGTTATAGTGCATGCGGGTTTCAGCCGTTTGCGAATGTTTGTATTTCGTAAAAAAAATCGGTGTACCCAGATAAGATATCGTTACGTAATCCCGCACGACACCATACTATAAACCGTCAAACTGTCTAATAACCACCTTTGTTCTTGTTGAATAAATTGTATTAAAAATCGTTTAAATTATTTGTATAACTCGTTGTTTTTATGCAAAATGAGGAATGAAATTCATCAACAGAACTAACAAAAAACCAACTCCCGCTTTTTGCCTCATCAATTGATGAGGCCATTGCGCAAGACAACCAAATTAGGTTCTTTGACCTTTTTGTAGACAGTCTTAAACTTGCTGATTAAACAAAGAAAATTAGAAAAGGGATAAAATAAACTTAGTTTTAGTTCCTAAATAATAGTAGTACTTTTATTTTATATCCATGTCTAAAAATAATTATGAGAGAATAATATCATTCGCTGATGAAGTTTTTAACGATGATTTAAAATAGAAACAACCTGTTGTCTACATTTTTATAGATTATTATTTGCGAAAAAAAATACGAATAGCTAGATTTACATACAACCTGTATATTTAACCCAAATCTATGAAATCCCTTAATTTACTATTTTTCAACCTATAGCTGTTTGTAACTTACTCTAATGCCCAAAATATCAAAAAATCGCCGCAAAGGACGGAATCCATTACATAACCACAAACATTGATCAACCTATATCGGGAACGTATCTTTTTGAAGGTCTCACAGAACCTATCGTACAATTTGATCCAGAAGGAACTGGTATTTATCCAGTATTAGATTTTATAAAAAAACTACAATCATTAAGGGAATGTAATGTTTTGAAAACGGCAATCCAAAATACCAGAAAGGCTTTAATTATCCGGTCTACACACTTTGGCATATAAACAAGGAGACTAACCAATAAATGAAAACCTGAGGAGATTGGACAAATGTTCATTTTTCCTTCCATTTTCAAAAAAAGAAAATGTTTATTTTAGTAAACAGAAGCAAAGATAATATAGAATAATCATAAGAATACAATATTCATGTTGCAGCAACATTTTAGCTTAAAATCAGCCCCTTAAACTTCATTTCAAGAAAACGATTTCGTGAAATGGAAAAATTATAGTTTAATTTTCCATTTAATTTTTGAAAAATAATAATTATTATTAATTTTTATTTAATTTGCGAGTCAATTCAACATTCGAATAATGACTTCTATAACCAGACTTTTTGATTTTCCGTATTATCAACAAGATAAATATAATTCAATTCCAGATGCTTTAACAACAAAGCAAAACGGGGTTTGGATAAAAACTTCTACTCAAGAATATATTGCTAAAGCCAATGCAGTTTCGAGAGCGCTCTTGAAAATGAACGTTCAAAAAGACGATAAAATTGCTATTATTTCTACTAATAATAGAACCGAATGGAATATTATGGATATTGGTGTGTTGCAAACTGGTGCGCAAACCGTTCCCATTTACCCTACAATTTCTGAAGATGATTATGAATATATACTGAATCACTCCGGTGCCATATATTGTTTTGTATCAGATGTTGAAGTACTACGCAAAGTAAATTTAATTCGAAATAAAATTCCGAATGTCAAAGAAGTCTATTCATTCAACGAAATTGAAGGTTGCAAAAACTGGAATGAATTATTGATTCATGGTGTAGACACAGGCAATCAAAGTGAAGTTGAAATTCGTAAAGACAATGTAAAAACCGAAGATTTAGCAACAATAATTTATACCTCGGGTACTACCGGAAGACCAAAAGGAGTTATGCTTTCGCATAAAAACATAGTCTCAAATGTATTGGACAGTGCTTCTAGAATTCCTTTTGAAGCAGGAAAAAGCCGTGCATTGAGCTTTCTTCCTATTTGCCATATCTTTGAAAGAATGATTTTGTATTTATACCAATATTACGGAGTTTCAGTATATTTTGGAGAATCAATTGATAAAATTAGTGACAATCTAAAAGAAGTTAGACCAACTGTGATTACAGCTGTTCCAAGACTTTTAGAAAAAGTATACGATAAAATTTACGCCAAAGGTACAGAGTTGACAGGTATCAAAAAGAAACTATTCTTTTGGGCGATTGATTTAGGATTGCGTTATGAACCTTACGGTAAAAATGGTTTTTGGTATGAGTTCCAACTCAAAATTGCTCGCAAACTTATTTTCAGCAAATGGAAAGAAGGTTTGGGTGGCAATCTTGATTTAATGGTATCTGGTAGTGCCGCTTTACAACCACGATTGGCTCGAATATTTGCTGCAGCAGAAATTCCAGTAATGGAAGGATATGGTTTAACCGAGACTTCTCCGGTAATATCCGTAAACGATATTAGAAATAATGGTTTCAAAGTGGGGACTGTTGGTAAAGTCATTGATAATGTCGAAGTACTAATTGCAGAAGACGGCGAAATTCTTTGCAAAGGACCAAATGTAATGATGGGCTATTACAAAGACGAAAAATTAACAAATGAAGTAATTACTGACGGTTATTTTCATACTGGCGATATCGGAATTTTTGACGAAGAAGGATTCTTGAAAATTACGGACCGTAAAAAAGAAATGTTTAAAACCTCCGGAGGAAAATACATTGCGCCACAATTAATTGAGAATACGATGAAACAATCTCGTTTCATTGAACAAATAATGGTAATTGGTGACGGACAAAAAATGCCAGCAGCTTTCATTCAACCAAGTTTTGATTTTATTAAAGAATGGGGCGTTATCCATGGAATTGATGTTGGAAAAAGCAATGAAGAAATCGTCTCAAACGAGAAAGTTATTGCTCGAATTCAAGAAGAAATTGACAGCTTAAATGAAAAATTTGGAAATTGGGAGAAAATAAAACGTTTTGAATTGACACCGGACGTGTGGTCTATTGAAGGAGGACAGCTTACTCCTACTCTAAAACTGAAACGAAAAATAGTGATGGAAAAATATAATGATTTGTTCCATAAAATCTATAATTAGCGTTCAATAAACTGTTCCGTTATGAAACTAAAAGTACTGATTTGCTGCGTAATATGTATGTTCTTTTTTTCTAATTGTCAAGAAAAACCAAAGGAAGATTCAATAAAGGCAAATTATTTAGACTTTTCCAAACGGGACGACCAGCTGACTGGCGGTATTAAAATGATTCCAATTAAAACGCCTAAAGGCACTTTCAACGTTTGGACAAAACGAGTGGGCAACAATCCAAAAATAAAGGTGTTGCTCTTACACGGTGGGCCAGGATTGACGCACGAACTCTATGAATCTTTTGATGGGTATTTTCCAAACGAAAGCATTGAATACATCTATTACGACCAGTTGGGTTCGTATTACAGTGACCAACCTAATGACAACAGTTTATGGACCAACGAACGCTTTGTGGAGGAAGTCGAGCAAGTACGCATCGCATTAGGATTGGACAGTTCTAATTTTTACCTGATGGGACAATCTTGGGGCGGAATCCTAGCAATGGAATACGCTCTGAAATACCAAAAGAATCTAAAAGGCTTGATTATCTCTAATATGATGGCAAGTACAGCGGAATATAATGCTTACGCAAAAGACATTCTGGCACCACAAATGGATCCTAAAATTCTAAAGCAATTGCAGGATATCGAGAATAATAATGATTTTGATAATCCAAAATACAGTGAATTACTGTTCAAACATTACTACACCGAACATATTTTAAGAATGCCACTGGAGAAATGGCCTGAATCCATCAACCGCTGTTTCAAGCACATTAATCCTAATGTATATGTGTATATGCAAGGGCATAGTGAATTTGGCATTACTGGAAACGCTACACTTAAAAATTGGGATGTCAAAGCCAAACTAAAAACCCTGACAGTTCCTACCTTAAGTATTGGCTCTAAATACGACACGATGGATCCAGAACATATGAAATGGATTGCTAACGAAGTTCAAAACGGACGTTTCTTGTTTTGTCCTAACGGAAGTCACCTTTCACAGTATGATGACCCCAAAACCTATTTTCCGGGCGTGATCAAGTTCTTGAAAGATGTGGATAGCGGGGAGTTTACTAAAGGATAGACTTTATTCGAAATAATACAAACTCATAAATGCTGATGAATTATTTTTTATAATATAATATAAAATAAAAATACAATCCCTTATTTCATATTCAATTGTTTTTTAACACCTTATCTGTTATTTTATTATTTTTTAATACCTTTATTATGTTAACCAATAAAACCAAACATTATGAATGTGAAAAACTTTTTAGTTTCAGGTATTGCGGGTGGTATCGTCCAATTTCTTTTAGGATGGTTGTTTTACGGAATCCTATTTAAAAACTCATTCCCTACTGATGGAAATGAAAACATGCTATTCATATTTTTAGGATGCATGACTTTTGGATTTTTCGTATCCTATATTTTTACGAAATGGGCCGGAATTTCGAATGTAGCTTCCGGTTTTAAAGCCGGTGCGGTTATTGGATTATTCATAGCACTATACACTAATTTCTTTATGAATTCTATGACAGCTGCAATCAATTATCAAACTATAGGGTTAGATATTGCAATTACAGTTGTAATGGCCGCATTAGTAGGTGCAGTAATTGCTCTAGTGAATGGAAAACTAAAATAAAATATAAAAGCATAACAGTAAACTCCTCTTTTTATGGGGAGTTTTTTAGTTTAAACAAAAAAAATCAAAAAAAATTTTCAATATATTATGCACGCATAGTATATTTTTATTATATTTGAAATCGATATAGTTACATATGAAAGATAAAACAATAGATTATATTTTACGTGCCACCTGGCAAGCAGTAGCCAGAATGTATAATGAAGAAGCTTCTAAATATGATGCGAGCATGGCCACAGGTTTTGCTTTGTTGAGTATTGATAAAGAAGGAGGAACTCCTTCAACTTCTTTGGGGCCAAAAATGGGAATGGAAGCTACCAGCTTAACCAGAACCTTAAAATCTATGGAGGAAAAAGGCTTAATCATCCGAAAGAAAAATCCTGAAGATGGTCGTGGCGTATTGATTTACCTAACTGATTTTGGTAAAGAAAAAAGAGAATTGTCCAAGAACACCGTATTGAAGTTCAATGAAACCGTAAAACAACATATCTCTGAGGAAAAGCTACAACATTTTATTGAAGTAGCTGAAACCATCAACGAATTAATTCTAGACAAAAATATATTTAATCACACGAACGCCAGCGAACTGGCGGAGCAAACTGAAAAACAAATACAAACAAAGTATGAAGCGCACAATTAAAAAAGTTGCAGTAATAGGATCCGGAATTATGGGTTCAGGTATTGCCTGCCATTTTGCCAACATTGGAGTTGAAGTGTTACTGTTGGATATTGTTCCAAGAGAACTTACCGAAGCGGAAGCTAAAAAAGGACTGACTTTAGAAAGCAAAATCGTAAGAAACCGATTGGTGAACGAGCATTTGGCTAATTCCCTGAAATCGAAACCATCCCCTATTTACAGTCAGAAATTTGCCAGCAGAATCACAACTGGAAATACCACTGATGACATGGCAAAAATTGCTACTGTGGATTGGATTATTGAGGTTGTAGTAGAACGTTTGGACATCAAAAAAATAGTTTTTGAACAAATTGAAAAATTCAGAAAACCGGGAACCTTGGTGACTTCAAACACGTCAGGAATTCCAATTCACTTTATGAGTGAAGGAAGAAGCGAGGATTTTCAAAAGCATTTCTGTGGGACACACTTTTTTAACCCTGCGCGTTATTTAAAATTATTCGAAATCATTCCTGGTCCGCAAACTTCAACAGAAGTTTTGGATTTCCTTACTGATTATGGTTCAAAATTCTTGGGTAAAACTTCGGTCGTGGCCAAAGATACTCCGGCGTTTATTGGTAATAGAGTTGGTATTTACGGGATTCAGAGTTTGTTTCATTTGGTAAAAGAAATGGGATTGACGATTGAAGAAGTGGATAAATTGACTGGTCCGGTTATTGGAAGACCAAAATCGGCTACTTTCAGAACTGTTGACGTGGTTGGATTGGATACTTTGGTACATGTTGCCAACGGAATCTATGAAAACTGCCCGAATGACGAACAACACGAATTGTTTAAACTTCCAGAATTTGTCAACAAAATGATGGAGAACAAATGGTTGGGAAGTAAAACTGGTCAAGGTTTTTATAAAAAAGTAGACAAGGATATTTTGTCTTTGGACTTAGATACTTTAGAATACCGCCCGGCTAAAAGAGCCTCTTTTACCACTTTGGAATTGACAAAAACGATTGATAAACCAATTGACCGTTTTAAAGTTTTGGTAAAAGGAAAAGACAAAGCGGGAGAATTTTACAGAAAAAGTTTTTCTGGAATGTTTGCTTATGTTTCGAACCGAATTCCTGAAATCTCAGATGAATTATATAAAATTGATGATGCCATGAAAGCCGGTTTTGGCTGGGAAAATGGTCCTTTCGAAATTTGGGATGCCATTGGTGTTGCTAAAGGAATCGAAATCATGAAAGCCGAAGGTCTTGAACCAGCTGCTTGGGTAAATGATATGTTAGCTTCTGGAAGTTCTAGTTTTTACTCTATTAAAGAAGGAGCAACTTTTTTCTACAATATCCCTACAAAATCACAAACTAAAGTTCCAGGTCAGGATTCATTTATCATCCTGAACAACATTCGCGAAAGCAAAAAAGTATGGAGCAATAGCGGAGCGATTATACAAGATTTAGGCGACGGAATCTTGAATTTAGAATTCCAGTCTAAAATGAATACGATTGGTGGCGATGTTTTGGCCGCTATCAATAAAGCGATTGACTTATCTGAAAAAGAATACCAAGGCTTAGTTATTGGGAATCAAGCAGCGAATTTCTCTGTTGGTGCCAATATCGGAATGATATTCATGATGGCAGTCGAGCAAGAATACGATGAGTTGAATATGGCTATCAAAATGTTCCAAGACACGATGATGCGAGTACGTTACTCCGGAATTCCAGTTGTAGTTGCGCCACACGGAATGACTTTTGGAGGTGGATGCGAAATGAGTTTGCATGCTGATAAAGTAGTTGCTGCTGCAGAAACCTACATGGGATTGGTTGAATTTGGTGTTGGGGTTATTCCTGGCGGTGGTGGTTCGAAAGAATTGGCTTTGAGAGCTTCTGATTTATTCCGTAAAAACGATGTGGAATTGAATGTTTTACAAGAATATTTCATGACTATCGCTATGGCAAAAGTATCAACTTCGGCTTATGAAGCTTTTGATACTGGACTTTTACAACACGGAAAAGATATTGTAGTGGTAAACAAAGATCGTCAGATTGCAGAAGCGAAGAAACATGCCTTATTAATGGCCGAAGCGGGTTATACACAACCAATCCGTAGAACTGATGTAAAAGTTTTAGGAAAACAAGCTTTGGGAATGTTCTTAGTAGGAACCAATCAAATGGTTGCTGGAAAATACATTTCAGAACACGATCTTAAAATTGCAAATAAACTAGCTTATGTTATGGCTGGTGGTGATTTGTCTGAAGCGACATTAGTATCTGAACAATATTTATTAGATATAGAACGTGAAGCTTTCTTGTCACTTTGCACAGAAAGAAAAACATTAGAGAGAATACAGTTTATGTTAACGAAAGGGAAACCGCTTCGCAATTAATTTTAAATTATAAATTATGAATTATAAATTACGAATGAACTTCGTTTAAAATTTAGACTTCAAAATTCAAAATAATAGTTATGAAAACAGCCTATATAGTTAAAGCATACAGAACAGCCGTGGGGAAAGCTCCAAAAGGAGTGTTTAGATTTAAACGTCCTGATGAATTGGCAGCAGAAACGATTCAGTTTATGATGAATGAGTTACCTGATTTCGACAAAAAACGTATTGACGACGTGATGGTAGGAAATGCGATGCCAGAAGCAGAACAAGGACTAAACGTGGGACGATTGATCTCTTTGATGGGATTGAAAATCGAAGATGTTCCTGGTGTAACCGTAAATCGTTATTGCGCGTCAGGATTAGAAACAATTGGTATGGCTACTGCCAAAATCCAGTCTGGAATGGCGGATTGTATCATTGCCGGTGGTGCTGAAAGCATGAGTTTTATTCCAATGGGAGGTTACAAGCCTACTCCAGATTATGCTGTTGCAAAAGCGGGTAACGAAGATTACTATTGGGGAATGGGATTAACTGCGGAAGCTGTTGCCCAACAATTCAAAGTTTCTCGTGCAGACCAAGATGAGTTTGCTTATAACTCACACATGAAAGCACTTAAAGCGCAAGCCGAAGGTAAATTTGACAAACAAATTGTTCCTATTACGGTAGAACAAACGTTTATCAATGAAAATGGTAAAAAAGAAACTAAATCGTATATCGTAAATAAAGATGAAGGTCCTAGAGCAGGGACTTCTGTAGAAGCTTTGGCTGGTTTAAGACCAGTTTTTGAAGCGAACGGAAGTGTAACTGCAGGAAACTCCTCTCAAATGAGTGATGGAGCAGCATTTGTTTTAATCATGAGCGAAGAAATGGTCAAAGAATTGAACCTAACTCCTATTGCCCGTTTGGTAAACTTTGCTTCAGCTGGGGTGGAACCAAGAATCATGGGTATTGGACCGGTAAAAGCAATTCCAAAAGCATTGAAACAAGCAGGATTAACATTAAATGATATTGATTTAATTGAGTTAAACGAAGCTTTTGCATCACAAGCATTAGCAGTAACGAGAGAATTAAATCTAAATCCTGATATTATCAATGTCAATGGTGGAGCGATTGCATTAGGTCACCCACTAGGTTGTACCGGAGCAAAATTGTCTGTTCAATTATTCGACGAGATGCAACGCAGAAGAAGCAAATACGGAATTGTGAGTATGTGCGTAGGAACTGGGCAAGGAAGTGCTGGGATTTACGAACTTTTGTAAGCTTATAATTTAATAAAAAACATATAAAAAAATAAAAAAATGGCAGATACAATTGAAAAAAACGTAACCCGTGGCGGTCAGTTTTTGGTTAAAGAAACAAAATGCGAAGATATCTTTACTCCAGAAGATTTTTCAGAAGAGCAATTAATGATGCGTGACTCTGTAAAAGAGTTTGTAGACAAAGAATTATGGGCACATAAAGATCGTTTTGAGAAAAAAGATTACGCCTATACAGAAGAAACCATGAGAAAAGCCGGAGACTTAGGACTTTTAGGAGTTGCAGTACCTGAGGCTTATGGTGGATTAGGAATGGGATTTGTATCAACAATGTTGGTTTGTGATTATATTTCGGGAGCAACGGGTTCGTTCTCGACTGCTTTTGGAGCACATACTGGAATTGGAACGATGCCAATCACTTTATACGGAACTGAAGAACAAAAACAAAAATACGTTCCTAAATTAGCTTCTGGCGAATGGTTTGGTGCGTATTGTTTGACAGAACCGGGCGCAGGATCAGATGCTAATTCTGGAAAAACAAAAGCAGTTTTATCAGAAGACGGAACACATTACAAAATCACAGGACAAAAAATGTGGATTTCGAATGCAGGATTTTGCTCTTTGTTTATCGTTTTTGCCCGTATTGGCGATGACAAAAACATCACCGGTTTTATCCTTGAAAACACTCCAGACAATGGAATTTCTATGGGTGAAGAAGAGCATAAATTAGGAATTCGTGCTTCTTCTACACGTCAGGTTTTCTTCAACGAAACGAAAGTTCCTGTTGAAAACATGCTGTCAGAAAGAGGAAACGGTTTCAAAATTGCTATGAATGCTTTGAACGTAGGTCGTATCAAATTAGCAGCAGCTTGTTTGGACGCACAACGCAGAGTTATTTCAGGTTCAGTTAAATATGCAAATGAAAGAATCCAGTTCAATACTGCAATTTCTCAGTTTGGTGCTATTCGTGCCAAATTAGCGGAAATGGCAACGAGCTGTTATGCTGGTGAAAGTGCTTCTTATAGAGCCGCAAAAAATATTGAAGACAGAATTACAGCTCGTGAAGCTGAAGGTACTTCACATCAAGAAGCAGAATTGAAAGGTGTTGAGGAATTTGCTATCGAATGTTCAATCCTAAAAGTAGCGGTTTCTGAAGATGTACAAAACTGTGCTGATGAAGGAATTCAAATCTTTGGTGGAATGGGATTCTCTGAAGATACGCCTATGGAAAGTGCTTGGAGAGATGCTCGTATTGCTCGAATCTACGAAGGTACAAACGAAATCAACAGAATGCTTTCAGTAGGAATGTTGATCAAAAAAGCAATGAAAGGTCACGTTGATTTACTTGGACCTGCATCAAAAGTGCAAGAAGAATTAATGGGAATTCCATCTTTTGAAACTCCTGATTATTCTGAATTATTTGCAGAAGAAAAAGAAATGATTGGCAAATTGAAAAAAGCATTCTTAATGGTTGCCGGTGGAGCTGTTCAAAAATACGGCCCAGATTTAGATTCACACCAACAATTATTGATGGCAGCTTCGGATATTTTAATCGAAATCTACATGGCTGAAAGTACTATCCTTAGAACTGAAAAATTAGCCAAAAAAGAGGGAGAAGCTAAAATACAAGAGCAAATTGCTATGGCAAAATTATACTTATATAAAGCGGTAGATATTGTTACTCAAAAAGGAAAAGAAAGTGTAATCTCTTTCGCTGAAGGTGATGAACAACGTATGATGTTAATGGGATTACGTCGTTTTACTAAATACACCAACATGCCAAATATTGTAGGATTGAGAGAAATAATCACTTCTAAATTAGTGGCTGAAAATGAATATTGTTTTTAATCAGAAGATAGTTTTTAGTAATTTTATGTCCCGTCCTAAAAAAGCGATACAGATTATTAGATAAAATTAAAATATTAAACAGTAGCAAAGACGTTTTTGCTACTGTTTTTTGTTTTGTAGGTTCTCATATAAATTATACTTT
>NZ_JBLVPN010000012.1:0-64801 GCF_048286615.1 Flavobacterium pasteuri | reverse complement strand
CAAAATCTAGATCTTGTAAACGCACACCTCGGGCCTCCATACAGCGCAGTCCGCAACCATAAAGCAAACCAATAAGAATTCTATGTTTGAGCAATTTGGCGTTTTGTAACATCGCCCGAACTTCTTCTTTGCTTAAAACAACAGGGAGTTTTTTCTCGTGTTTTATGGAAGGTAAACGAAGAAACTCATAAGGTAAACCCTCCGATTTTAATAAAAACCGAAGTCCGTAAACACAATGTTTAAAATACGCTTGAGAGGGTGTTTTTGACTTTTTTTGTTGGTAAAACAAGTAGTCTTGTACTTGCTCGGCATCTAATTCAGTTGGGATTTTACCAAAATAAAGCGAGATAGCCGCCACGTGGCGGGAATAGTTATTAAAGGTACTTTGGCTTCTGCCCAAAATCGAAACTGTCCTCTCAAATCGATCTAAAAGTTCCTCGAAACCTGGAACTTCTCGTTTGGCTTGGTTTAGAATTTTGTTTTCTCTTAACCCATCACGATCCTTTTTTTTGTAGTCATAATATCAGATTTTAGTTATCTTTGAAAAGTACTACTTTTTCGGTTTCGCACTACCGAAGGTTTAGTTCAACAGCGGTTACACAATACTCGGGTTTCCGAATCCTTGTGCGTCGTGTAGCTTCGAAACATTGGCAAAAAGTTAAAATCGATACCAAATGAAAAAGAAAATTAAGTTTTTTATTACAAGTTACCTTGTGTTTTTATGCCTTGGAGTTATTTCTTGCGAAGATTGTGGGCCTTTTCCTGATAGTTTAAAAGTAACTGATTTAAACTGGAAAATCTATGAAGGAATTTATAGTGAAACACCAAATAATGACTTGAATTTATCTGAAATAACTGAAAATTCTGTTCTCTACAACAAATTTTCAATATTTATTGAACCTCGAAAGGAAACATATTTTTCAGTAATCAATGAAATCAATTCTATAAATTTGATAAGTTCTGCATATGCTTGCTCTCCAGTTACTCCAAAAACTAATGATAATATTGAAAACATTGAAATTTTCACAAATAAGGATTTTAATTCTAATCATCTTGTTGGAGAAAATTTAGCGGGAATTTTTGATGTTATAATTTATGACTCTGAAAATGAAATATATTATGAAAAATTTGATCTAGTAACTTATTTAATTTCAAAACCAAAAGTACCAACTGAAATGACTTTAATTTTAAAAGATTCTCCATTTGAAACTTCTAATTTTAAGTTTAGTATTAAATATAATCAAAATGGAAAAGATATAAATTATTTAGAATTTGAAACTAACTCGATTGAAATAAGAAAATAAAACCTGTTGCCAATACGGTATAAAAATAATTGCGGTTTAGTACTTAATTAAAGATCGTTGTATGTTTGTAACGTTTAATTTTCCTTCGGAAATCCCTAGCATTTCCGGATAAAGTTGACTAAACAGAAGCGTGAAAGTTGGAATTTGCCAACAGGAACTTGAAAAGTTTACTGTTAAAATCGTAATTTCGAATAAAAACAACCAGCCAGTAACAGATAAGGTTTCGTTGCGTGCGCAGCACGAACAATGAAACCTATGTTGAACGGAACCGGTCATTGGCAGGAACTATGGAGTTATCGAAAAGTTTAGAGAGAGAATTTCAAGAGGATTTAGTGTCCTCTTTTTTTTTGAGAAGGATTTTGCGTTTAGTTTCGTGTTTTCTTTCACTTTTGCACACAAGTTCCCTTACCATAAAATTAGTTTTGACAGGAAATTGTGTTTTGGCTACCGCTAAAAAACGATCGGTAGCTATGGTTTCATCACTTATCAAATCAGCAGCTTTCAAGAAGGAAACAAATAGTTTGAATAGCTTTTTCAAGGCAATAGGATTGTCTTTTCTAAAATTTGTGATGCTGTGGTAATTGGGACGAATGTCTTCTAAAAGCCATTGCATTTCGATGTTTCTGAAACATTCCTTTTCTAGATCACGACCACTCCTGATTCCGTTGAGATAACCGTATAAATAGATTTTTAGAAACACTTTACTATTGAAACTCGGGCGACCTTCGGTCTTGAGCGTTTTTATAGCAAAATCGAGCTTAGAGAGGTCTATAGACTCGACAAAGGCATCAATAAAACGTACTTGATTATCGGGACTTATAGTGTCTTCTAAACTTGAAAAACGCATTTGTTGACGGGAAATACCCGTGATGTGTTGCATTCTTAAAAATAAGAATAATCTTCTTTTTACACAAGTATTTTGTTATATTTGTTTGTAATAAAACGGAGGTTTTTTCACAGACTGACGTTATGCCTAATACTAAAAATAATGCTACTAAAGATTAAACTATGAAAGATTCAAATATCTTAGATATCCCCAAACTTCATTTTGAAATTGATGCAAAATCGAAAGAAATCGGTTTCACTATGCCTTCAGATTTGTTAATTGGGACATTATTGAAAACACTTATTACTTCCAAACCAAAATCAAAAATATTAGAACTTGGAACTGGAATTGGTCTGTCACTTTCTTGGATGATTGATGGATTGGATTCTGATTCTAAATTAGTTACTATTGACAATGATTCAAAACTAACTGATATAGCTAAAAGTTATTTTGGAACTGATGAAAGAGTTGAAATTATTTGTGCAGACGGAAGTGAATGGATTAAAAACTACAATAGTGAAAAATTTGATTTAGTCTTTGCAGATGCTTGGCCAGGAAAATATAGCGAAATAAACGAAATTCTAGAATTGGTAAAAGTCGGAGGTTTTTATATTATTGATGATATGTTGACACAACCAAATTGGCCTGAAGGACATCAAGAAAATGTCAATAAACTAATCGAATATTTGGAAAGCAGAGAGGATTTTAACTTAACAAAGATGAATTGGTCAACAGGAATAATAATTGCGACAAAAAAGTACTAGGCATAACAGATAAGGTTTCGTTGCGGCTGCAAGCCGAACAATGAAACCTATGTTGAACGGAACCGGTCACTGGCAGGAACTATGGAGTTATCGAAAAGTTTAGAGAGAGAATATTAAGAGGATTTAGTATCCTCTTTTTTTTTGAGAAGGATTTTGCGTTTAGTTTCGTGTTTTCTTTCACTTTTGCACACAAGTTCCCTTACCATAAAATTAGTTTTGACAGGAAATTGTATTTTGGCTACCGCTAAAAAAAGATCGGTAGCTATGGTTTCATCACTTATCAAATCAGCATCTTTCAAGAACGAAACAAATAGATTGAAAGTGTTATTTAATGCGATTGAGATATATTTCTGAAATCGGGAATGCTGTGGTAATTGGGACGAATGTGTTTTAATAGCCATTGCATTGCAATGTTCCTTAAACATTCCTCTCTAGATCTCGACCATTTCTAACTGAGTTGAGATAACCATATAAATAAATCTTTAGAAACACTTTACTATTGAAACTCGGGCGACCTTCGGTCTTGAGCGTTTTTACAGCAAAATCGAGTTTAGAGAGGTCGGTATATTCGACAAATGCATCTATAAATCGCACCTGATTATCGGGACCTATAGTGTCTTCTAAACTTGAAAAACGCATTTATTGACGGAAAATACCTGTGATATGTTGCATTCTTAAAAATACGAAAAATCTTCTTTTATACTAGTATTTTGTTATATTTGATGATAATACAACGGAGGTTTTTTCACAGACTGACGTTAGCGGTGATTTCCCGGACTGACAAGAAAAAAGCACTAATTGACATCGTTTCAAAATAGCTTTAATCTATACAGAAAACAAACACTATAAAAACAAACAATTGAAATATTGCTTTGTTTTATATTTGCTACACTACTTTTGTTGTATGAATAATAAAACCATAAATAAAGAAGCAATAATGAAATCTATAACCAAAATGGTTTCAGATAAGGCTATGGTTCGTTCGTTCTTGAAAGGCAATACTCCTATTGAAAAATTAACTCAAAAAGGAATCAAGTTTGCCAAACCAATATAACTATACTTTTAACAAAGCGACAAGCACTTATAACTTTACAACTAAAAACGATATTGAATACAAAATTGTTTTTATTATTGATGAGATGCTGGACGTTGCCTCAGAGGTTCCTATTGAAAACATCTATCAAATTATAATTGAAAAAATTACTGCTAAAATTGAACCTTTTGATGTTTTAGTATCAAAAACTATTGAGAATATTATAACTACTTTCTTTGCAAATGTACAAAATTCCCTGATTTATGTTTGTTCAGAAAATGATGAGAAAGCAGAAACGCGATTCAATGTTTTCAACAGATGGTATAGAAACAGTACTTTAGAATCTATTACTAAAGTGGATAATATTATAAATTGTGAATCCGAAGGAAATATTTATACCATTTATACATCTTTATTGTATCACAACGAAAATCCAAATGTTGAAAATATACTTGAAGCATATCATAAAATCGAGAATATTCTAAACGACAAATAAAAACCACCGCCAACAGATAAGGTTTCGTTGCGGCTGCAAGCCGAACAATGAAACCTATGTTGAACGGAACCGGTCATTGGCAGCAACTATGGGGTTATCGTAAAGTTTAGAGAGAGAATATTAAGAGGATTTAGTATCCTCTTTTTTTTGAAGTAGTTTTAAATATAGTTTTCTAGTGTTTTCCTTCACTTTTGGGCATAGTTTCCCATACCCTCGGTAGCGCGAGCGTCCAGCTCGTGAACACTCTCAAAAATAAATAACTTTAAATTCTATTAGGCTGCGCTCGCAATGGAGAAAGTTATCTAGCACAACACTAAAACAGCAGTATTAAATTACCTGATACCATAAAAAACCCCGAAAGTTTTACTTTCGGGGTTACTAACTAGTTCCCTATTTAAACCAAACCATTCAACTTATTTATGGGAATAGAAACTAATCTATAAATAGTTAGTGTATTCTTATTTAACTGAGAATTTAAAGCTTGTTTTTGTTTTGTAATTCTCACCTGGATTCAAGACCGTAGTTGGAAAATCTTTTTGATTTGGAGAATCCGGATAGTGTTGTGTTTCTAGACAAAAACCAGTTCTGCGAGCATACGTTCCGCCATTTCTCATGGGTAAAGTACCGTCTAAGAAGTTACCGGAATAGAACTGTATTCCCGGTTGGTCCGTGTACACTTCCAATAATCTTCCGCTTCCCGCATCATAAGCCGATGCTGCAAAACGCTCTCCTTTATCTTGATTGTTCAGTACCCAGCAATGGTCGTAACCCAATCCGTTTTTCAATTGTTCGTCTTTCGCTTCGATTTGTGCACCCACTTTTTTTGCTTTTCTGAAATCGAAAGGCGTATTGGTTACATCGGTCAATTTTCCTGTAGGAATAAGTGTTGCTGCAACCGGAACTAATTTGTCTGCATCGATAGTGATTTCATGATCTAAAATTGGTTTAGAAAAATCAGAAGACAAGTTGAAATACGAGTGTTGTGTTAAGTTTACCACTGTTTTCTTATCCGTAGTTGCTTCATAAACCACGTCCAATGAGTTGTCATTGTTCAAGGTGTAGGTTACAAAAACAGTTAGATTTCCAGGATATCCTTCTTCCATGTCTTTACTCACATACTTCAATTTTAGCGAAGCATTGTCTCCGGATTTTGCTTCTTCGGCAGTCCAAACCACTCTGTGAAAACCTTCTGGTCCTCCGTGCAAAGCATTAGGATCGTTGTTGATGGCCAAAGCATATTCTTTTCCGTCCAAAGTAAATTTTCCCTTTGCAATTCGGTTTCCGTATCTTCCGATAAGGGCTCCAAAATACGGATTTGGTTTCATGTATTGTTCCAATGAATTAAAACCAAGCACTACTTCTTCTGATTTTCCGGCTTTGTTAGGCACTTTCAAAGAAGAGATAATACCACCATAAGTGATAATGTCCACTTCCATTCCTTTTTGGTTTTTCAGTTTGTAACTGTCAATTTTTTCACCTTTTGGAGTCGTTCCGTAAGCTGATTTTTCGATAGTTACCGCAGCTGTAGCTTTTGCTTCTGTAACAGTTTCTTCCACTTTTTTATCGCTTTTGCATTGAATATTCATACTAGCCAAACTTATTATGGAAATTCCATAAATGCAACGTTTTAATACATTCATAATGATTCGTTTTTTAGTTTTTTAAAAGTCTTAAAGTTGAAAGTTTAAAAAATAATTAAAACTTCAATCCTATACATTAGGACATTAAGACTTTATGACATTAGACTTGAATTATAGACCGTGCTGAAACAAATGATAATAGGCTTCGTTAGCATTAATTTTATCTTTAAAATCTCTAACAGTTGTTTTTTCATCGATAACAAGCAATTCTATTCCTGCAATATCGGCAAAATCTTCCATATATTCAGTTGTCAAGACTTGGCTGTAAACCGTATGATGTGCTCCACCTGCTAAAATCCATGTAGTTGCAGCAATATCAAGGTCTGGTTTACAATCCCACAATACACGAGCAACAGGAAGTTTAGGCAAATCAGCCATTGGCGCTACAGCTTCCACTTCGTTTACAATCAATCGGAAACGGTTCCCCATATCAATTAAGGAAGCGTTGATAGCATTTCCTGCAGCAACATTAAATACCAAACGTACCGGATCTTCTTTTCCTCCAATACCTAATGGGTGTACTTCACAAGAAGGTTTTGCATCAGCTATAGAAGAACAAATTTCTAGCATGTGAGAACCTAAAACATAGGATTTTTGAGGCGTGAAATGATACGTGTAATCTTCCATGAAAGAAGTTCCTCCTTCAAGACCTACATTCATTACTTTCATCGCACGGAGTAAAGCGGCAGTTTTCCAGTCGCCTTCTCCACCAAAACCGTATCCATCTGCCATAAGACGTTGCACAGCAATTCCCGGAAGTTGTTTTAATGAACCCAGATTTTCGAAAGTATCAGTGAAAGCACCAAAACCTCCTTCTACAAGAAATGCTCTTAATCCTATTTCTATTCGGGCAGCTTCTAGCAATGAATCTCTTTTTTCTCCTCCTTTTTGAAGGGCTGGAGCCAAAGTATAAGACGCTTCATATACTGCAACTAATGCATTCGTATCAGCATCAGAGACTTTGTCAATGTGTTTGGTAATATCTGAAGAGTCGAAACCATTTACCGAAAAACCAAAACGGATTTGGGCTTCGACTTTATCTCCTTCAGTTACTGCAACTTCGCGCATATTGTCTCCAAATCTTGCCACTTTTAAGTTTTGGAACTCATCCCAACCTAAAACGACTCTGGACCAAATGCCTAATTTCTTTTGAACGCGTTCGTCTTCCCAATGTCCAACAACCACTTTACGTTTTTTACGCATTCTGGACATGATAAAGCCAAACTCTCTGTCTCCGTGAGCCGATTGGTTTAAATTCATAAAATCCATATCCATAGAAGCCCATGGAATTTCAGCGTTGAATTGTGTATGCAAATGGCACAATGGTTTCTTAAGAATATTTAAACCGCCAATCCACATTTTAGCTGGCGAAAAAGTATGCATCCAAGCAATAATACCAATACAGTTTTTGTTCGAATTGGCCTCTAAACATACATTTGTAATTTGTGCTGGAGATTTCACCACATCTTTATATACAATTTTTACTGGTATATGAGACGAAGCGTGTAACCCTTTTGCAATGTGTTGTGAATGCTCGGCTACTTTTCTTAGCGTTTCTTCGCCATATAATTCTTGGCTACCTACTACAAACCAAACTTCTTTTTGAGATATATCTATCATTATTTTATTATTTTATATAGTATTGAATAACATTGTTTTACCTATTCTGGAAAATAACATTGAGTTATAAAATGATTTAAGATTTTTGATTTCAGAAGTTTAGACTCGTATAAAACGAGAAATCTAGTGCTGTGAAATCTGAAATCAAAAATCGTTAATCATCATTCAAAAATCTATTATTGTCCGTAATACGAATCTTTTCCGTGTTTGCGTTCGTAATGTTTCTTTATTAAGGAATCTTTTAATCTTGGCGCATTCGGGTTTATTTGCAAAGTCAAGTGTGCCATTTCGGCAATTACCTCTAAAACTTTACTATTGTAAACTGCTTTCGCTGCGTTCTTTCCCCAAGCAAAAGGACCGTGATTTCCAATGAGAATCATTTCCACTTCTTCGTACGAAAGGTTTTTTTCTTTGAAACAATCCAAAATCTGAATTCCGGTATTGTGTTCATAATTGCCTTCGATAAGTGCGTCTGCCATTGGCGCAGCACAAGGAATATCAGTGGTTAAATGATCGGCGTGAGTCGTTCCAAAAATTGGAATGTCTCTTTGCGACTGTGCCCAAGCTACAGAATATGTGGCGTGAGTGTGTGCTACACCACCAATGTTTGGCCAGTTTTTATATAAATAAGCGTGCGTTTTTGTATCCGATGACGGACGCATAGTACCTTCGATAATGTTATTGTCAAAATCTACAATAACAATGTCTTCGGGTTTCAAATCTTCGTAAGGAACACCGCTGGGTTTTATCGCAAAAACACCATTTTTTCTATCTACGGCACTCACGTTTCCAAAAGTATAGACTACTAAATTCAATGCATTCAATTGCATGTTTGCGTCGTAGCATTCTTGTTTTAAAGCATTATACATACTGCTCATGGTGTAGTTTTTTAATAGATGGATCGGCAAAAGAACTTAGTTGTTCATACGCCAAAAGCAATTTATTATAGGCGGCAACTTTGTCTAATTGAGGAAAATATTCACCGTCAAAACCACTTCCCATTTTTTGACTTGCTTCAATTACATTCGGATAAATTCCTGCTGCAACTGCTGCGTATATTGCTGCACCCAACGCAGGTGTTTGGTCCGAAGCCGCAATTTTAATTGGTTTATTCAACACATTTGCCAAGGTTTGCATGATGTAAGGCGATTTTCTCGCTACACCACCAATTCCGATAACGCTGTTTATTTTCACCCCTTCTTCTTCAAAACGATCTACTATTTTTTTAGAACCAAAACAGATGGCGTTTACTAAAGATTTGAATAAATGTGGTGCTTTCGTTCCTAAAGATAAATTAGAAATAGCGCTTTTAATTTCCTGGTTAGCATCTGGAGTTCTTCTTCCGTTAATCCAGTCTAAAGCGATTGGAACAGTTTCGGATAAAGGAATTTTTTCTGCTTCGGCGGTCAATTCAACGATTAAATTATCACTCATTTCAGCTCTTAACTGCTTTTTTTGTTCCTCAGTCAAAAGGGTAGAAGTAGCTAATAAATGTTCTGTTGGCCAAAGTAGTAACTCTTTGTACCAAGCCAATAAATCTCCAAAAGCAGATTGACCAGCTTCCAGACCTATAAATCCTGGAATTACAGAACCATCAACTTGTCCGCAGATGCCACGAACGGTTTTTGTTCCGATTGACTCTTTCGAATCTATAATGATATCACAGGTTGAGGTTCCCATCACGCGAACCAAAGTGTTTTCTTCAATTTTTGCTCCTACCGCTCCAGAATGTGCGTCGAAAGTCCCAACAGCAATTAAAGTATCGGTTGTAAGTCCTAATCGTGTTGCCCATTCTTGACTTAAGTTTCCGGCTACCAAATCAGAAGTATAGGTTTCATCATATAATCTTCCGCGAAGTGCGGCAAGATATGGATGCAATTGACCTAAGAATTCTTCTGGAGGCAATCCGTTCCAGTCCTCGTGCCACATGGCTTTATGACCCGCTGCACAACGGCTTCTTTTGAATGTTTTTAAATCTTTATTCTCAATCAATAAATACGTCATCAAATCGCAATGTTCCATCCAAGTGTAAGCGGCATCTTTTACAGCTGCATCTACTTTTGCGATGTGTAGAATTTTTGCCCAGAACCATTCTGATGAATAAATTCCACCTACATATTTGGTGAAATTTTCTCCACCCCAATTTTCGGCAAGTTCATTAATTTCGTTTGCTTCATGGATTGAAGTGTGATCTTTCCACAACACCATCATCGCATTAGGATTGTGTTCAAAACCTTCAGTCAAAGCCAAAGGAATTCCATCTTTAGTGACGGGTACTGGTGATGAACCAGTAGTGTCAATGCAAATGCTTCGTATTAGTGAAGGATCTATATTGCTGTTTTGAACAACATATTTTATGGTCGTTTCTAATCCTTCGATATGATCTAAAGGATGCTGGCGAAACTGATTTGCGGATGCATTACAATATTCTTTAGTTGTCCATCGCTTGTATTGACAAACATTTGATGCTAACTCTTGCCCATTTTCAGTGTCTATTAACATCGCTCGAACAGAATCTGTTCCGTAATCTAATCCTATAACATAATTTTTCATCCCAAAATCTTTTAAAGAATTACAAATATAATATATTTATTTTATAAGTGTATAAAAAACACTTAATTTAATTTGGTATTATAATTTTTATCAAAAACGCATTAAAACAGCGTTTTACGAGTAAAATAAAAAACAAACTTATGATATACATTTATTCTGTTGCGATTATTTCATTTTTAACTTCAAAACAGTAACAGAATAGGGTGGAAGGCTCGTTTGTGCTTTGTCCCCTTTTAAATTAAATCCCTTTTCGGTAGGGCTTATTTTCTTAGGATTAGCAAATGAATTTTCATCTTGTAAGTTTGGACTTGTAAGGGTTATTATAGTTCCTTTAGCTTGTAATTTGGTTCCTTTTAAGTCTACATTTACTTCTTGTGCAGTCGCAGATGTGTTTACTAATTTTACAATTACTTCTTTAGAGTTGCTATCTTTCACTGCAGATGCAAACAGATTGTTTTGCCCAGTTACCGGTTTTCCGTCTTTGGTAATTGCTATTAAATCAGTTCCTCTATTGATGGCAAATAATTTTTGCACATAATAGTTAGCAGACCCATACGCTTCCAGATTGTTGAACCAAAGTAAATCTGGTGTCCATTGCCACGCTTCTTCATGCGCCATCAATGGTGCGTAAGAAGTTAAATTAACGATCTCGGCATTTCTTTCTAAACCGGTCATAAAAGCAGCTTCAGAGAAAGCACATTCCCAGTTGTTTCTATTGTCAGGACTTGCTATAGCCACACTTTGAGCCGCATATTCTCCTGCGAAAATTTTAGGGCCTTTTCGATCATAACTGTCGTAACGAGTAGCATTTTCTCTAAACCATTGTGGGCTTTTATAATAATGCTCATCAACGATTTCAGCATTCAATTTTTTAAGTTCTTGCATTCCGTATTCAAAATAATCTCCTTCTGGAAATGGTCCGCTTCCGGAAACAATAATCATTTTTGGATATTTTGCTTTAATGGCTTTTTCAAATACTTTGTATCTCTCGATGTAATCTGGTCCCCATTGCTCATTTCCAACACCAATGTATTTTAGGTTAAATGGTTTTGGATGTCCCATTTCAGAACGAATTCTTCCCCAAGGGGTTTCTGTACCACCATTTGCAAATTCTATTAAATCCAAAGCATCTTGCACGTAAGGATCTAATTCTTCCATTGGAACCAATTCTCCGGTATTGAACTGACACGCCATTCCACAGCTCAAAATAGGCAAGGGTTGTGCGCCTAAATCTTCGGAAAGTTGGAAATATTCAAAAAATCCCAATCCAAAAGTCTGGAAATAATCCGGTGCCGGTTTGTGAGTGAATTCAGTGTTCCAACGGTTGATTAAAGTTTCTCTTTTTTCCACATCACCCACGGTTTTTTTCCATTGGTAACGCTGTGCCAAAGTTCTTCCTTCAACAATACAACCTCCTGGAAATCTCAAAAATCCCGGTTTCATATCATACAAAAGTTGCACAATGTCTTTGCGCATTCCGTTTTTTCTGTTCATCCAAGTGTCTTCCGGAAACAAAGAAATCATGTCTAAATCAATCGTTCCGTTTCCTTCGAAGGTGATTTTCAATTGTGCTTTTGCCTCGGTTTGAGTAGCAGTAAATTGAGCGTTATAACCTTTCCAGTCTTTTGCTGTTGGAACAATGCTAGTTTCTCCTAGTACTTTTTTGTCTTTATCAATAAATTGAATGATGATTTTTTTGATAGCGCCATTGTGATTTGCCGCTTTTAGCGAAAGATTGTATTTAGCATCTTTCTTGATTCCCATACCACGGAATCCTTCATTAATCATCGAAAATCCTTTGGCATCATTGATTAATACTCTGCAAAAACTTGGATTGGTTTTGTTTTCTAATGCTTTGACAGTTGTAGCAATTCCGGATGTTGTATTGAAAGAATGTTTATCACTATTCGGTTGTTCCCAACCCATAAGCGGCGCTTCAAATTCAAACGAACGGTTTTTAATCATTTCGGCATACAAACCACCATCGGCAGCAAAGTTGATGTCTTCAAAAAACACACCGTACATTGTTGGTTGAATTTTAGTAACCGTAGTAGCGGTATTAACTTCCAGATTCGTTTTTTGTGCATTGGCATAAAAGCCATTTAGTAAAAGCCCACAAAGGGTGATTTTGGTAATTAAATTTGGTTTCATTTTTTATTGGTTTAAGGTTTAAAGTTTAAAGTTGTGGATGTACGCATTTAAACTTTAATGATTCGTCTATTATCTCTTTGTCTTTTTACTCTTTGTAATCAATCCAAACTTTCATTTTTCCAACGCCTCTGTTTGACCAGGAATAATACGGAATGGCTTTTAATTTTTGTGTTTGGATTGTATTTACACCTTCTAAAAGGTTTTCTTCTTTTTTAACTTTGAAAGTATCGTTTGCACCAATGGTTATGGCGTCGAAATTAGTAGCATTATCAGCTTCTTCAATTGCATATACAATAGGTCCGTATTCCAAAGCGACTTTCCCTTTGTTGCCTTCCACCTTCGCATTGGTTACTACTTGTTTTACTTCCATTGGGAAATCAAGGACAATTTTTTCCCCTTTTTTCCATTTTCGGGTAATGGTGATGTATCCTTTATCTTCTTGGTATGCAAATGCTTTTCCGTTTATAGTAACGGTTGTTTTTGCAGTTGAGGTAGTCGCATAAGTATATAAATCTCCCGGTAAAACCTGATTTCTCGCCCAACTTGGAATGCGTAATTTTATAGTAAATTCACTTTCTTTTTTTGGAGAAATAGTAAGGGCAACTTTTCCGTCCCAAGGATAATTGGTTTGCTGTGAAATTTCTAAATCAGTTTTGTCCAATGTTATTTTCGCTGTATTCGAAGCGTATAAATTCACATAAAGTACGTCTTTACTTTTAGAATATATCAATCCCGGAATCGAAGGGATAAATCGAATCAAATTCGTTGGACAACAAGAACAGTCAAACCAAGATTGACGCGTGCATTCTCCGCGGTTGAATTTATAAACACCATCCGATTCCAATGCATTTGGATAAAAGAATTTTTTTCCGTCCAATGACAATCCCGAAATCAATCCGTTGTATAAAGAGCGTTCAATCACATCAAAATAATCGGAACTTCCAGAAATATTATGCAGTCTGTGGTTCCAATACACATTTCCAATTGCAGCGCAAGTTTCGTTGTAAGCGGTAAGATTGGGTAATTCGTAATTTTCGCCAAAAGCTTCTCCATCGTGTTTCGCACCAATACCTCCGGTGATGTATGTTTTTTTATTGACCATATTATTCCACAAATGATTTACCGCATTCCCGTAAGCAGCATCATTTTCTAAAGTAGCAATATCCGTCATTCCAGCATACATATAGACTGCTCTTACGGCATGTCCCACCGCTTCTTTTTGTTGAACAACAGGAATGTCATCTTGGGAGTACGCACCGTATAAGGTGTGGTTTTTTGGATTTCCGCGGTTGTCCAAAAAGTATTTTGCCAAGTTCAGATAGGCTTTGTTATTGGTAACTTGGTATAGTTTTACCAAACCCGTTTCTACAATTTGATGTCCTGGAACACTATGAACTTGATCTGCTCTGTCGCCAAAAGTGCGCACTAACATATCCGCATTTTTGATGGCAATGTCTAAGAATTTTTTCTTTCCAGTAGCTTCGTAATGTACTACAGCCGCTTCAATCAGATGACCGGAATTGTACAATTCATGACTGATTTGAAGTGATTCCCAACGCTTTCCTTCAATCACGGGAACCCATGGAGCTGGCGGTTTCGCAGGATTTATGGTTCTCCAAGTGGTTAAATAACCGTCTTTTTCCTGACCAATTTTTACAATGCTAATTAGTGAATCTAATAGTATTTCGAGTTTTGGATTGGGTTCACTAATCAAAGTATTCGAAGCGCCTTCGATAATTTTATAGACATCGGTATCGTCAAAAGGCATTTGCCCTTTTACAGTTCCTTCCATTTTACCACCTGCAATTAAAAAGTTGTCCATGCGGCCTTCTTCTTCACATTTGTGGATAGCGTATTCGATGGTTTTTTCTTGTATTTTCTTGATGATGGGCAACCAAAAAGCATCAGTAACCTTGACATTTTGAATGTTTACTGGAGTGATGCTATAGCCTGACTTTTTTGACGAATCCGATTTTTTGGAACGCTGTTGGCTATGTCCATAAACGGTCATTAATAAGGAAGCTGCTAGTATTATTTTTTTTATAAAGGTCATTTTGCCTAGTGTTAATCTGTTTTTAATTCAGTGGTTCCACAGAAGGCCATAAATCAGTATCCCATTGTAATTGCTTTATTTTTAAAACAGGTCTTCCGTTTTGCTTGGAATCATACGCATGAAAAATGATATAATCTTTGCCGTCAAAAGTATAAGCGCTGTTGTGACCGGCTCCATACCAATTTTCGTTTCCTTGTATGAGTAAAGTTCCGCCGCCTTCGTTTAATGATTTCCCGTCTTTATCCACGTAAGGACCGGTGATGCTTTTAGACCTTCCTACGACTACTTTGTAAGTGCTTTTTTCACCTCGGCAACACAAATCCCAAGAAAGGAATTGATAATAATACCCGTTCTTTTTGAAAATAAATGGAGCTTCAAGTGCGCCATCTCCCGGATCAGTATCCGCTAATTCGAAGGTTCTTTTGCGTTTTGAAATGGTAGACCACTCTTCGGGTTTTGCAACTGATTTTAAATCGGAATTTAATTTTACCATTTTCAAACCATTCCAAAAAGAACCAAATGCCAACCAAGGCGTGTTGTTGTCATCAAAAGTCAAATTGGGATCTATGGCATTCCATAAATCACGATTGGGTACTGATTGAATTACAATTCCGTGATCGACCCATTTGTAGGCTGGGTCTTTTGGGTCTAAAGTAGTATTTGTTGTCAATGCTATCGCCGACGTATTTTTTGCGAAAGCAGAAACCGAATAATACAAATAATAAGTGTTGTTGTGAAAAGAAACATCCGGTGCCCAAATATGGTTGTCAAAATTTGGGACTACTTTATCTACCCAAACCGGTTTTTCTTTGAAAATAGCGGGTTCCGGCTGCCAGTTTTTTAAATCTTTGGAACTAAAAACACTGATTCCTTTTCCGGTGCAGTATAAATAGTAGGTGTCTTTTTGTTTGATCATTACAGGGTCGTGAACGGTAATGTCTTGCGCCCAAGCGGAAGCCGTCATGATTAGTAAGAGAAGTAACGGTTGTATTTTTTGATATAATTTCATGCTTAATTTTTTATTTTTGAATACCTTCTGTAGTCATAATTACACGTTTCAGCGTTCCATCTTCATTGTAATACAAACGGTCTATGCATACTGATCTTCTGAAACTACCACCGTTGGGTTGAGTCGCGCCATTGTGATAAATGAAATAATCTTTTCCCTTGAACTCAATAATCGATTGATGGTTGGTATTTGAGTTTCCAGCTATTTCATTTAGTATTCCTTTGTATTCCCATGGCCCGTTGATGGATTTACTCATGGCATAAGCGATTTTTTCAGGAAACTGATACGCATACGATAGATAATACCAATCCTTTTTTTTGTGAATCCAAGGCGCTTCGGTGAAATTTGGTAAAGAAATGGTTTGAATGGGACCATCAAGTTCTACCATGTTTGCTTTTAATTTTGCGTAATGACAAACAGTATTTCCCCAGAATAAGTAGGCTTGACCATCATTGTCTATGATAACAGTTGGGTCAATATCGTCCCAGCTAATACTGGTTTTGGTTGTCATGTCATTAGTAATAATGGCTTTTCCTAATGCATCTTTGAAAGGACCTGTTGGACTGTCAGAAACAGCCACTCCAATTGATTTTCCTGGAATCGTTCCATGTTCAACCGTAACATACCAATAGAATTTTCCGTTGCGTTCAATGACTTGAGCTGCCCAAGCATCGGATTTTGCCCAAGCAAAATCAGTTACTTTTAGCGGAACCGGATGTTCTTGCCAGTTCACCATATCTGATGAGGAATATACCAGCCATTCATTCATTTTATAAAAATTGAAATCATTTGGCGCTTCATCATGACCGGCATAGAGATAAACTTTGTCTTTATACACCAAAGCCGCAGGGTCGCCGGTGTACTTGTCTTTTATGACTGGGTTGTTGATTTGAATGGATTGACTCGGATTTCCATCATTGGCGGAAGCCGTAACACGATCTGTTTTTATAGTTTTACAAGAGGAAAGAAATGCTAGAAGCAATAGGGTTGTAATTGTATTTTTCATTTTGATTTTTTCTGTAAAAGCATGAAAAGGGTGTTTTATTTGTAACAGTTGCCTTTCTCAATGATGCAAAAAGGCAACGGTTTATATTTATTAATCAATCTTTTTACCCCAAACTGGTGCTCCAGCTGTTGTAAATCCTGAATAGGTGATGGTGACTTTCCTAGTAGCTCTTTCCCAATCCCAGGCATCGCTTACTTTACATTTTACACCGTTTACAGTTAGTGTTTTGTTTGTACTGTCATACGACCAGCTTCCTGTGGCGCCACCACTTACTTTTTTGTCGGCAGTTAGGTATATAGTTGCTGATTTTTGGATGACTTTGTATTGGTAATTCATTGTGATTTGTTCCCAAGTCCCTATAAAGGAGGCTTCGGTAACGGTGGTTTTTGGCACTCCTGCATAGCGCTCCGGAGCAACTACTGGCCAACCGTCTTCGGTCCATTGAATTTCTCGAACGTGACCCATCATTACAGCATTAGAAACATTAATTCCGGGTACACCTTCTGGCAAGCGAGCTTGAGAGGCATAAAACCATTCTTTGGTTTCCGGATTTTGAAAGATAGAACAATGCGAAAATCCAACCCATCCTGTATGATTGTTAAAGGAATAGGGATGTGTTAGCATGGGCCAAGCATCGGCTCCATTGGTGACATCGGCTCCATTGATTCCAAGGTAAGGTCCCATAATATTTCTGGAACGGGCAACACGAGTATTGTATGGTACATCAAGTCCGTCATAAGCCAAAAATAAGTAATAATAACCCGTGTTTTCGTTGTATATAATCTCTGGCCCTTCTGACGCTTGCCAACGACTAGCTCTATTACGAGTGGCGATGCGGGTTCCATAATCGCTCAATGTTTTTAATTGATCTGGTTTTCCGGTTATAGGATTTAATTTTAAAGCGGCAATACCGGAATGCCAAGAGCCGTAGATTAAATAGTGTTCTCCTTGTGGAGTAATAGTAAAAGTAGGGTCGATGGCATTGAATTGAAAATACGCATTTTCCCAATTTCTGGTACCTGTAAAAGAATACGGTTTTGCACCATCTGGCTCAGAACAAACAACCATTCCTTTGTCTACCCAAACATTAGTGGCTAAATCATTGGATTCAGCCAGTCCAATAAAGGCTCTTTCTGACCATGAATAGGTGAAATCAGCACCTATAATTGGTTCATCTACTACAATGCTGTAATACATTCGGTATTTGCTGCCTACTTTTTTGATGTAAGGTGCCCAATACCCATAACGTGGATTTGTAATAGCGGGCAAAGCAGGAACCATGCGCGCTCTTTTGTTGTTCAAAGAATCTTTTACCCAAGCTGGAGCTTGCGTCATTGCTGCACCCATGTATTCCCAAGTAATTAAATCTTTAGAACGTCTGTATGGGAAATGGCCTTGGCCATCAGCAGCACCACCATAAGAAGCATCGGTTTGATACATATAATAATATTCGCCACACTTTTCAACAGAAGGATCATGTACGTTAGCCAAATTCCATTGAGAACGATTACTCCAAGAAGAAATAGGAGTGTAATTGTCCGGATACGTTGGTCCGGCAAAAGTACTCGGAGTTGGCGTAGGAACAGGAACGGGAGTTGGCGTTGGTGTAGGGTCTGAAGCTGGATCATCGCCAGAACAACTGCTAATGGAAACAGCAATTAAAAAAGGCGTCAGATACAAAACTAATGTTGAAAGGAATTTTGAATTTTTCATTATTATGTTTTTTTATTTGGTTTCTAAAACCACTACAGTAAATGCAGGGATAGTGATTTCCAGTTTACCCTTTTTTGTTTCAAAACCTTTGAAAACGGCAGGTTTGATTTTTGACGGGTTATCAAATGTGTTGTGGTCTTGTAATTTTGGTGATGCCAGAATAGTTCCGGTAACATTTTTAATTCCAAGTTCCTGCATGTCAATTTCTATTTTGTGGTCTTTTTTAGAATCAATGTTTACCAATGAAATATGAATTAGTCCGTTTTTATCTTTGGATGCCGAAGCGGATAAAGCAGGAAGTTTTTCACCATTGTGTGTGTATGATGGAGAATTAATCGTCATTGGTAATAATTGTGCATCGTGATGTACGGTGTACATTTTCATAACGTGATACGTTGGCGTAAGCAACATTTTTTCGTTCTCAGTTAAAATAACAGCTTGCAGTACGTTTACAGTTTGAGCAAGGTTTGCCATTTTCACTCTTTTAGAGTGATTGTTAAAAATATTTAGTGTTGTACCCGCAATCATAGCATCTCTCATGGTGTTTTGTTGGTATAGAAATCCAGGATTTGTACCTTCTTCTACATCATACCATCCGCCCCATTCGTCAACAATAAGTGCTACTTTGTTTTCTGGATCGTATTTATCCATAATGTCAGAGTGTTTGGTTACTAATTCTTCCATTTTAAGTGCAGTTTGCATGGTTGCAAAATATTGTTCCTCGTTAAATTTAGTTGAAGACCCTTTCTTTTCCCATTTTACAAAAGAGTAGGAGTGAAGCGCAACGCCTTCAATTAAACTTTTAGGAATATCACGCATTAAAACTTCGGTCCAGTGGTAATCAGCAACATTTGCTCCTGAAGCAATTCTGAAAAGTTTATCGTTATTAGACCAATCGGTCATGAACGTAGCATATTGTTTGTAAAGGTTCGCATAATATTCCGGTGTCATATTTCCGCCACATCCCCACATTTCATTTCCTACTCCCCAAAAAGTAACACCCCATGGTTTTTCGCGATCATTCTTTTTTCTAAGCTCAGACATTGGACTACCGCTGTCGTGGTTTACATATTGTACCCATTGCTCAAGTTCCTGAACGGTTCCACTACCTACATTGCTGGCCAAGTATGGTTCTGTACCCAATACTTCACATAAATTTAAAAAATCGTGTGTTCCAAAACTGTTGTCTTCAGTAGTTCCTCCCCACCAACGATTTACAATACTTGGTCGGTCTTCTTTAGGTCCAATACCATCTTTCCAGTGGTAAGTGTCCGCAAAACAACCTCCAGGCCATCTTAAATTTGGTATTTTTAATTCTTTTAACGCAGTAATAATATCGTTACGAACTCCTTTTGTATTTGGAATAGAACTTTTTTCGCCAACAAAAAACCCACCATAGATGCATTTTCCTAAATGCTCAGCAAAATGTCCGTAGATGTGTTTGCTGATAGTTGGTCCATCATTACTATTTTTTAAAGTAAGTACTGTTGTTTCTTTTTGTGCAACAATAACTTGAGTACAAAAAGTAAAAATAAATAAGATTAATAGGATTTTTTTCATGTTGTTTTTAAGTTATAATATCATGTAGTAAGCTTTTAGTAAGCTTACTACATGATATTAAAATTCTAACTAAATCAAATAAATATTAGTAGCCACTGTTTTGAATTGTTCCTGGATTGTTATCCATTTCCAATTGTGGTATTGGGAAAAATTCTCTTCCTGTTGCATAAGAGTTGAATTCAACATCTCTTGTTTTCAACCAAGCTAATTTTGCAGGATCTTGTAACCATCCCCAACGACGAATATCATCAAAACGGTGTCCTTCTAGCGGGAATTCTAAGAATCTTTCATGTCCAATTTGCTCTCTCATTGCAGCTTGGCTTAGTCCTGGTTTTGCTGTAGCTAAATTAGGTAAGCCAACTCTGCTTCTTACCATTTGAATATAAGTGTATGCACCCGGAGTATCGCCAGTTTCATTTAAACATTCAGCATACATTAACAATACATCCGCATATCTCAACAAACGTTCGTTAATACCAGAACGCCAGTCAAATTCGTTTGCATAATTCCCATCAGAATTTTGGTATTTTCTGCAAAACAAGTCATTCAAATCTCCTGGATTACCTGCGTAAAAAGTAGCGAAGTTTTGTCCGTAAAGTTGCATTCCACCTGGTTTGTTATAGAACATAGTAGCGTCTAAACGTGGGTCAGTTGTGTTTGCAGTAGTTTTTTCATCATGGTACTCATTAAATAATGTCCTTGTTGGCTGTACGTCTGTCCATCCAAAAGCTCTTGGTCCGTAAGTAATAGCTCTTGCCGATGTTTTTCCCCATCCAGAAGCCGGAGCACCACCCCAACCTAAATCAACTCCACCTGCATCTCTGCTGAATTGTACTTCAAATAATGACTCTGAATTGTTTTCGTTTGTGTCAGTAAAGTTATCACGGTAATTACCGACTAAAGAATAAACACCTAAATCAATAACTTGTTTGAATGCAATTTTAGCATTTGGAAAATCTTTGGTAAACAAGTACGCTTTCCCTAAATATCCTAAGGCAGCTCCTTTAGTGGCGCGCCCTTTATCATTAATATTAGAGTAGGAAGGAGGAAGTAATTCTGCGGCAGCTTTAAAATCGGCAATAACTTGTGCCCAACCTTCTTGGTTTGTCTTTTGTGGATAGAAAGCAGCAATTTCAGTAGGAAGCGGTACGTTTTGAAACATGTTTACAGCATGAAACAAATACAATCCTCTTAAGAAATAAGCCTGACCAAGAATTCTGTTTTTAAGCGCGGTATCAGTAATATTTATATTAGGTACGTTTGTAAGTACTTGATTAGCGCGATAAATACCTTGATAATACGTTTCGTAAGCCCAGCCATAAATAGCAGAATTTGAAACATTTGAGTTGAAACGACCTACATTGTACATTGCATCCCATGGACTGTTACTTCTGGTGTCATCTCCTTTTAAGTCTAACAATAAAGGAGTGCTTCGCATATAAGTACCATCAGTCAATAAGCTGCCATAAGCTGCATTTACTCCTTTTATTGCGTCCTCATCTGTTTTCCAGAATGAATCAGCAGCGTCATTATTAGGGTCAAGTTGAATTAAATCTTCATCGTTGACACAACTTGTCGTTACCACTGCAAGTGATAAGAAACCAGCCAGATAATTAAATATTTTATATTTCATTTTGATTCGTTTTAATTGGTTTGCTAATTTTAAAAATTCACTTCAAGTCCTAAAGAAATCGTTCTAGGATTAGGGAAAGAACCTCCGTCATATCCTCTAGAGAATGATCCGTCGTTGCTATTAAAATCAGGATCGCTTCCTCTGTATTTACTGATAATTAATAGATTTTGCCCGTTTACAAACAATTTTGCTTTTTGAATAAAACTGGTAGTCGGAACTGGGATTTCATATCCAATTTCCATAGTTTGCAGTTTTATGTAATCTCCATCTTCTATGAATCGGTTCGAATCTCTTCCGTTTGCATTTGGGTCACCAATAATTGGACGAGGAATATCAGTATTTGTATTTGTAGGTGTCCAGTAATTAAGCATATCAGTGCTGTGGTTACCATATTGACCCGACATTAAATTACGGTATATGCTATTGAAAACTTTGTTTCCTCCTGCACCTTGCCAAAACATTGAGATGTCCCAGTTTTTGTAAGAACCGCTAAAGTTCATCCCGTAACTGTATTTTGGAATTGTAACCCCTTGAAAGGTTCTGTCAAGATCACTAATCATTCCGTCTCCATTGATGTCTTTGAATTTAATATCTCCAACTCCAGCATTAGTTTGCGTAGGAGCAGCAGCAAGTTCTGCAGCGTTTTGGAAAATTCCATCGGTTTCATAAGCATAAATTTCACCCATAGATCGACCAACTTCTGTTTTTGAAGCAGCGCCATAGATTGGATTTCCGTTGATACCAATTTGCAATACCTCATTTTTCAATGTTCCTAAATTAGCAGATATGCTGTATTTGAAGGCATTGTTATTGTTGTTGTAGGATGCAGAAAATTCAAATCCTTTGTTTCTCATTGCACCAGCATTTGTTGTAATACTTGCAGGGAAAGCACCAGTAGAAAAAGGTAATGGAACACCCACTAATAAATTAGAAGAATTTTTTACAAAATACTCAGCTGTAAACTGTAAAGCATTATTAAACAATCCAAGCTCAAGAGCTACATCGGTTGTTTTATTATCTTCCCATCTTACATTAGGGTCTAAAGAAGCGACAACTGTTGTTCCTGGAGCCAATTCGTTATTGAAATTGTAACCTGCAAAACTATTGATTGTTGTGGCGAAGAAATAGGCAGGAATTGTGTTGTTTCCTAATTTACCATAACTACCTCTAAGTTTGATTGTGTTTACCCATTCCGGTAAGTGAATGAATTTTTCGTTGCTTAATTTCCAAGCTCCTGAGAAAGAGTACGCATTGGTAGTGTTGTAATTTTCACTAAAAAGAGACGATTTGTCTTGTCTAAAGTTGGCTTGAAACAAATAACGATCATCAAAAGAATAATTGACACGGCTTATGTATGAAGTTCCTGTAATAGCAGTCTCAGACTCACCAGTGCTATTATCATCAGCATATTGTAATTTGCTAATTTCTCCAAAATCATATCCTACACCTCTTGACCAGTGATTGTAATAGTCTTTTCTTTCTTGTACCCAACCTGCCAAAGCATCAAACTTATGTTTATTAATGTCTAATGAGTAGGTTAGTAGGTTGTTAAGGAACGTTTTAGTCTCATTACCAGTTGATACATCTAGAGATGCTTCTTCTTTGGTTGTAATATAATACCATCCTAAGTCACTTTGCGGAACAAACTTTCTATTTAAGTAATCTAATCGATCAAAACTGGCGTCCAGTTTATATTTTAATCCTTTTGCGATTTCATATTCTCCCCAAATATTACCAATGAAACGGTTTCTTTTTCCGTTGTTCGTGATTAAATTATTAAATCCAATAATATTAAGTGAGATTGCTCTTTGAGTTAAATTATCAGTACCTCCGTATCCGCCTAATCTGTTTTCATCATATACTGGCATGGTAGGAATAGCGCCTAATAAAGCTGCGATAGCAGTTTCACCTACATAACTGTTAAAGTTTTCTTTGTCAGATTGTGTGAATCCTATTTTAGTTCCGTATTTAAATTTTCCTTTTTTACCATTCAAATTCAAATTCATAGATAGTCTTTCATAATCTTGAGGAGATTTGATATAACTGCTATTTTTGAAATAATCCATATTCATATTATAGGCTAAATCCTCTGTACCACCATTAAATGCTAAAGAATGATTTTCTATAATTCCAGTTTGATAAGCAGCATCTTGCCAATTTGTGTTTACATCATTAATGTAACTGCTGTTGTTAGGATCATTTCCTGGAGCAACGTTTAATCCAGCATTCAATTCTGCTGCGCTGGTTATGTTTTGATAGCCCAATCTATCCGTTACATCCCAAGTTTTAGCTACGTTTTGAAAACCAACAAGAGATTTGTATTTGATGTTTAGTTTTCCTGCTTTTCCTTTTTTGGTGGTAATGATTACAACACCATTAGCACCACGAACTCCATAAATTGCAGCCGAAGAGGCATCTTTAAGCACCTGCATAGATTCGATATCTCCCGGAGCAAAATCAAACGGTGAGTCTACAATCATTCCGTCTATTACAAAAAGCGGATTGTTATTGCTAAAAGAGTTAAGACCTCTAATTTTAATATTTACAAATCCACCCGGTTCTCCAGAAGATTGCACGGTTACACCTGCAACTTGTCCTTGAAGCATTTTTGCGGCATCATAGGTTACTGTTTTTTTAGCAGATTCCATGTTTACAACTCCAACTGATCCAGAAAGATCTGATTTTTTCTGTGTTCCATATCCAATAACAACGACTTCGTCAAGTGCAGTAAGGTCGTCTTTTAGAGCTACGTTAATTTGGGTTTTAGTGCCCACTGCAATTTCTTGGCTTGCATAACTTATATATGAAAATACAAGGATGTCACTTGGTGCAGCTTTTATAGAATATTGCCCATCAAGATCAGTTGTAGTAACTGTATTAGTTCCTTTGATTAAAATATTTACTCCGGGCGCAGGCATTTTGTCTTTTGCTGAGGTAACAATTCCGGTAACAATTTGAGTGTTTTGAGCTGAAACATTAATAGTTGCCATTAGCATAACTAGTATTGCAAGAAGCCATTCTTTTTTTGGTAATAAAAAATTACAATAAAGAAATAATCGGTGGTTTGTTTTCATTCGGTTATTATTTAGGTTAATTATAAGTGTGTGTTTTACATTTGTAAATTTAATTAAAAAAAATGCACAAAAACAAATTAATATGATAAAAAAAAGAGGAAAAAAAAATACATTTTTTAAATTAAGTGTAAAATTTACATTTTAAAATTATGTTTTTGTAAAAAACGCACCTGTTTTCAGAGTTAATTTGTTTAAAATTTACACTTTATGTGAAAAAACAAACATTTCTACAAAAAATTGCCCATGAAAATTTTTTTATAAAACAGCTGAATAATTGCCTTTTAGATCAGTTTTAATTTGGAAATCACAGGTATATTGTAAAAAAAGCCTTCTTTTTCAAGTATGTTTTTTTGTGAAAAATTAATTTAGCAGTCTACAAATGGCTCTTATTCATCGCAATCGATTGAAATACAAGAAAAAAATGGGTTAATTTGCTGGTTAGAAGTTTTACTATTATCAGTTGAGGAAACCAGTCTCCATAAGATAAAATGTGCGGAATAATATGTAGCGGTTTAGTAAACGAAAAAAATTGGATTACAGGGTTTTGATGTACTAAGTGTGAAATCAACATTAATAAATTATGAAACGTTTAGAGAAGTTTATATATTTACAATAAAAAACACATTATGTTAAATAGTTATAGTTCTGCTGATAAAGTTTTACTGGCAGTGGATTGTATCATTTTTGGTTTTGATAGCGAAGGATTAAAAATACTTTTGATTAAAAGAGATTTTGAACCTGAAAAAGGGAAGTGGTCTTTAATAGGTGGGTTTCTTAAAAAAGATGAAGTACTGGACAGTGCTGCCATCAGAATACTAGATTCCTACACTGGGCTTCAGGATATTTATATGGAGCAGTTGCATGCCTATAGTGAGATTGATCGTGACCCTGTAGAAAGAACTATTTCTGTGGCTTATTATGCATTAATTAATATTGAAAACCATAATGCAGAATTGATTCAAAACTATCATGCACAATGGTTTAGCGTTGCCAATGCTCCAAAATTGATTTTTGACCACGACACCATGTTAAGACATGCCATAAGAAGATTGCGATACAGAACGTCCATAAAACCTGTAGGATTTGAACTTTTACCGGAGAAATTTACGATGCGTCAACTGTTGGAATTGTACGAAGCGATCCTTAGTAAGGAATTGGATAAAAGAAACTTCATCAGCAAAATAAACTCTTTGGATATTTTAATAAAACTCGAAGAGAAAGATATGATGTCCTCCAGAAAAGGATCTTATCTTTATACTTTTGACAAAGAAAAATATGATGCAAAACTCTTGAATGATTTTGTTTTAAACCTATAAGTCATTCATTATAATCATAAACTAAAAAAGGAAGTCTCGTAAATGAGGCTTCCTTTTTTTATAATCATGAAAAAACTATTCTTCAATTCTTTGATTGACTACAACTTCAATGATTTTCAGAATAGTTTTATAAATGCGAACTACTCTTAAAATGGCAAAGTGTAGCCCCAAATAAAATTTAAATTCCTAACTATTTCCTTTATTATAATCTGCCAAGAAAGTAGCCAAACCGCTATCCGTAAGCGGATGTTTCAATAAACCTTCAATTGCGCTCAATGGTCCTGTTATGACATCAGCGCCAATTTTAGCACAATTTAAAATGTGCATGACGTGACGAACGGATGCCGCCAAAATTTGCGTTTCATATCCGTAATTATCATAAATCAGCTTGATTTCGGCAATTAATGCCATTCCATCTGTAGAAATATCATCTAATCTTCCTATGAAAGGCGAAACATAAGTGGCACCGGCTTTGGCAGCAAGTAAGGCTTGTCCAGCTGAAAATACCAACGTACAATTGGTTCTTATTCCTTTATTCGAAAAGTATTTTATGGCTTTTATTCCGTCTTTAATCATTGGGATTTTCACCACGATTTGAGGATGTAAAGCAGCCAGTTTTTCACCTTCGGCAACCATCCCTGCAAAATCTGTCGAAATTACTTCGGCACTTACATCACCGTCAACTAGTTCGCATATTTTTACATAATGAGCAATAATATTGTCGGCACCGGTGATTCCTTCTTTTGCCATTAGCGAAGGATTTGTGGTTACACCGTCTAGAATTCCTAAATCATTAGCTTCTTTTATGTCTTTTAAATTTGCTGTATCTATAAAAAATTTCATGTCTTTATTTGTTTAAATGTTTATTTACTTTCTTCAATGTAGTTTAGGATTTCTGTGCAAACGCTTTCACTTGTAAATCCAAATTTTTCGTCTAAAACACTTGCTGGTGCGGAATATCCAAAATGCTCTAATCCAATTATTTTTCCGCTGTCGCCAATTAACCCTTCAAGATTTACAGGAAGTCCTGCGGTAAGACCGAAAACTAATTTTCCTTTTGGAATAATGCTTTCCTGATACGCTTTTGGTTGTGATTTGAATAATCCTTCAGATATTATTGAAGCTACGTTTATAGTTAGATTTTTTTCTTTTTCTAAAATAATTGCGGCTTCCAAAAGGGTGGCCACTTCTGATCCATTTGCGATTAATGTGATGTCAGGATTTGGTGTAGATTTAACCAGGTAACCTCCTTTTTTAGCTTCGGTTGCTTCTTCATATCTTGAAGTTCTTGTAGCAGGAATGTCTTTTATGTTTTGTCTTGAAAGAATCAAAGCTGTTGGCGTACGGGTATTTTTCAAAGCCATATCCCAAGCGACCGAAGTTTCAATAGCATCAGCAGGGCGGAGTGCTAATAAACTTTGGTTGCCCGAATGGTTTTTTATTTTTTCCAACAAACGCATTTGTGCTTCCTGCTCAATAGGTTGGTGTGTAGGTCCGTCTTCGCCCACTCGGAAAGAATCGTGTGTCAAAACATATTTTACAGGTAATTCCTGAATTGCGGCTAATCGAATGGCAGGTTTCATATAATCCGAGAATACAAAAAAGGTTGCTACTACTGGGATAACACCTCCGTGAAGGGCAATTCCGTTAGCAATAGAAGTCATAGTCAATTCTGCCACCCCGGCTTGTAAAAAGGCACCGCTGAAGTCATTTTTTTGTAAAACAGAAGATTTTTTTAAGAAACCATCCGTCTTATCACTGTTGGATAAATCTGCCGAAGAAACAATCATGTTTTCCACGTGTTCAGCCAAGTAAGCTAAAACTGCTGATGAAGCATCTCTTGTTGCGGCATTTGCTTTTTGGACTACATTACTCAAATCTAGTTCTGGAAGTTCTCCGGATAGAAAGGAGTCCATTTTTTGAGCCAGTTTTGGATTTTCTTTTTTCCAAGTGGCTACATGATGCTTTTTGTAGGCTGCCTCTTCCGATTTTTTGGCTTTTATTTTATCATAATGTGTAGCCACATCTTCATAAATAGCAAAAGGATTTTCAGGATTTGCTCCAAGGTTTAGTAAGGTTTTTACATAGTCGGCTTTAGTGTCCCCAATAGGTTTTCCATGCAATTCACATTCGCCTTCATACATATCGCCATTAGTGGTAACGCAACCTTTTCCCATAATCGTTTTTCCAATTATTAAGGTTGGTTTTTCTGATTCTTCATTGGCTTCGTTCAATGCTTTTCTAATTTGCTCGTGGTCGTGTCCGTCAATAGTGATGACTTTCCAGCCCCAAGCTTCGTATTTCATAGCCGTATTCTCTGAAGTTACTTCATCTGTCATAGACGAAAGCTGTACATCATTCGAATCATAAAACATGATGAAATTATTCAAGCCTAAATGTCCGGCGATTCTACCCGCACCTTGTGAAATTTCTTCCTGAACACCACCATCAGTAATGAAACCGTATATTTTGTGATTAAAAATACCTTTGAATCTGGCATCTAGAAATTTGGCTGCGATAGCTGCACCCACTCCCATTGCGTGTCCTTGTCCTAAAGGCCCGGAAGTGTTTTCTATTCCTCTAAGCACATCTACTTCTGGATGACCCGGAGTTACGGAACCCCATTGTCTGAAGCTTTGTAAATCTTCTTTTTTGTAATTTCCCAACAAATAATATTGGGAATACATCAATGCAGACAGGTGTCCGGCATCCATAAAGAAACGGTCCCTGAATGACCAATCCATTTCGGTCGGGTCAAATTTTAAGTACTCAGTATATAAAATGTGCAAAAAATCAGCACCTCCCATGGCTCCTCCAGGATGTCCGGAATTCGCTTTCTCTACCATTGAAATAGCTAATGCTCTACTATTATCAGCAGCTAAATTGTCAATTTTTTTATTCATGTTTAAATTATAAAAATTAAGTATTTTTTGAATAGTATAATTTGTTTTATTATTTGTGTCCAAAGTTTCATAACGGTTGTAATTTTTTCTCTTTCTAGACTGGAATTAGAAGGCAGAAAATTTATAGTGACTAACTGACAAAATCAGTGTCATATAAAAAATATTTTATGTTTAAACCAAAAATTAATTAGTAACAGCTTCTTTTTTAGAGAGTATGTATGTAAAATAATAATAAGTGTATAAAATACATTTACAAATGTAAACAAATTTTTTTAACAATGGCAAATAAATTTTTTTCTTGCAATTTTAAAATAAGAATCGCATTTTTTTTGCCAATAAAAAATGACAATACAATTTTTTTATAAATAGTATTGTCATAATAAGATTGAATTGTTACAGTGAATTTCGAATTATTAACGTGCATTTGTTTTCTATTTGTTCTTTTTTACCTTTTAAAATCATTTGCGCCAAAATTCTTCCCATAGCTTCAAAATTGGTGGAAATAGTTGTAATTCCGTTTTCAACTACTTTTTTTAAAGGGGTTTCATTATAGGAAATAATGCCAAAATCATCTCCTAATTGTAGGTTTTGAAGCTTTGATTTTTCAATTACACGTACTAAATCTCTATCGCTTGGAATAATGTATACTTCTCCTTTGTTAATCTTCTGATTTTCAAACTCAGTGATAATTTCATAATTAAAAGCAAAATCTCGGCAAAAATTCTCGAAGCCAATTCTCATTCCTAAAGGTTCTCTAAATCCAGGAAAAATCATAATTAGTTTTTCATATTTATCTAGTTTGGACTTTCCTTCTAGCAATCGGTCATAGATGTCTTTTACGAAGTTTTGATAAACTGCCGGGAACGATTTTAGATCTGGATTAGTTTGATCTAATATGTAAACATCATTAACTGGTAGGGTTTTTATAAGTGATGCCGCCTCGACTAAATTAGTAGGCATGATAATATATTTGGTGTAGTTTCCATTACTGTCATTTATTAGTTTTTGAAAGACTTGAATATTAAAATGATGGAAGAAAATATCAACCTGAACATCATCTCCGATGGTCTCTAAGAATGAATTGTAGATGTCTTCTTTGAAAATATTTAATTCATCAAAAAGTAAAAATATCCTTTGTTTTATGGTAATAGCGATACTTTTTACATAATATCCTTTCCCGGGAATTGCATAAATAATCCCTCTTTTTTTTAATTCATCATAGGCCAATAAAACAGTATCACGAGATAATGAAAACTCTAAACAGACTTTGTTTACAGAGGGAAGTCTGTCTCCTTTTATTAATTTCCCTTCTTCAATTCCCTTCTCGACAGTAAAGATAATCTGTTTGTATTTAGGAACTCCAAGATTGTTTTGAATCGAAATAATTTTCATAAAGGAGTGAGTTTTTTCGCAAGATACAAAAACTGGTAGGTACTGGTGTGTAACTTATGATAATTATTTTACTTTTGGTTTTCACATTTCATAAATAAATCATGAAAATAAAACACATATCACATTTTAAAGCTAATTCTGCTGTAGAATTATTTGGTTTTACATCAGATGGTGAAGAGGTTTCTCTTTATGAATTAACAAACAAAAACGGAATGCAGCTCAAAGTTACTAATTATGGTGCAACTATTACCTCGTTAAAAATGCCACTGAAAAATGGTGAAATTGTAGATGTGGTATTGGGTTTTGATACTTTAGAGGCTTATATCAAATCATTTGATCTGGAAAGCGCACCTTACTTTGGAGCTACAGTAGGAAGATTTGCAGGAAGAATAAGCGACAGCGAATTTGTATTAAACGGGACATCTATTCACTTAAAAAAAAATCATAAGAGTCATTCATTACATGGAGGAAATGGTGGTTTTAGTCAAAAAATTTGGAGAGTTAAGAATGTAAATAATGGTAAAAATCCTTCTATAACGTTAGCTTGTTTTAGTCCAGATCAAGAAGAAAATTTTCCAGGGGATCTATCCGTTGAGCTGACTTACACTTTGTCTGATGCTAATGAATTAATGATGAATTACACTGCGTCAACGACAAAAGATACGGTTGTGAATTTGACACATCATAGTTATTTTAATCTTGATGGGCACAAATCCAATGTTTCTGAACAAGAAATAATGGTTAACTCGCACAGATTGTTAGAGACAACTAATGAGAATATTCCAACTGGGAGGTTTTTGAACGTAGCAAATTGTCCTTTTGATTTTACGTCGCCCAGAAAGTGTCCTTCTAAAATTGACAATACCTTTATTTTGAATAAAGAAAATGAATTTGCGGCTTCACTTTTCAATAAAAGCAATAATTTAAAAATGTCAGTGTATACCAATCAGCCAGGTGTTCATATTTATGTTGGCGGGAATTGTTTTAATACTTTAAAAGGAAAAGAAAATGCGGATTACCACCCTTTGAGCGGTATTTGTTTTGAGACGCAAAATTTCCCTAATGCACCAAATTACAAGCATTTTCCCAACTCAGTTTTGAGAAAAGAAGAACTGTATTATCACAAAACTATTTATAAATTTCAATCTTTTTAATATGAAAAAATACATTTTGGTTTTTGGAGTATTTGCACTCCTGGGAATGTTTTTTTCCTGTTCAGCCAATGATACAAATGAGCCGCCAATAGTTGAACCGCCAGTTGCGGAAGATACTTTTATAAGAGCTGCAGATATTTCTTTTCTGCCGGAAATAGAAAGTTCGGGAACTATTTTATACAACAATACCAAAGCGGAAGATATGCTTACGACTTTAAAAACTGCAGGTTGTAATGCGGTACGAATTCGTCTTTGGAAAAATCCTTCAAACGGACATTCAGGAATGACTGAAGTAAAAGCTTTGGCGGCACGTGTAAAAAAAGCAGGAATGAAAGTTTGGTTGACCGTTCATTATTCAGACACATGGGCTGATCCGGCAGTACAAACCATACCGGCTGAATGGGAAAATTTGTCTTTTACAGATTTAAAAACGGCGGTAGCTACTTATACTTCGACAATTATTACAGAAATTAATCCTGATATTATCCAAATAGGGAATGAAATAAATAGTGGATTGCTTTGGCCACAAGGTCATCTAATTAATCAGGAAGTTCAATGCTTGGCTTTATTATCTGCGGCAAGCACAACTATTCGCACCAAAGCGCCAAATACCAAGATAATGATTCATTATGCAGGTGTTAAAGCTTCGGATACTAATTGGTTTTTTAATAAAATTAAAAGTGTAGATTACGATTATATTGGTTTATCCTATTACCCGATTTGGCACGGAAAAGATTTAGAAGTTGTCAAAACGACCATTAATACGTTAGGAAAAACATACAATAAAAAAGTAATCATTGCTGAAACGGCGTATCCGTTTACGTTAGGATATAATGACTGGACCAATAATATTGTTGGTTTAGACACACAACTGGTTTCAGGTTATCCTGCAACTCCTGATGGGCAAAAAAGTTTTGTAATGGCAATAAAAACAGTCGTAAAAGAGTCTGAATTCGGCTTGGGATTTGCGTATTGGGGAGGTGAATGGATTTCTTTCAAAGGGAATCAAGCCGCAAATGGCTCTACTTTTGAAAATCAGGCCTTTTATGATTTTAATAATAAAGCATTACCTGTTTTGCAGGTGTTTAATAAATAAGTACACATGAAAAATTCACAAATGTATTTCCGATTCGTTTTGATGTCTTTAATGATTTCAGTGCTTTATTCTTGTAATACATCCAAAAATATTCAAACAACATCAAAGAGTTCTTTTGCAAAAGGAGCCGATGTGGGGTGGTTGTCACAAATGGAAGCCACAGGATACAAATTTTACGATACTGATGGTATTAAAAGAGATTGCTTGCAACTGTTGAAAGACAGAGGAATGAATACCATTCGCCTTCGTGTTTGGGTAAATCCAAATGACGATAAAGCCAGTGGACATTGCAGCAAGGAAGAAACCGTTGTCATGGCTTTGCGCGCTCAAAAAATGGGAATGCGTATCATGATTGATTTTCATTACAGTGATTCGTGGGCCGATCCAGGCAAACAATTCAAACCAAAAGCTTGGGAAAACCATTCTTTTTCAGAGTTAATGACGGATGTGTACGACCATACTTTTGATGTTTTGAGCGCATTAAAATCAACTGGAGTTACTCCGGAATGGGTTCAAGTAGGAAATGAAATTCCTGGAGGTATGATGTGGCCGGAAGGAAGTACTAAAAATTGGAGCCAATTGGCACAATTACTCAACAAAGGCTATGAAGCAACAAAGGCTATTAATCCTAAAATCAAAGTAATCGTTCATCTTGACGAAGGTAACAATAGTGAAAAATTCAGATGGTTTTTTGATAATGCTACAGCAAATAAGGTAAAGTACGACGTGATTGGGCTGTCCTATTACCCTTTTTGGATCAAGAAAGATTATACTGAAACCATTGCGGATTTAGCCAATAATCTTAACGACATGGCTACCAGATATAACAAAGAAGTGATGGTTGTAGAAGTGGGCGGTGAATCTGACAAAGTGCAAAACACGTACGAAATGTTAGCAGCAACAATCAAAGCGGTCAAAGCAGTGCCAAATAACAAAGGACTTGGTGTTATTTATTGGGAACCACAGGGCGAAAAGAGTTGGAGTCATTATTCGTTAAGTGCTTGGCAATCTGACGGGAAACCTTCGCCGGCTTTGGATGCGTTTAAAGAATAAATTGGAGTAATAGAATTTTAAAAAAGGTTTGAAAATGAAGAAAGTAATACACGTTCTGTTTGTATGTTTCACTTTTACACAATGGGCTGTGTCTCAAACACGAGAAGTTAAAGTGTTAGATACCAATTGGAAATTTCAAAAAGGCGATTTTGAAGAGGCAATTAAAGTAAATTTTAATGATTCGAAATGGGAATCTGTGACCGTTCCGCATGACTGGGCAATTTACGGACCTTTTGATAAAAATGTAGACATACAAAAAGTTGCGATTGTTCAAAACGGAGAAAATATAGCCACCGAAAAAACAGGAAGAACAGGTGCTTTACCTCATATCGGGACAGCGTGGTATCGCAATACATTTACATTGCCTAAAGATGTAAAAGGGAAAAAAATAATTTTGCTTTTTGAAGGGGCAATGAGCGAACCTCAAGTGTATTTAAACGGAAAAAAAGTAGGAGAATGGGCGTATGGCTATAGTTATTTTTATTTTGATGTTTCTCAATTTATACAAGAAGGAGCAAACACATTGTCAGTAAAACTAACCAATAAAGAATTTGCTTCCCGCTGGTATCCTGGTGCCGGTTTATACCGAAAAGTAAGTGTTATTATAAAAAATAACGAAAGCATTGACCAATGGGGTCAGTTTGTAACGACACCTTTTATAAGTTCAGAACTTGTTAAAGTTAACATTAAAACCAAAGCTTCTGGGGAGAATATGCGTTTAGTCACCACTATTTTTGATGCCGAAGGACAAAAACTTAGTTCAGAGGAGTCGACTTTGGAATTCGGAAAAGAATTCGATCAAAATTTAAAAGTAGAAAAGCCAAAATTATGGAGTCCCGAAACCCCTTATTTGTATAAAGCGGTTTCCCAATTGTATGTTGGAAAAGAATTGAAAGATGCCATTTCAACACGTTTTGGAATTCGCGAAATAAAATACGAGGCCAATAAAGGCTTTAGTCTTAATGGAAAGATAACCAAATTTAAAGGAGTTTGTTTGCATCACGATCTTGGTCCGCTTGGAGTTGCCGTAAATAAAGCCGCGTTGCGCAGACAAATGAAGATATTAAAAGACATGGGTTGTAATGCAATCCGCAGTTCGCACAATATGCCTTCTTTTGAGCAGCTTGAATTGGCGGATGAAATGGGTTTTATGTTTTTGGCGGAGAGTTTTGATGAATGGGTACTGCCAAAAGTAGAAAATGGCTACCATCGTTTTTTTGAGGATTATGCTGAAAAAGATATCGTCAATTTAGTGCAGGCAACAAGAAATCATCCCTCTATTGTGATGTGGAGTTCCGGAAATGAAGTTCCGGATCAATGGGGAGAAGAAGGAGTGAAACGCGCCAAATGGCTGCAGGAACTATTTCATAGAGAAGACCCAACACGTCCGGTAACTGTAGGTATGGATCAAGTAAAAGCAACTATGGAATCTGGTTTTGGAGCTTTACTGGATGTTCCAGGGTTGAACTATCGGGTGCATTTATATGATGAAGCATTTAAAAAATTTCCGCAAGGGTTTATTTTAGGTTCAGAAACAGCTTCAACGGTTAGCTCCAGAGGGATTTATAAATTCCCTGTGGTTCAAGAAAAAATGAAGCAATATCAAGATTTTCAGTCTTCTTCTTATGATTTGGAAGCCTGCAGCTGGTCTAATGTGCCTGATGAAGACTTTGTACTTCAAGATGATAAACCTTGGGTAATTGGAGAGTTTGTTTGGACTGGTTTTGATTATTTAGGTGAACCTACGCCTTATGATGAAAGTTGGCCATCTAGAAGTTCTTATTTTGGAATTAACGATTTAGCGGGTTTACCAAAAGATCGCTACTATTTATATAGAAGTCGTTGGAATACAAAAGAATCTACGCTACATATTTTGCCACATTGGAACTGGGAAGGCCGTGAAGGAGAGATAACTCCTGTTTTTGTATACACGAGTTACAACAGCGCGGAACTTTTTATAAATGGCAAAAGCATGGGAGTGCAGAAAAAAAATAAAAGTACGCCACAGAATCGCTATCGCCTGATGTGGATGGATGTGAAATATGAGCCAGGAACAGTAAAAGTGGTGGCTTATGATGACAATGGAAAAGCTGTTGCTGAAGAAGAAGTACGTACTGCCGGCAAGCCTTATAAAATTGTTTTAGATGCGGACAGGAAAACAATCACTGCCGATGGCGAAGATATATCTTTCGTGACCGTATCTGTAGTGGATAAAAATGGAATTCTTTGTCCTACAGCGACTAATCAGTTAAAATTTAAGGTTTCAGGAACGGGTACTTACCGTGCTGCCTGTAATGGTGATGCTACTTCACTCGAGATGTTTCATAAAGATACCATGAAACTTTTTAGTGGAAAGTTGGTAGTCCTCGTGAAATCTACTACAACTGCGGGTGATATAAAACTTGAAGTAAATGGAGGTGGGCTTAAGAGCGGAAAATTGATTTTGGCGGCTGCCAAATAAATAAAAATCTTAAAAAGAAAATAGTTGTTCAAGTATCAAGTACGGCTTTAAAAACGAATACTTTAACAATTTCAAAATAACGGTAATTTAAAGAAAATGAACGATTCATTAATTAAAAAAACGACAGCTTTCTTTGAAGAAAGTTTTGGTTCAGCACCCAAAAAAATAGTACTTTCTCCGGGAAGAATTAATATTATCGGAGAGCATGTCGATTATAATGACGGCTATGTTTTACCAGCAGCAATTGACAAAATCATCTGCTTTGCTTTCGAAAAAAGTAATTCCAATACCTCGAAAATTATTGCGATTGACCTTGACGATTCGTTTGAAGTTGATTTGACAACGGAGATGGAATTGACGGATACTGTTTGGACGAATTACATACGTGGAGTTATCAATCAATTGAAAATTAAAGGTTTTAAATTTGATGGATTCAATTGTGTTTTCAGCAGTAATATTCCTGTAGGTTCCGGTTTATCTTCTTCTGCGGCATTGGAATGTGGCTTTTTATTTGGAATCAACGAACTTTTTGATTTGAAAATTAAACCCGTGGATATTGCCTTAATGGGGCAAAGTGCGGAGCATTGGGTAGGAATCAATTGCGGTATAATGGATCAGTTTTCGAGTGTTATGGGTTTAGAAAATAAAGTCATAAAAATTGATTGCAAGACATTGGAATATGAATATCATAATGCTGATTTTAATGATTATTCTTTGATTTTATTCGATTCAAATGTAAAACATTCCTTAATGACATCGGCTTATAATGAGAGAAGGCAGCAATGTGAAGAAGGTATTGCGATTATAAAAAGTAATTTTCCTGAGATAACTAGTTTTAGAGATTGTAACGAACAACATGTTTTAGGGTTACAAAATGCAATGAGTGCGAATGTTTTCAAAAGGTGTCTTTTTGTGGTAAATGAGATTAATCGGGTAAAACTTGCCTGTGAAGCATTAGACAATGGAAAGATTAAAGTTTTAGGGAAATTAATGTTCGAAACGCACGAAGGCTTGTCTAAAGATTATGAAGTAAGTTGTGCCGAGCTAGATATGATTGTGCATACACTTAAAAAGGAAGAAGCCGTGGTAGGTTCCCGATTAATGGGCGGTGGCTTTGGTGGATGTACCATCAATTTAATCAAAAAAGGACATGAAGAGCGAATTAAACAACAGCTTTCTGCAATTTACTTAGAGACTTTTGGAATAGAATTAAAAATTTACGATGTAAAAATCGGAAACGGAACATCACTTTATAATAATAATTAGGATGAAAAATTTTGATATTAATGAAGATCCGCACAGACGGTATAATCCGTTAATTAACGAATGGGTTTTGGTTTCTCCACACCGTTCAAAACGTCCTTGGCAAGGACAAAATGAAACAGTAATTTCGGATGCATTGCCTGAATATGACCCAACATGTTATTTGTGTCCTGGAAATGTTCGAGCAAATGGAATGGTGAATCCGGATTATGAAAGTTCTTTTGTTTTTGAAAATGATTTTGCCGCTTTAAAGCAAGAAGAAATTGCATTTGAAGAGAACAAAAACGACCCGAGCGACAGCGAACTGGCGAAGCAAACTTTTTTTAGAGCTAAACCAGAAAGAGGAATTTCTCGTGTGGTTTGCTTTTCGTCAAAACACAATCTTACCTTACCGGAAATGCCGGCAGATGCCATTGAAAACATCATTCATACTTGGCAAAAAGAATACACGGATTTAGGGGATGTAGATTATATCAACCATGTACAGATTTTCGAAAACAAAGGAAGTGTTATGGGTTGCAGTAATCCTCATCCACATGGACAAATATGGGCGCAATCGTCTTTGCCAACCGAAGTGGAGAAAACACAAAATAACTTGAAAGCTTATTTTGAAAAACATAACAGAACGCTTTTACAGGATTATGTAAAGGAAGAAATGAAACTGGACGAGCGCATTGTTGTTGAGAACGATCATTTTGTGGCATTGGTTCCTTTTTGGGCAATTTGGCCGTATGAAACGATGATTGTCAGCAAACGAAATGTGAGTAAAATAACTGATTTCACAGAAACGGAAGTAACTGATTTTGCTGTTATTTTAAAACAATTGACAACCAAATATGATAATCTTTTTGAAACGTCATTTCCGTATTCATCAGGAATTCATCAGTCGCCTACAGATGGAGAATTGCATCCAGAATGGCATTTCCACATGCATTTTTATCCACCATTGTTGCGTTCTGCAACCGTAAAGAAATTTATGGTAGGGTATGAAATGATGGGCGAATCACAAAGAGACATCACGCCAGAGAAAAGTGCTGCCGTTTTAAGAGAGCAGTCTAACGTACATTACAAAAACAAGTTATGAAAATAGTTGTTACCGGAGGTTTAGGATTTATTGGTTCGCATACAGTAGTGGAATTGCAGAACGAGAATTTTGAAGTAGTTGTTATTGATAATTTGTCTAATTCTTCCATTGATGTTTTGGATGGGATAGAACGAATTACAGGTAAAAAACCACTTTTTGAACAAATAGATTTAAGAGATAAAGCAGCGGTTCAAGCTTTCTTTCAGAAGCATGAGGATGTGGCCGGAGTGATTCATTTTGCTGCCTCCAAAGCAGTTGGTGAAAGTGCGAAAGAGCCTTTACTATATTATGAAAACAATATTGCTTCACTGGTTTATATTCTGCAGGAATTACAAAAAAAACCGGAAGCTAATTTTATTTTCAGTTCTTCTTGTACCGTTTATGGTCAAGCCGAAGTGATGCCCATTGCTGAAACGACACCAATTCTGCCTGCGATGTCTCCTTATGGAAATACCAAACAAATTGGGGAAGAAATTATTACCGATGTCACTAAAGTAAGTCACGTCAATGCTATTTTGTTGCGTTATTTTAATCCAATAGGTTCTCATCCATCAGCTGAAATTGGGGAACTGCCTATGGGCGTACCACAAAATTTAGTTCCTTTTATTACTCAAACCGGAATGGGTTTGCGTGAATCATTATCCGTTTATGGAAATGATTACCCAACGGTTGATGGAACTTGTGTTCGCGATTATATACACGTAGTCGATTTGGCGAAAGCCCATGTCATTGCTTTACAAAGATTAGTGAACAAAAAGAATTCTGAGAAATTAGAAGTTTTTAATTTGGGAACCGGAACCGGAAGTTCGGTGCTGGAAGTGATTAGCGCTTTCGAAAAAGTTAGCGGACAAAAATTACCTTACACCATTGTTCCAAGAAGGGAAGGCGATGTGACTTCGGTTTATGCCAATACGGATAAAGCGAATACTGTGCTTGGATGGAAAACACAGTCAACTCTGGAAGAAGCGATTGCCAGTGCTTGGAAATGGGAACAAAAGGTTAGAAATAGCCGTTAAAAATTTATGCAATCCATTTTTTGTTGTGAAACACGTATAAAAATTGGATTTAGATAGTAGTCTAAGTGCTTTTTTTAAGATTTAACCTACACATCATTTATAAATGTAAAAAATACATTTATAAATGATGTAAATAAATATTTTTATTTTACTTTTGACTTTCAGAATTCATAGAAAAACAATAAGATTAAAATACATATCACATTTTATAATCAATTCCATAATGGAATTATATGGTTTTTAACCAAGTTAGGTGTGATTTGTTTAAAAAAAATAGTATAATTACACTTATAAAAACAATATATAATACAAGACAATAATCTCATTCATTTATATTAATTTCTAAAAAACAAATTACTCATGAACCAGAACCTTGCTTTTGCTGATTACGCAGTATTTATTATCTATTTTATCGTGGTATCCACTTACGGATATACCGTTTATCGCAAACGTGAGAAAAACGAACATGATGCCAAAGCTTATTTTCTTGCTGAGGGAACATTGACATGGTGGGCTATTGGAGCCTCCTTGATTGCTTCTAATATTTCAGCTGAACAGTTTATTGGAATGAGTGGGGAGGGGTTCTTTTTAGGAATAGCAGTTGCCGCTTATGAGTGGATTGCCGCTATTGCATTGATTATTGTAGCCGTTTGGTTTATTCCTGTTTATTTGAAGAACAAGATTTATACCATGCCTCAATTTTTAAAAACAAGGTATAACGAATCAACTGCTTTAATTATGGCCGTTTTCTGGTTGTTCTTATATGTATTTGTAAATCTTACCTCTATTTTATATTTAGGAGCTGTTGCTATTAATGGATTGGCCGGTGGTGAATATTTACACGCGATTATGATTGGGCTTGCTGTTTTTGCTTTAGTGATCTCTTTAGGAGGTATGAAAGTGGTGGCATACACTGATGTAATTCAGGTTGCGGTTTTAATTATCGGTGGACTAGTTACATCTTATATTGCTTTAACTACAGTTGGACAATATTTTGGCGTTGGAGAAAATGCTATTGCAGGTTTCAAGGTGTTAATGAGAGAAGCTCCGGAGCATTTCAAAATGATTATCCCGGAACCAACTGCTACTTCTTCTCAAAATGATATTAATAAGTATCTTACTTTTCCGGGAATGATGTCTTACTTGGCGGGTATCTGGATTATTAATCTTAACTATTGGGGTTGTAACCAATACATTACCCAGAGAGCTTTGGGTGCCGATTTACAAACTGCCCGTACCGGTATTTTGTTTGCAGGTATTTTGAAATTATTAATGCCACTTATTGTTATGTTACCAGGTATTGCTGCTTACGTTTTATACGAAAATGGACATTTACCTCAATTGGTAGGTGGAAAAGATGGGGCGTACTCTGCAGTGCTAACGTTTTTACCAACAGGTTTGAAAGGGTTGTCTGTGGCTGCTTTAACGGCTGCTATTGTTGCTTCTTTGGCTGGAAAAGTGAATAGTATTTCTACTATTTATACCTTAGATGTGCATAAAAAATACATTCAGAAAGATGCGAGCGACAGAAGTCAAGTGAATATTGGAAGATATGCTGTTTTCGCGGCGATGCTTCTTGCTGTTTTGTTTACTTGGAATGATATATTAGGAATTGGTGGTGTAGGTGGATTTACTTATATCCAAAAATATACAGGTTTTATTAGTCCTGGAGTTTTTGCTATGTTTTTCCTTGGTATGTTTTGGAAAAGAACTACTGGTACTGCAGCAATAATAGGGGTAATTTCCGGGTTCTTATTGTCGGTTTTGTTTAATGAATTTGCACCGGCATTATTTGGTAGTGAAACATTACTTTACACGGCTTACACTAATGGAAAAGGCGGATATGAAATACCATTTCATATTTGTATGGGATTATCATTTATGTTTACCATGCTTATCATGATTGCAGTGAGTTTTGCCGGACCAAAAGTGAATCCAAAAGCTTTTGAATTAGATTCTGAAATGTTTAAGGTAAAACCACAAACAACAGTATTAATCGTAATCACTTTATTAATCATTTTTGCTTTGTACGCTAAGTTCTGGTAGTATTATAACGACTAATTTCAGTATACAAGAATAACATCATTGTCGTTTAGTTAAGCTCAGTTGGGAACCCCAAAGAACTGAACTAAACGGCATTTGATTTTATATACAATTGTAGTAAGTAGCAATAGAATTTATAAAAGAATCTCTGAATCATTTACTGTAAATAAAGCTCGGGGAGACAATTTAAATAACAGAAGAAGCGCGTATTAATCTTCTGATTTTGGATGTTTATGTGATTGGTAGCTTTGTTTCGTGATATTTTAACAAGGTGATTGAAACAATATTATTTGTTGTTTTTTAGCCAATACTAGACATAAAAAAAGCTTCCGTTAATTTCGGAAGCTTTTTTTTGTATTTTGATAGGTGATTTATTAGTCTCTGATTACCAATGCATCTTGTTTCCAAGTTTTTACAGAAGCAATTCTGCTATTAGAATAATCTACTTCGTTTAAATTTTTACCATTCCAAAAAAGCCATTTTCCAGTTTTTTCTCCATTTTCATAATTAGCAACAGATAATCTATTACCATTTGTATCATATGAAGTCCAAACTCCATCTAGTTTTCCGTTTTTGAAGAAACCTTCTTGTTGTACTTTTCCATTTTCAAAGTAGTAAGTTGTTTTTACTAATTCACCTACAGCTTCTAATTTTGGATCATTCTCTTGAGCAAATGCTATTCCTGTGAAGATTAATGCAGTTAAGATTATATATTTTTTCATGGCGTTTGGGTTTTTAAATTCATATTAGCTTAACAAATATATAAAACATTTTACAATAAAAAAACTTTAAGTTAACAATTTAGTAACATTGGAGTAAAATTTAACATTGAGAATAAAATTTTCAGTAAAAATCTAATACTAAAAAATGGCATTTCTCAATTCATTATTCATAATTAGTCCTAAATTTGCACTCGAGCCTAAAGGGCAAAACAATCTAAAATTAGAATAATGTATAGAAGTCATAACTGTGGCGAGTTGAACGCCTCACATATTAATACAGAAGTTACACTTGCGGGATGGGTTCAAAAGTCGCGTGATAAGGGATTTATGAATTGGGTTGATTTACGAGATCGTTATGGGATTACGCAATTGATTTTCGACGAAGGTCGTTCAGAAAAATCAGTTTTTGAATTGGCTAAAACTCTTGGTCGTGAATTTGTGATTCAGGTAAAAGGAATTGTTATTGAGCGTGAAGCCAAAAATAAAAATATATCAACTGGTGAGATTGAAATTTTAGTTACTCAACTTACTATTCTTAACGCATCTCTTACGCCTCCTTTTACAATTGAAGATGAAACGGATGGTGGAGAAGACATCAGAATGAAATACCGTTACCTGGACATTCGAAGAAATCCGGTGAAAAACAGTTTGATGTTTCGTCATAAAGTAGCGATGGAAGTTCGTAAATACCTTTCAGATTTAGACTTTTGTGAAGTAGAAACTCCGTATTTGATTAAGTCTACTCCAGAAGGAGCAAGAGATTTTGTAGTGCCTTCTCGAATGAATGAAGGGCAGTTTTATGCATTACCACAGTCGCCACAAACTTTCAAGCAATTATTGATGGTAGGTGGTATGGATAAATATTTCCAAATCGTGAAATGTTTTCGTGATGAAGATTTACGTGCAGACAGACAGCCGGAATTTACACAAATCGATTGCGAAATGGCTTTTGTGGAGCAAGAAGATATTTTGAATGTTTTTGAAGGATTGACAAGACATTTATTAAAAGAAATAAAAGGCATTGAAGTAGAAAAATTTCCAAGAATTACCTATGAATATGCCATGAAAACATACGGGAATGACAAACCGGACATCCGTTTCGCAATGGAGTTTGGGGAATTAAACGAAGTAACACAACACAAAGAATTTCCAGTTTTTAATGCTGCGGAATTAGTGGTGGGAATTGCAGTTCCAGGAGTTGGAAATTATACTCGTAAGGAAATAGATGGATTAATTGACTGGGTGAAGCGTCCTCAAGTAGGTGCCTCAGGAATGGTGTATGTAAAATGCAATGAAGATGGAACCTATAAATCATCAGTAGATAAATTCTACGACCAAGACGATTTAACCCAATGGGCAAAAATTACCGGTGCAAAAGCAGGAGACATGATTTTTGTGCTTTCTGGTCCAGCCGATAAAACGCGTGGGCAATTAAGTGCATTGCGTATGGAATTAGCAACACGATTAGGGTTGAGGAACCCAGCTGAATTTGCGCCGCTTTGGGTAGTTGATTTTCCATTATTGGAATTCGATGAAGAAAGTGGTCGTTATCATGCGATGCATCACCCTTTTACATCTCCTAAGCCGGAAGATATGCACTTATTGGAAACGAATCCAGGAAAAGTTCGTGCTAATGCGTATGATATGGTTTTGAATGGAAATGAAATTGGAGGCGGGTCGATTCGTATTCACGATAAAGCGACACAACAATTGATGTTTAAATATTTAGGTTTCACCGAAGAAGAGGCAAAGGCTCAATTCGGATTCTTAATGGATGCTTTCCAGTTTGGTGCGCCACCACACGGAGGTTTGGCTTTTGGATTGGATAGATTAGTGGCAATTCTTGGTGGTCAGGAAACGATTCGTGACTTCATTGCTTTTCCAAAAAATAATTCTGGAAGAGATGTCATGATTGATGCCCCGTCCTCTATTGATGATTCCCAGTTAAAAGAGTTGCATATAAAATTGGCGTAGTTGTACATTGTCGTTTAAATTTGTTAGAAAACGTTGAATATCAATATTTTTACAAAATAAAAAGAGAAGAATGTCTTTCGTATTATATTAAATATTACATTTGCTCCATTATAAATTATTATTACTATTACAATGCGTACAGGTACAGTTAAATTTTTCAATGAATCTAAAGGTTACGGATTCATTACAGACGAAGAAACAGGAAAAGACATTTTTGTTCATGCATCAGGAATCAACGCGGAAGAATTACGCGAAGGTGACAGAGTTAGCTATGAAGAAGAAGAAGGAAGAAAAGGAAAAGTTGCTGCGAAAGTAGCAGTTATCTAAGCATAAAAAAATTAATTTTTTTTGCCTACGAATGTTTAAAAAACGTTCCGATTTGTTTCGGAACGTTTTTTTTTTATTCAAGATTGTTGTCATTTTCGGAATAAATAAGCCTTGTTTTTAGAATTGTTAAATTTTTAAACGTTAAACACATCTTAGGATAAAAATCTTTTCTTATTTATAATTAATAAAAATTGTGAATTTATAACGTTGTAGTTGCGATGTATTTTTGAGTTTTTATTGTTATTTAATAATTTGAAAGTTATCTTTGTGGCTTATTTTTATTCAAAAAAATCGATAATATGCAATCCGATCAATTAAATTATATACCAATTTTAATGCAGTTTATCCTAGCTGTAGGATTTGTTGTGGGAACTATTATAGTTTCAGGAAAATTAGGTCCTAAAAGATCCTCTGAAATCAAAGATAAGAACTTTGAATGTGGGATTGAATCTGTTGGAAATGCGAGAATTCCATTTTCAGTTAAATACTTCCTTGTAGCCATCTTGTTTGTTTTGTTTGACGTTGAGGTGATTTTCTTGTATCCATGGGCAATTAACTTCAAGGAGTTGGGAATGGAAGGGATGGTAAAAATGATAATTTTTATGATGTTGCTTTTGGTGGGTTTTTTCTACATCATCAAAAAGAAAGCATTAGAGTGGGAATAAAAATTTATTTTAAATGCTGATTTTAAATGATGTCATTGTAATTCAGAATTTATAATTCAAAATAATAAAAAATGAGTGATTCAAATATAAATATGGTTGCCCCTCCGGAAGGCGTTGTTGGTGAAGGTTTCTTTGCTACAAAGCTGAATGATGTTGTGGGATTGGCTCGTGCAAATTCATTGTGGCCTTTGCCTTTTGCAACATCTTGTTGTGGAATTGAATTTATGGCAACAATGGCTTCGCATTATGATTTGGCACGATTTGGTTCGGAGCGAGTGAGTTTTTCTCCTCGTCAAGCGGATATGCTAATGGTAATGGGGACAATTTCAAAAAAAATGGCGCCAATTTTACGTCAGGTTTACGAACAAATGTCAGAGCCTCGTTGGGTTATCGCTGTTGGAGCTTGTGCTTGTTCAGGTGGAATTTTTGATACCTATTCTGTTTTGCAAGGGATTGATAAAGTAATTCCGGTTGATGTTTATGTTCCGGGTTGTCCGCCAAGACCAGAACAAATTGTGGATGGAGTTATGAAATTGCAAGAGTTGGTTAAAACGGAATCAGTAAGAAGAAGAAGTTCTCCAGAATACCAAGAATTATTAGCTTCTTATAATATCAAATAAATAATGGCGCTAGAAACGATACAAATCCAAGAAAAATTAGTTGAAACATTTGATTCAGCTGTTTTTGAATTCAATCAGGAAAGAGATATATTTTCATTTGAAGTCGCTGCCGATAAAATTACAGCAGTGATTCTTTTTTTGAAGAATGACCCAACATTACGTTTTCATTTTTTAACTGATTTGTGTGGGATTCACTATCCTGATAATGATGTGGATCATCAATTTGCAGTTGTGTACCATTTACACAATTGGTACGAAAACAAAAGAATTAAAATTAAGGCATTTATCAACGGTGAAAACCCAGAAATAAAAACGATATCAAACATTTTCTTAAGTTCTAACTGGATGGAAAGAGAAACGTATGATTTTTATGGGATAAACTTCATTGGTCATCCACAATTGAAACGTATTTTGAATATGGATGAAATGATTTCTTTTCCAATGCGAAAAGAATTTCCAATGGAAGATAGCGGAAGAACAGATAAAGATGATCGTTTCTTTGGAAGAACAACCGACAATTATTAAAAACACACACTATTATAATTTTTCACATTAAATAAATGTCAGAACTATTATTACCACCAGAGCATCGCTATGCTAAAAGAATAAAAGAACAACTAAATGAAGATGGAAGCGAGCTTTCTATCCTGAATTTAGGGCCAACTCACCCAGCTACACATGGTATTTTTCAAAATATCTTGTTGATGGATGGAGAAAGAATTCTAGAAGCGGAACCAACCATTGGTTACATTCACAGAGCTTTCGAGAAAATCGCTGAAAATCGTCCTTTTTACCAAATCACACCTCTTACTGATAGAATGAACTATTGTTCATCTCCTATAAACAATATGGGATGGTGGATGACATTAGAAAAATTATTGGATATTGAAGTTCCTAAAAGAGCGCAATATTTAAGAGTTATTGTAATGGAATTGGCAAGAATCACCGATCATATCATTTGTAATTCAATCCTTGGTGTGGATACCGGAGCGTATACCGGATTTTTATATGTGTTCCAATTTAGAGAGAAAGTATACGAAATCTACGAAGAAATTTGTGGAGCTCGTTTAACAACTAATATGGGAAGAATTGGTGGTTTCGAAAGAGATTGGTCACCAGAAGCTTTTAGAAAATTAGATGTGTTTTTACAAGACTTTCCAGCAGCTTGGAAAGAATTTGAAAACTTATTCGAAAGAAATAGAATTTTTATTGACAGAACTGTAAATGTTGGAGCGATAACTGCTGAACAAGCTATGGCTTATGGGTTTACAGGTCCAAATTTACGTGCTGCAGGTGTTGATTATGATGTTCGTGTAGCGCAACCGTATTCTTCTTACGAAGATTTTGATTTTATTATTCCTGTTGGAAAATCTGGAGATACTTACGATCGTTTTTGCGTTCGTAATGCCGAAGTTTGGGAGAGTTTGAGTATCATTCGTCAAGCTTTAGCAAAAATGCCGGAAGGAAATGACTTTCACGCTTATGTTCCGGATTATTACCTTCCTCCAAAAGAAGATGTTTACACCAGTATGGAATCGTTGATTTACCATTTCAAAATTGTTATGGGTGAAGTTCCTGTTCCAGTTGCTGAAATTTATCATCCTGTTGAAGGAGGAAACGGAGAATTAGGTTTCTATTTGGTAACTGACGGAAGTCGAACTCCATATAGATTACATTTCCGCAGACCTTGTTTTATTTACTATCAAGCGTATCCAGAAATGATTAAAGGTTCATTACTATCGGATGCAATTGTTATTTTGTCAAGTTTAAATGTTATTGCCGGAGAATTAGACGCTTAAAAGATATCAGATTGTTGCTTAACAATTTTAGATTTCAGATTTAAAAAAAAATGGAAAGAACTTATCACAAACAAGAAATAAATATGACTGAAGCATTGATGACCCGCATCAATGAATTGATTAGTCATTATCCTGAAGACAAAAGAAAATCGGCTTTATTGCCTGTTTTACATGAAGTTCAAGATGCTCACGAGAATTGGTTGAGTATTGAATTAATGAATAAAGTAGCCGAAATCCTTTTGATTAAACCAATTGAAGTTTATGAAGTAGTTTCGTTTTATACGATGTACAACCAAAGACCAGTTGGAAAATACATGTTCGAATTTTGTCAAACTTCTCCTTGTTGTTTGAACGGGGTTGAAGATTTAATGGATTATACCTGTGAAAAATTAGGTGTAAAAGTGGGTGAACCTACTCCAGACGGTCTGTTTGAAGTGAGAGGAGTTGAATGTTTAGGCGCTTGTGGTTACGCTCCAATGATGCAATTAGGCGATTTTTACAAAGAACATTTGACGGCAGAAAAAATCGACCAGTTAATTGAAGATTGCAAAAACGATACAATAATATTACACGATAAATAATATGTCACAAAAAATATTATTAGACAAAATAAATATTCCAGGAATTAAAACTTACGAAGTATACCGTCAAAACGGTGGTTATGCTTCAGTAGAAAAAGCCCTAAAAACATTAACGCCAGACGAAGTAGTTGAGGAAGTGAAAACTTCAGGATTGCGTGGTCGTGGTGGAGCAGGATTCCCAGCAGGAATGAAATGGAGTTTTATTGATAAAAAATCAGGAAAACCAAGACATTTAGTTTGTAATGCGGATGAATCAGAGCCAGGAACTTTCAAAGACCGTTATTTGATGGAATTTATTCCTCATTTATTGATTGAAGGAATGATTACTTCCAGCTATGCTTTGGGTGCAAACCTATCCTACATCTACATTCGTGGAGAATACATGTGGGTGTATAAAATATTAGAAAGAGCCATTAACGAAGCAAAAGCTGCTGGATTTTTGGGTAAAAATATATTAGGTTCAGGGTATGATTTAGAACTTTATGTTCACTGTGGTGCCGGAGCTTATATTTGTGGTGAAGAAACTGCTTTAATTGAATCCTTGGAAGGTAAAAGAGGAAATCCTCGTATCAAACCACCATTTCCTGCAATTTCAGGACTTTGGGCAAATCCAACGGTTGTGAATAATGTGGAAACAATTGCCGCTGTGCCTTGGATTATCAATAATACAGGTGCAGAATATGCTAAAATTGGTATTGGACGTTCTACAGGAACCAAATTAATTTCGGCTTCAGGACATATCAAAAATCCTGGTGTATATGAAATTGAATTGGGTTTAAGTGTTTACGAATTCATGAATTCTGATGAATATTTAGGCGGAATGAGTTCTGACAGACCTTTGAAAGCATTTGTACCGGGAGGAAGTTCTGTTCCCGTTTTACCTGCGAATTTAATTTACAAAACTGCAAACGGTGAAGATCGTTTGATGTCATACGAATCATTAAGTGACGGTGGATTTGCAACAGGTTCTATGTTAGGATCAGGCGGATTTATTGTTTACAATGATACATCTTGTATTGTTCGTAATACTTGGAATTTCTCTCGTTTTTACCACCATGAAAGTTGTGGACAATGTTCTCCTTGTCGTGAAGGTACCGGTTGGATGGAAAAAGTATTACACCGAATCGAAAACGGTCACGGTCGTGAAGAAGATATCGATTTGCTATTGAGCATTCAAAGTAAAATTGAAGGAAATACCATTTGTCCTTTAGGTGACGCAGCAGCTTGGCCAGTGGCAGCGGCAATTCGTCACTTTAGAGAGGAGTTTGAATACCATATTCGTTTCCCAGAAAAAATAAAACATAGAGATCATTTTGTTGCGGAGCCTTTCTCCAAAGTCATAATGTCCAATGTCTTAAAGTCATAACGGAAATGGGAAGGTTTAATTCATTTGAAGAAATTAATTCTTGGAAAAAATCAAGGATTTTCAACAAACGGATTTATGAAATAACCAATGGTGCAGAATTTAAAAAAGATTTTGATTTAGTTAGGCAAATTAGAAGGGCATCAATTTCAATTTCATCAAATATTGCAGAAGGATTTGAAAGAAACACGGATAAAGAATTTATATATTTTTTGTACGTGGCTAAAGCATCTTCTGCAGAAGTAAGATCACAATTGTATTTAGCATTGGATTTAAATTATATTACAAAAATAGAATTTGACGATTTATTTGAGAATGTTTCAGATATTTCAAAATTAATAAGTGGATTTATAAAATATTTAAATGACAGTCAAAAGAAGTGAAGTCGAAATGTATTCGACATTAAGACATTTGACATTAAGACGTTAAGACTTTAAACATGAAAGTAACCATAGACGGTCAAAGCATAGAAGTAGAACCAGGAACAACAATCCTGCAGGCAGCACGTATGATAGGTGGAGAAGTAGTTCCGCCAGCGATGTGCTATTATTCTAAACTAAAAGGTAGCGGTGGAAAATGCCGTTGTTGTTTAGTTGAAGTTTCCAAAGGAAGTGAAGCCGACCCAAGACCAATGCCTAAATTAATGGCATCTTGTGTTACCGGTTGTATGGACGGAATGGAAGTGAACAGTAAATCTTCACCGAGAGTAACCGAAGCCAGAAAATCTGTAACAGAGTTTTTATTGATCAATCACCCATTAGATTGTCCGGTTTGTGATCAGGCAGGAGAATGTGATTTGCAAAATTTAAGCTTCGAACACGGGAAATCAGAAACTCGTTTTATCGAAGAAAAAAGAACTTTTGAGCCAGAAAACATTGGTCCAAATATTCAATTGCACATGAACCGTTGCATCCTTTGTTACCGTTGTGTAATGGTTGCAGATCAGTTGACTGACGATCGTGTACACGGAGTAATGGATAGAGGAGATCATTCTAATATATCAACTTGTATCTCAAAAGCGGTTGATAATGAATTCTCCGGAAATATGATTGATGTTTGTCCGGTAGGTGCTTTAACTGATAAAACATTTAGATTTAAATCTAGAGTTTGGTTCAGCAAGCCTTATAATGCACACAGAGATTGCCCTACTTGTTCTGGAAAAACTACTGTTTGGATGTTTGGTGACGAAATCCAACGTGTTACCGGAAGAAAAGATGAGTACCATGAAGTAGATGAATTTATTTGTAATGGATGTCGTTTTGACCACAAAGACATAGCTGATTGGACTATTGAAGGACCAAGAGCATTCGAAAAAGATTCGGTTATCAATCAAAATAAATACAACAGAAAATTACAAAAAGTGGAAATCGCTACTGAAGAAAATATTCTTTTAGGTAGAGAAGAAGACCGTAAGAAAATAAGCATGGTCGAAATTCCATTGACCGAAGAAGACATTATTAATCAAAAAAGCTTGGGTAATAATGGATAGTACTATTATCATAGAAAAAAGTGTCATTATTGTTGCAGTTTTTGCTTTGACAATGTTAATGGCAATGTATTCCACTTGGGCTGAACGAAAAGTTGCCGCTTGGCTTCAAGATCGTGTTGGACCAAATAGAGCCGGTCCTTTTGGATTGTTTCAACCGCTTGCCGATGGTTTAAAATTATTCTCGAAAGAAGAATTTGAACCAAATACACCAAACAGATTTTTGTTTTTTGTAGGTCCTGCAATTGCAATGAGTACCGCATTAATGACCAGTGCCGTAATTCCTTGGGGAGATAAATTGCATTTGTTTGGAAGAGATATTTTATTGCAGGCCACTGATTTAAACATTGGATTATTATACTTTTTTGGAGTTGTTTCAGTAGGTGTTTACGGAATCATGATTGGTGGTTGGGCATCTAATAATAAATTCTCTTTGATGGGTGCGGTTCGTGCTGCTTCGCAAATGGTATCTTATGAAGTTGCCATGGGACTTTCGATGATTGCTTTGTTAATGATGACCGGAACGTTGAGTTTAAGAGAGATTTCGGCACAACAAGCAGGTATGAACTGGAATGTTTTTTACCAACCGTTATCTTTTATTATATTTTTGATTTGTGCTTTTGCAGAAACGAACAGAACTCCTTTTGACTTAGCGGAATGCGAAAGTGAATTAATTGGAGGTTATCATACGGAATATTCATCAATGAAAATGGGATTCTATTTATTTGCTGAATATGCGAATATGTTCATTTCTTCTACTATTTTAGCCGTTTTATTCTTTGGAGGTTATAATTATCCTGGAATGAGTTGGGTGGTTGAAAATTGGGGTGTAAATATTGCCAACATTTTAGGATTTGGTGCTTTGTTTATCAAATTGTGCGGATTCATATTTTTCTATATGTGGGTTCGTTGGACTATTCCAAGATTCAGATACGATCAATTGATGCATTTGGGTTGGAGAATATTAATACCATTGTCGATCATTAATATTATAATTACCGGAATTGTAATTTTGAGAAGTGAAATTGCAACTTATTTAGGATTTTAATCAGTACCGAAAAAGCCCTAGCCCTGATAGCAGTGGAAATCCTTTATTGTTTTTTCTTTAAAAAACAATAAAGATTGAAACGGATAGCAGGATTAAGCTTCAAATAAAAATAAAAAATGTCAATAGAAAGTATATCCTTATCGGGAAGAAAAAAGCAAGTCTCTAACAAGGAGATGACTTTTTGGGAAAGAATGTATCTTGTTGCGATTGTCAAAGGTTTGATAATTACGATTCAGCATTTGTTTACTAGAAAAGTAACGATTCAATATCCGGAGCAAGTACGTGAAATGAGTCCGGTGTATCGCGGTCAGCACATGTTGAAACGTGATGAGCAAGGTCGTGAGAACTGTACGGCTTGTGGTTTATGTGCGTTGTCTTGTCCTGCGGAAGCGATTACGATGAAGGCTGAAGAACGCAGAGCAGATGAAAAACATTTGTACAGAGAAGAAAAATATGCGTCGATATATGAAATTAATATGTTGCGTTGTATTTTTTGTGGATTGTGTGAAGAGGCTTGTCCTAAAGACGCCATTTACCTGACAACTTCTAAAGTTTTAGTTCCGTCTAGTTACGAAAGAGAAGATTTTATCTTTGGAAAAGACAAATTGGTCATGCCTCTGGAAATGGCAATGAAAAACGCTCAACTTAAAAACGCTAACTAATGTCTACGATACTTATAATTTTTTGTGTATTGGCTGCTATCACATTAGCAACCGCATTTTTGACAATTTTTAGCAAAAATCCGATTCACAGCGCTATTTATTTAGTGATTTGTTTCTTTTCGATTGCAGGTCATTATCTATTATTGAATTCTCAATTCTTGGCGATAGTGCATATTATTGTGTATTCTGGAGCGATTATGATTTTGTTTTTATTCACCATCATGTTGATGAATTTAAATGAAGAACATGAAGTGCATAAACCAAGGATCACAAGGTTAGGTGCTATTGTTTCTTTTTGTTTGATTTGTTTGGTTTTGATAACCATTTTTATCAACTCAAAACCTATTGTTGGAGAATACGTAACTACCGGCGAAGATTATCAATCTATAAAGGTATTGGGTAAAATACTGCTGAATGAATATATGGTTCCGTTTGAATTTGCTTCTATATTACTTTTGGTTGCTATGATTGGAACTGTATTATTGTCTAAAAAAGAAAAATTGCAAAAATAAGATGAACAATATTTTAAACCACATTGGTATTGAAAATTATATATTCCTAAGCGTAATACTTTTTTGTATTGGCGTTTTCGGAGTGTTGTACAGACGAAATGCCATTATCGTATTTATGTCAATTGAAATTATGCTGAATGCAGTAAACTTATTGTTTGTAGCATTTTCGACCTATCATCAAGATGCGCAAGGACAAGTTTTTGTGTTCTTTTCGATGGCTGTTGCTGCGGCAGAAGTTGCGGTAGGATTGGCGATTCTGGTTTCTATCTTTAGAAATTTAGGTTCAATTACTATCGATAATTTAAAAAACTTAAAAGGATAAATGGAAATGAATACCAATATAGCTTTAGTTTTAGTTCTTGCTCCTTTTTTAGGATTTTTAATCAATGTTTTCTTTGGCAAAAGCCTTGGGAAATCACTTTCAGGAATAATCGGAACACTTTCAGTGATAGTTTCTTTTATTGTAACTGCTTATTTCTTCAGTGGAATAGCTGCGCAACCGGAAGGAATTCGAATTTCACTTTTTGATTGGATCCAAATCAGTAATTTCAATGTTGATTTTGGATTTCAATTGGACCAATTATCTATTTTATGGTTGCTTTTCGTAACTGGAATTGGGTCTTTGATTCATTTGTATTCGATCAGTTACATGCACGATGATGAAAATATGCACAAGTTTTTCGCGTATTTGAATCTGTTTATATTCTTCATGATTACTTTGGTAATAGGAAGTAACTTATTAGTAATGTTCATTGGATGGGAAGGCGTAGGTCTTTGTTCGTATTTGTTAATTGGATTCTGGCATAAAAACCAAGAGTACAATGACGCTGCTAAGAAAGCGTTCATCATGAACCGTATTGGTGATTTAGGCTTGTTAGTTGGGATTTTCATTCTTGGAAATTTATTCTCAACTTTAGATTATGCTACTTTAAAAACGGCTATTGCTGGTGCAACAAATCTTGATATGTATTGGCTTTCTGTTGCTGCATTTGCTTTATTCATTGGAGCTTGCGGTAAATCAGCACAAATTCCACTGTATACGTGGTTACCAGATGCGATGGCTGGTCCAACACCAGTTTCAGCATTGATACACGCGGCTACGATGGTAACTGCAGGAATTTTTATGATTACCAGATTGAATTTCTTATTTGATTTGACTCCAGATGTGCAATCGATAATTGCTGTAGTTGGAGCGGTTACTGCTTTAGTAGCTGCAACTATCGGATTAGTTCAAAATGATATTAAGAAAGTATTGGCTTATTCTACTGTTTCTCAATTAGGGTTAATGTTTTTGGCTTTAGGTTTAGGCGCTTATGAAGTAGCTGTTTTCCACGTAATCACGCACGCTTTCTTCAAAGCTTGTTTGTTCTTGGGTTCAGGTTCTGTAATTCATGCTTTGCACGGAGAACAAGACATGCTCAACATGGGTGGTTTGAAAAAAGCTATGCCAATTACTTTTGCAACAATGTTGATTGCTTCTTTAGCAATTTCCGGAGTTCCATTATTCTCAGGATTTTTCTCGAAAGACGAAATCTTATTAGTGGCTTTCCATCATAATATTCCGTTATGGGTTGTGGCTTCGGTTGCCTCTATAATGACTGCTTTTTATATGTTCCGTTTAATGTTTTTAACGTTCTTCCAAGAATTTAGAGGAACCGCAGAACAAAAACACCATTTGCACGAGAGTCCTTCTTTGATTACCATTCCTTTGATTGTTTTAGCAATTTTGGCTACCATCGGTGGTATGATTAGTTTGCCTGGAAACAGTTGGTTGAATCATTATTTGATTCCAATTTTACCAAAATTAGCAACCGCTGAACACCATTTAGGAACTACTGAATATATCTTGATGGCTATTGCTGTTGTGGGTGGATTAGTAGGAATTGGTATTGCATACGCCAAATACATCAAACAAAATACAGTTCCAACAGAAGATGCTGCTATTACAGGATTTTCTAAAGTGCTTTACAATAAATATTATGTTGATGAATTTTATGACGCTATTTTTGTTAAACCAATTAATTTCTTGTCTCGTTTTTTCAGGGACACTGTAGAAACTGGTTTGTCAGCTTTAGTTTTTGGATTCGGAAAAGTTACCAACGAAATAAGTTACCAAGGAAAGAAAATACAAAATGGAAGCATTGGTCTTTATCTTTTTGTTTTCGTATTAGGGCTTTGTGCCATTGTTTCTTATTTATTTTTAGCTCAATAATCTTATACTATGAATGTATCTCTAATATTAATTATACTTTTGGTTGGTGCGTTTGCAACTTTTCTTGCAGGCGATAAACTGGCTTCAAAAGTGGCTTTGTTTTTTGGATTAGCTGCTGCAGGCGCTTCTATTGTATTATTAAATCACTATAATTTAGGTGAAAACATCAGTTTCATCAACCAGTGGATTACGCAGCCTAATATTTCTTTTGCTCTAAAAGCAGATGGATTATCAATGGCAATGCTGTTGTTGACCACAGTTTTGACTCCAATAATTATATTTTCCTCTTTTGGAAATGACTATAAAAATTCAAAATCATTTTATGCTTTAATCTTGTTTATGGCGTTTGCAATGGCAGGAACTTTCTTGGCATCAGATGGTTTGTTGTATTATATTTTCTGGGAATTAGCATTGATTCCTATTTACTTTATCGCCTTAATTTGGGGTAACGGAGATACTGAAGAACGCAAAAAAGCGGTAGTTAAATTCTTTATCTACACACTTGCAGGTTCTTTATTTATGTTGGTTGCTTTTGTTTATATGTATCAAAAAGCAGGAAGTCTTTTATTAGAAGATTTATACAAGTTGAACTTAACAGCAACGGAACAATTATGGATATTCTTGGCTTTCTTCTTAGCGTATGCCATTAAGATTCCATTAATTCCTTTCCACACTTGGCAAGCAAATGTGTACCAAAAAGCGCCAACTGTTGGTACCATGCTTTTGTCTGGTATCATGCTAAAAATGGGATTGTACAGTGTTGTCCGTTGGCAATTGCCATTGGCGCCATTGGCAGCCAAAGAATACATGTATATTTTCATAGGACTTGGAATTGCAGGTGTGATTTACGGATCTATTGTAGCATTGAAACAAAAAGATTTAAAGAAATTATTAGCGTATTCTTCCTTGGCACACGTTGGATTAATAGCAGCCGGAACGTACACTTTGACATTAGACGGATTGCGTGGTGCAGTTTTACAAATGATTGCACACGGATTTGTAGTTGTTGGATTGTTTTATGCCGCTGAAATTATCTTTAGAAGATACGAAACTAGAGCCATTGCTGAAATGGGCGGTATTCGTACGCAATCACCAAAATTCACTTCGATGTTTTTGATTTTGGTTTTAGCATCTGTTGCCTTACCAACTACTTTTAACTTTATTGGAGAATTCACCGTTTTATACAGTCTTTCACAAATTAATATTTGGTTTGCCATTTTAGGAGGAACAACCATAATTTTAGGAGCGTATTATATGTTGAAAATGTTTCAACATGCTATGTTGGGAGAAACCAATTCAAAGCCTTTTGCTGATGTAACTGTCAATGAAGGAATAACATTGGTACTTATAATTGGTGTTTTGTTCTTTTTTGGGATGTATCCAAAACCAATTACCGATTTGATTACGCCAAGTCTGGAAGAAATTTTAACTCAAATAAACCGAATTAACTAAGTCAAATAAAAAAATGAATACATTAATAGCTATAATAGGATTAGGTGTTTTATGCCTTTTATTTGAAATTTTTAATTTAAGGAAAGCCATTGTTCCAATAACAATACTTGGATTATTGGCAGTGCTGGGTTTAACCATATCTGAATTTAATTCTACGGAGAGTTACTACAACAACATGATTGTTGTGAGTAAATTTTCTAGTACTTTTTCGTCTTTGTTTATCGTGCTTACTATTTTCTTGGTAGCTCTAGGACATAACTTTTACGAAAATCACCAATCTAAAATCTCTGATTATATTGCCATAAAAATATTTTTATTGGCAGGAGCAGTGGCAATGGTTTCTTTTGGAAACTTAGCAATGTTCTTTTTAGGAATTGAAGTATTGTCCATTGCGCTTTATATTCTTGCGGCAAGTGACCGTATGAATTTAAAAAGTAACGAAGCTGGAATGAAGTATTTCTTGATGGGATCTTTTGCTTCGGGAATCATTCTTTTTGGTATCTGTTTAATTTACGGTGCCATGGGAAGTTTTGATGTTACTGAAATTAGTGAATTATCACAATCAGCTGAGTTGCCAGTTTGGTTTCCAATAGGAATTGTATTGGTAACAATCGGAATGTTATTTAAAGTTGCTGCAGTTCCATTTCATTTCTGGGCACCGGACGTTTACGAAGGTTCTCCAGCGTTGACAACGGCATTGATGAGCACTTTAGCGAAAGTAGTTGCGATGGCGACTTTGTACAAATTATTATCTGTTATGAATGCAGATGTTTCAGAGTCATTCAAAATGGTAGTGGTTATTATTTCTATGGCTTCGATGACCGTTGGTAATATTATGGCATTGAGACAAACGAATGTAAAACGTATGTTGGCTTTTTCAGGGGTTTCCCACGCTGGGTTTATGTTGATGACTTTATTGAGTTTGTCTACATCAGCTGGAAGTTTGTTGTATTATGCCTCAGCGTATTCTTTATCAGGAATCGCAGCTTTTAGTGTAATTTTATACGTTTGTAAAAATAGAGACAACGAAGATGTGGTTAATTTCCACGGATTAGGAAAAACAAATCCATTGTTAGCCGCCATTCTTACGGCAGCTTTACTATCAATGGCTGGTATTCCAATTTTTGCAGGATTCTTTGCTAAGTTGGTTTTGTTCAATCAAACGATTCAAGCGGGTTACTTGGCTTTAGTAATTGTAGCTGTAGTAAATTCAATTATAAGTGTTGGTTATTACTTCAAATTAATTTTGGCGATGTACACTAAAGAACCAAACGAAGAAAGAAAAGGAGCTCCGGTTATTATTTATGCTGTTGCCGTTATAGCAATTGTTTTGAATGTCGTATTAGGGTTGTTCCCTTCATTTGTGTTGGATTTATTGGCTTAAGCTAAAGTTTGAAAAATATGTAGAAAACCATCAAGAGCAATTTTGATGGTTTTTTTTTGGTTCAAAGGTGCTTTATTGATTTGAATAAATATTTATTATTTCAGTATCTATAATTAAATACTAAAACAAAAAAGCTCAAAATAGAATTGATTAATTTTGTACCACACAATTGATTTTTGAGTTTAATTAAAAGAAGTAAGATGAGAAATACATTAAAAATACAAATCTGGTCGGATATCATGTGTCCGTTTTGTTATATAGGAAAAAGGAGAATAGAAGGTGCTTTACAAAATTTCGAACATAAAGATGCAGTTGAAATTGAATGGAAAAGCTTTCAGTTGGACCCAAGTTTTATTGCTTCTCCCGATGATAATATGGTCGAGCATTTGGCAGAGAAATATAGAAAAGATACCGATTGGGCACAAGAGATGCTTGATAATATGACTCAAAATGCTAAAAATTCAGGATTGGATTTCCATTTCGAAAAAGCGGTTATGGCCAATTCATTGCATGCGCATCGCTTGTTGCATTTGGCTAAAAAGTATAATTTGGCAAATGACTTAGAAGAATTACTGTTCAAAGCGTATTTGACCGATGGCAAGAATATAAATGATTTAGATACATTGAAAGCATTGGGATTGGAAGTAGGACTGAACGCTGAATCCATTGATGAAGTATTGCATTCTAATGCTTACGCAAATGAAGTGCAGCAAGATATTGAAGAGGCGCAATCTGTGGGTGTTCAAGGTGTTCCCTTCTTTGTTTTCGATAATAAATATGCAGTTTCTGGTGCGCAGCATGTGGAAACTTTTCTGAAAACATTAGAGAAAGTATGGGAAGAAGGAAAGTTTGATTCAAAAGTAACGCTATTAAATGCTACCGACGGAGACAGCTGCGGAATCGAGGGTTGTGATTAAATTTAGAATATTATTATTTTATTGTGTTTTGTGACTATTTCTATTGGTTGACACTTTTTTGTTATTGATTGAATATATTTCTATGTATTTCTTATTAATATTAATTTTATGTGCGCTTAAAGCTTCTTAGCGTGTTCAAGTAGTTTAAATGAGTTTTAATGAATATTAAAAATACTTTTAAAAAAATAAATCGGTATTAGTTTTTTATGTGTGAATTTTTTTCAGTTTGTTTTGCTTTTTTCTTAAAAAATTCATTTTGCTAGTGCCAAATCAATTAAACAGCTAGAATTATAAAGGTTTTTTGTTTTTTTGTTTTTTTTTAAGTTTTTTTTTGTAAACTTTGTCCTTAATAATAAAAATGTTCTTTTTTTTGTATTTTACAAAACCGTTTATAGTTTTTTGACGTACATAAAAGAAAAATTTCATTTAGAACCTAATTGAGTTATCATGTTACGACATTAGTTTAGGTTTCTATTTAAATATGATGCTTTCCAGTTATTAATCATAGCAATATGGTTAATGCTAGTTTTTAAGCATTAAGTTATAATGATAATTTTGATTCAATTAAAGAAAATAAATTTAATTGGTTTAAATAAAAATATATAATATTCATATAATAAATATAGCGTATGTACAACTTTACTAAGAGATGTTTTCAAAAATACTCACTATTTAATTTTAGGTTATTTTTTGTTTTTTTTCTTCTTTTATTAGGTAACTCCACCAAAATTTTTTCCCAAACGGTACAAGAGTATAATACAGCGGGTACTTTTACCTTTGTATTACCTGCTGGAACAACTAGTGCCACTGTAGAAGTATGGGGTGCTGGGGGTGGTGCAGGAGCGAGTACTGCTACGAATGGTGGTGGTGGTGGTGGTGGTGGTGCGTATGCACGTACTGTCTTTACCAATCCTACCGCTGGCAATTATACAGTGGTTGTGGGTGCAGCTGGTACCGCTGGCTCAGGTTCAAATGCTGGGGGTGTTGGTGGTAATTCTTATTTAGGTAGTACAACAAATATATTTGCTCAGGGTGGTCGTGGTGGTGCTGTTGGTGGTGCCGGTGGTGCAGGTGGTACTGTTGCAGCAACTATAGGTACTTTTCGTTTTGCTGGTGGTACCGGTGGAGTTGGTGGTGGTACCGGTGGTGGTGGTGGTGGTTCCTCTGCAGGTTCTGCCGCAAACGGTACTAATGGAGGTGGTAATGCCGGCGCAGGTGGGATAGCTCCTGCAAATGGTGGTAATGGTGGTAATGGAACCGGCAGTACTGGTGTTACAGGTTTCTTTCCTGGCGGAGGTGGTGGAGGATCTAATGATATTTCTGGTACTGCGGGTGCTGCGGGTGCAGTGGGTAGAGTAGTTATTACTTATACTTGTGCAGTAGGACCGGTTGTCTTTACTTCAGGTACTTCCTCTACGCGTTGTCAAGCTTCAGGTGTTACAACTTATGCTGCAACTTCTGCTAATTCTACTTCTATATCATACACTCTTGATGCTACAAGTTTAGCAGCTGGTAATACTATAAATGCAGCAACAGGAGAGGTAACTTTTACAGCCGCATGGGTAGGTTCTAGTACAGTTACTGCTAATGCTGTTTCTCCTGGTTGTACCGGTGCAACTGCAACACACACAATAACAACATCTGCTCTTGCTGGTCCGCCCGTATTTGCTTTGGGTAGTGCTTCACAAAGATGTGCAGGAGCTGGTAATGTAACATACAGTGCAACAGCGCCAAATTCAACTAATATTGTCTATACGCTCGATGCTACAAGTTTAGCTGCTGGAAATACAATAAATGCTGCAACAGGTCAAGTTACATACACTGCTAGTTACACTGGTAATAGTGTTATAACTGCAACTTCAAATGGATGTGGTTCTCCTAGTGCGTCACATACAGTATCTGTGATTACTTCAGTAAATACACCTGTATTTTTATTAGGTAATAGTTCAGAACGTTGTCGTGGCGCTGGTACAGCGACTTATACTGCAACTTCTAGTAATGCAACTAGTATTTCTTATAGTTTAGATAATTTAAGTCTAGTAGGAGGTAATACTATAAATAGTGCTACTGGTGAGGTTACTTTTGCAGCATTGTACACAGGTTCATTAACAATAACAGCCACAGCTACTGCTTGTGGTTTTACTGCTACTGCTACACATACTATATCAAACACAAGCGTTATAGCCGTAAACGATAGCTATACAACGACACAAGGTACTCCGGTTGCGTTTAATGTGCTTACTAATGATTTATGTAATGTAGATCCAACTTCTGTGAGTATTGTTACGGAGCCTGAAGGTGGATTATTGCAAGTTGGTGCAAACGGGCAAATCACATACGTTTCTTTTGGTTCCTTTTTTGGTACTGATACATTTACTTATCAAGTTTGTTCCACGTTTCCGGTTACTTGTAAAACGGCTACTGTTACTGTAGAAGTAGCTCAATTACTTGATGACCCTTGTAGTGAAGCAAATAAATCCAAAACATTTTACCTGCCTTTTCCTGAAAACGATACGCAATTGCGTCAAAGTTTAATAAGTGCAGCTAGTGCAAATAACTTAACTGCTCAAGCTAGGAGTATTGTAAGTTTTGCAGTACCTTATCCTAAAACGGTAATTTTTTATGACCATTGGGAAGATGGGTATGAAGTAAGTATAGACAGTCCGGTACAGCCCTCAACACTTGTTTGGGGTGATGGTATTTTAACGAATGGTACTGCGCCTGGATATCCTACAGATATTATTCCTCCCGGTGGTGTAATCACTATAGATAGTAATTTCCCTTGGAACAGACCTACATCAACAGTAGTATTTGATGGAAAAGACAAAGTTTTTTCTACAGCAAACATTTCGGTTGTGAAAGTTTCTGGGGATAATGGACTTGTGGGAGCAACACCTTTATTTAATGTACAAAACGTAAAAACCAATGTGGCCGATACCTCTCGTTTTGGACAGTTTTTTGTTTTGCCTTTTGGAGAAAATGTTACGGCTGGTCCTACAGGTTCTTTTAAATATACAGGTCTTTTTGTACGAGCACAAGAAAATGGTACAATTGTACAGCTTGATTATAACGGGGATGGTACTAATGATGTTACTTCACCTACTTTAAACCAAGGAGAAGTTTGGTTTTATAATGGTACTGCAAGAACTCCAGGTAATGAAACAGCACCTACGGATGTAAATAATGCTAATGATATAAAGGCAGGTGCTCGTGTTAGTGCTAATAAAAATGTAGGTCTAGATTTGCTTTTTGGAGGTATAGATACGTATGGTACACGTAATATTCCTATTCTACCTAGTCAATTTTATGGAAGTACCTATTACTCTCCTGTATATTCTACAGATACAACAACGCCAACACCTGTTTATATTTATTTCGTAAACCCTAATCCTGATCCTATTACCATAAATTGGACAAGAAGTGGAACAGCTCCGCTTTCTGGTACAATAACAGTACCAGGTGATAACGGTATCAACTTTTATAATGCTAACACTGCCTCTGCAACAAAATTTGTAAGTGCAGGAAGCGAGTCATACACTGCGGTAGGTATTGTAGATGCCGACCCTGCGGGTACTGGTTTTGACTGGGCTTATAATTTAATTCCAGAATCACGTTTATCTAGTTTTGTTAATTTAGCATGGGCACCAGGTTCATCTGATGGTTCTGCAAATTATAGTCCAGTTTGGATTACACCTACTGCAAATACTACTATATATGTAAAATATGATGGTAATGTATCTACAGGACCTAATCAAAGTCCGTGTGGTGCTTTTTATGATGTGTCTTTTACAGTAAATCAATTGCAATCTCAATTAATTTTAGATCCAGATCGTGACAATACCGGTATGGCTATTTACAATTGTAATGAGGTGCCAATGGCTGCCGTTTGGGGTCAGAGACCTTTTGGAGGAACGCCTGCAGGATCTCCTGCACTAGATGTAGGGTATACAATAGAGCCAAAATGTTTATCTGAATTAGTTTTCGCAACAGACGATAGACGTGTTACCGCACCAACTACACCAATTAATATAAATGTAGCAAATAATGATGCAGCATTTCTAGCTACTTTAAATCCATTAAGTGTACTATTAATTTCTCAACCTGCAAATGGTTTGGCAGTTTTAAATCCTGATGGAACAGTTACTTATACTCCTAATGCGGGTTTTGTTGGTACAGATTCTTTTAATTACCAAATTTGCGCTACATCTCCGGATCAAGGTGTTTGCGATATTGCTACTGTATACATTAGCACTGTTGCTCCAGTTGTTGCAGGTCAAAATACGGTATGTGGTACGGTGTATTTAGATTCTAATATTAACGGTCAATCTAATCCTGGTGAAACAGGACTTGGTAACATTAATGTTCAGCTTTATGAAGATTTAGATAAAAATAGTGTAATTAGTGCTGGTGACAATTTAATACAAACTGTTGCAAGTTCTAATACAGGAAATTTAGGTTTTTATCAGTTTAATATTAATCAAGATTTCCGTCAGCGCGATGAGTTTACTACCCCAGGAAGTGCAACAGGTAGTAATGGTACTTTGAATTGGGCGACAGATTGGACTAAAATAGTTGATGCGGGTGCTTTTAATGCAAACAATATTAGAGTTGTTGCTGCCGGTTTACAAATACAAGGAAATGGTGCTACCACACAAGCAGGTGCTTTAAGGTCTGCTAATATTGCAAACGCTTCAAGCGCAGTTCTTACTTATACATACGACAAGACGGCTTTCAATAGTGCTACGACAGATTTTGTAGAAGTTCAAGTTGCTTCTTCCACAGCTGGCCCTTGGACGACGCTAACTACTTATAACACAACAGCAGTGGCAACAGGAAGTGAGGCCTTTACTATCCCCACAGGTTTAATTTCTTCAACAACAAGTATTCGCTTTAGAGAATCCAATAACGCTACTTTTGCTACAACAGAACGTGTTATTTTTGATAATGTACAAATACAATCATATTATGATAGAAATTATATTGTGCAATTACAAACACCTATTGCAAATGGTTACTCACAGACATCTACACCAGTTGCATACCCTATAGCATTTGTAGGTGTAAATAATTCAGATTGCGATAATTCTTTTGGATTGTATCAATATGCACCAGTTGCAAATAATGATGACCAAAGTGCATCGCCTCTTGCAGAAGATGGAGCTAATGGTACAGTTAATGTACTTACAAATGATACAGATTTAACAGGTAATCCTACAGCACCTGTAAATGGATCGGGACAATTTACTATAGATTTAAATACTACATCTTCAGGTGTTCAAAGTATACTAACAAATGCACAGGGCGTTTGGACATTAAATCCAGCAACAGGCGAAGTAACATTTGATCCAGCAAATAACTTTAACGGAACAGCTACCTTAACGTATGAGTTGTGTGACCCATCGGCTTTATGCGATACGGCTCTTATTACTTTTGTTGTTTCTCCAGTAAATGACGCACCAATAGCAAATGATGATAATGAATCTGCAAATCCATTATCTGAAGATGATATTAATGGGATTGTAAATTTATTGACAAACGATACTGATGTAGAAGGGAATCCTTCGGGACCATTAAATGGTGTTGGACAATTTAGTGTTGATTTAGACACAGCTACAGCTGGAGTTCAAGATTCATTTACAAACGCACAAGGTGTATGGACTTTAGACATCAATACAGGTGATCTTGTTTTTGATCCTGCAACCAACTTCAACGGAACAGCAACATTAACATATAATTTATGTGACCCAGCTGGTTTATGCGATACAGCTCTTATAACATTTGTAGTAACGGCAGTAAATGATGCACCAGTTGCCAATGATGACGACCAAAGCGCTACACCACTTACAGAAGATGGTGCCAAT
>NZ_JBLVPN010000011.1:0-129701 GCF_048286615.1 Flavobacterium pasteuri | reverse complement strand
GTATAATTTATATGAGAACCTACAAAACAAAAAACAGTAGCAAAAACGTCTTTGCTACTGTTTAATATTTTAATTTTATCTAATAATCTGTATCGCTTTTTTAGGACGGGACATTATTAAAGGATTACCCATTCCCTCGAACAATTATTTTTCAATAAAAAAATAATTTTGATATTACTTTTTTAGTACATTTAATAATATTTATAAATTATAGCATTATGAAAATTTCGAGATTATTGGTAGTTGTATTCTTAGTATTTGTTGGTCTTGGTTATGCCCAAAACAAGCTGTCGGGAAAAGTTATGGATTACAAGAATAAACCAGTGGCAAATGCCAGGATATATTTAGATTCTATTTATTCAAATGTCACGACCAATAGTAAAGGGGACTTTGAAGTTTTACTTCCTGAAAAAGTAGCAGTTATTAATGTATACTCCTATAAATTTGGTTTATTGTCTTCTAAATTTAATAATGAAAATGTAATGAATTTCATGTTTTTAGAATCGCAAAAATCGATAAAAGATCGAGCCAAAAATGGCGATGATATTAGTATTGGTTATTCTGAAGTGGATCAAAAGTACAAAGTTAATGCAACTCAAAAATTAGATGCTCAAAACGATAAAAGCTCAATTATTTATAATACTATATATGACCTAATACGAGGACGATTAGCTGGAGTTACTGTCACAAGAAATAATAAAATAACTATTAGAGGTGTGAGCTCAATTAACAATATCTCAGAACCTTTATTTGTGGTTGATGGAGTTATCGTTTCAAGTATTGACTATATTTTCCCTAATAATGTAAAAAGTATAAGTGTATTAAAGGATGCTGCAGCCTCTATTTATGGAGCTCAAGGTGGCAGTGGTGTTATCCTAATTAAGACTAAATAGAGTTTAATCTTAATTTCGTTTATCTATTTTTTTAATTAAGTATTTCTATGATTGATTTTTTGATTGAAATACTATTTTATCTGAATGAAAATTAAGCTTTTAAGCTTTTTGTATTAGAGTATAATACAAACCCCTAAGCAATCTTTGCTCAGGGGTTTGTCTTGTTAAGGTGACTGATATTTAACAACCTTAGGTTATTATTTTGAATACTGTTTGCTTTAGCGGTTATGATGTTATTCTCTTAGCTCATAAATATTTCTTAGCCTATAATTAATTCATACTTTGAGGTTCAGGTATTTTGATGCTTATTTTAGTTTTCTTAGACATCAATAAATATAAGGTTATGCCGCCTAAAATGACTAGCAAAGCAATTTGAAGTTGACCCATAAGATTGTTGTCGTTGTGCAAGGTATTTGAATTTGTCAATTTTGATTTGCCTTCTTTACTCTGAATTTGTGACAGCAGCTCCAATGTTTGTAAAGCTTGATTACTAGTGTTGTTAACTTGATTCCAGTTTTTATTTTTAGTCTCTTTATTAATCGCAGAACAAGAAGCTAGAAATGTAGTAAAAGATATTTTTTCTTTGGGAGTTAAAACTGTTTTTAGATATAATTTATCTATGTTTTTAATTTTTTTTAATGCCTCCGCGATGTGCTCTTTTTTTTGGACTTCATTTAGCTTTGTTGCTACAGCGTTTGCTTTTATGAAATAAAGCTCATTTGCATATTGAAATATATAGCGAGCAACAACTAATCGATCATTGTAGATTGTATTGATATGCTCATTTGTTCTTTTAGAGTTTTGTTGTGTATTCAAATTACTCAATAGGATGATAAACATAACAATCAGTAACACAAAAGAGGCTTTTGTTTTAGTACTGTATTTTTTTAAATCTTTCATCACAATGGAATTTATAAATATTGCAGTATAAGCTATAGTATTGAAATTGTTTTAACTAAAACAAATAATTCTCAAAAGTATAGAATTTAGTGGTAATTTATTTAACTATGCTATTGACTAACTTTCAACAATGGTAACCTCCATTTTAATAATACAATCTAAAATCGAGGAGTTTGCAAAGGGCATAGTGTTTTTGATGTAACTCTTCTACAATTTCCACAACATCGTCCAGCTCTTCAAATAAACTAAAGAAAGCTTTGTCAAGATTACTGCTTGTTAAGGTATTGAATTTTGCCCCATAACCGGAAACAGCTCGTGCTCCTGTAATATCTAAAAAATATTGTGCTTCTTCTTGGCTCAAGTCCAATACTTTTGCATTGGCAAAATGTAAAACTTTCCCTTTCATTTTCCCTTCAAAAAGCTCGGCTATTTCTTCTAAACTGTAGTAATATTCATTGAGGCAAATATTGTTTCCTTCGCCTTGCATCACTAAGTAGATTATTTCATAATTGGTAAAATTATGATCGTCATAAAGCAATGAATGTAAGCTTTCTTCTAGTCCTTCAATCGTATCACATGTTTTATAAATACTTGTAATACCTTGATGAAAGGCTAATTGTTCTAAGTTTTTGACTACTTCTGTAATAGCGTCAGTTTCTATATCAGGAACGGCTTCGAGGCAAAAAATAAAAGTATCTGAATCCATGAAATTTAGTTTATGTAGATGATATAATACAACCATATATTTTTATTTAGACAATAACCCCAATAATTGTCACTCTTTAGGAATAGAAAAACAAGCCACAGTTTTTGGCACTTGCTTCAAAGGTTAGAAATTTTCTCAGATTCAGTTTTTATATTTTCATTTTTGTAAAATTACTTCAGAAAGAAATTTGTTGTTAGTATTTTATAATAAATAGTTATTAACCTTTTGTTGAAGAAAAGTAGGCGTACTGAGGGTATTAGAAACAAATTCTTAACTGTTTTTTTCGTCACTCTTAAGGTTGAGCTCTGAAGAATATTTAAAATTTCAAACATAAAAAAACCCTAACATATTGATGTTAGGGTTTTTGCTTTGGTAGCGAGACCGAGATTTGAACTCGGGACCTCAGGGTTATGAATCCTGCGCTCTAACCGACTGAGCTATCTCGCCATGATTTTGGGTGGACAACCATCCCTGAATGCGGGTGCAAATATAAAAATAAAATTAATGCCTGCAAGCATATTTTTAATAAAAAAAAATATTTTTGAAAATGCTTTTTTTTCGGAGTTATATTCTATATATTTCGAAAAAATTAAATGTAGCTCATGGATCAAAAAGTACGTTACGAAATCGAGTTTCCCATAAATTCTTCGCCTCAATTATTGTATCAATATATATCGACACCGTCAGGTTTATCTGAATGGTTTGCTGATAACGTAAATTCTCGTGGTGAGTTTTTTACTTTTATTTGGAATGATTCACAAGAAAAAGCTAGACTTGCTTCAAAGAAAACAGGTGAAAAAGTAAAATTTAAATGGGTTGATGATAACAGTAAAGATACGGAATACTTTTTTGAGTTACATATTTTAGTGGATGAGCTTACCAAAGATGTTTCTCTAATGGTAGTCGATTTTGCTGATAAAGATGAGGTTGATGAAGCTACACTGTTGTGGGAAAATCAGATATCAGACCTTAAACATCTAATTGGTTCTGTATAGTAAAATAGTATTTTATAACTTATATTTGCCCTGAATAAAATTTAGGGCTTTTTTATGATTAATTTTAATGGGACTATTGCATCTGAGGATGCTAATATATTGACACAAAACCGAGCTTTTTTATATGGTGATGCCGTTTTTGAAACGGTTAAGATAATAAACAATAAAATTCTTTTTCTTGAGGATCATTATTTTAGGTTAATGTCTTCAATGCGTGTCGTTCGAATGGAAATTCCGATGAATTTTACCATGGAGTATCTTGAAGAACAAATACTTTCTTTAGTTGCAAAAAATCAAGTGGTTCACTCTTCTCGTGCTCGAATTACCGTTTATAGAAATGATGGTGGATATTATTTACCACAAAATAATACGGTATCTTTTATTATTCATTCATTAGCCCTTGAAAATACGTTTTATTCAATTGAAAAAAAATACTATGAAGTTGATTTGTATAAAGATTTTTACATTACAAAACAATTGCTTTCATCGATTAAAACGACCAATAAAATCATAAATATTACAGGAAGCATTTTTGCTCATGAAAACGGTCTGGATAATTGTCTGTTGTTGAACGATAGTAAAAATGTTGTTGAAGCATTACAAGGTAATATCTTTATGCTACAAGGCAACAAACTAACTACTCCTCCGGTTTCTGAAGGATGTTTGAATGGCGTCATGAGAAAACAAATTTTAAGTTTAGCTAAAAAAATAAAAAATTTAGAAGTTGTAGAAGAAGTAATCTCACCATTTGACCTTCAAAAAGCAGATGAATTATTTATTACAAATGTCATAAAAGGAATTCAACCGATAACACAATACCGAAAAAAAGAATTCAGTACGAATATATCTGTTGAATTGTTAGAGAAACTTAATGAAATGATTAGTACGACCTAATTTAAGTATGGATTTTCAGGAGCATTGGACCAAATGAGATATTCTCCGCCTAATTCGATAATTTGCTCTTTCCAGAAATGTGTTGCTGATTTTCCAATTATTTTATTTTCATAGCTGTTTGCGGTAATAATCCAGGAGTGGCTTTCCATTTCATTTTCTAATTGGTTTTCATCCCAACCTGTGTAACCTAGAAAGAATCGGATATTATCGTTATTAATTGCGCCTTTATTGATGAGTTCTTTGGTTGACTCAAAATCACCTCCCCAGTATATTCCATTGGAGATTTCGATGCTATTAGGAATCAAATCTGGAATGTTATGAATAAAGTAGAGGTTGTCTTGCTCTACCGGCCCGCCATTATAAATTTTAAATCGCGCGTCTATATCCGGGATTAAATCATGTATGGTGTACTTCAAGGGTTTGTTAATTATAAAACCAACTGATCCTTCTGCATTGTAATCAGCTAATAATATTACCGATCTGTTGAATGATAGATCCCCAATTATGGTAGGTTCTGCTATGAGCAAATAGCCTTTCTTTAGTTTATCTGTAATCATCGGAATGTTTTTTTTATTAAATTTAAGTTTTTTATTATAATAATACAAAATAAAATTGTTGAAACGCATAAAAAAACCTTCCATCTGGAAGGTTTTTATTATATTGGGGGAACTAAAATTAGTTTACCGCACCTTCTAATTCTGCACCTGCTTTAAATTTCACCACATTTTTTGCAGCGATTTGGATAGTTTTTCCTGTTTGAGGATTTCTACCGTCTCTTGCAGCTCTAGCAGAAACCGACCATGATCCGAATCCTACTAAAGATACTCTTCCTCCTTTTTTCAAAGTTCCGCCTACATTACCTAAAAACGACTCTAAAGCCAATTTTGCTGCAGCTTTAGTAATTCCTGCATCAGCAGCGATAGCATCGATTAATTCTGATTTGTTCATAATAATTAGTTATTAATTGTTGGTTAAAAAAATTGTTAATACACAAATTTAGTTGGAAATACGTTCCTTGCAAGTGTTTTGCTTGATTTTAGTTTGTTTTGTTAATAACTTATTTCTTTTGTTAATAATACGAAAGCTGTTTCTTGTTAAAATCAATAAAATGCCCGTTTTTATTGATGTTAATGAGCTTTTGCTTCAGCCGAAAATGTAATTCCATTAAGTAATTCTGCGGTATTCATCTTCTTTTTGCCTGGAAACTGCAAACTTAGCACTTGAATAAATCCATTTTCTACCGCAATCTTCATTTCTTTTTTGGTACAAATCAAACTTCCAATGCTGTAGTTATGATCTTCTAAAACAATTTTAGCTTCGTATATTTTTACATTCCATTCTTCATTTTTGTCCTGAATGGAACACCAAGCTGCTGGATATGGACTCAAACCTCGAATTAGATTGTTGATTTCTACAGCTGGTTTTGTCCAGTCAATTTTGCAATTCTCTTTATTAAGTTTGTAAGCCGTTTTAATATCGGCAGTGTCTTTTTGAATAATTGTGGATACATTGCCTTTTTCAATCATCTCCAAAGTATCAACAACAGTCTTGCTTCCAAGATCCATTAATCGGTCATGCAATTGACCAGCATTTTCGGTTTCATTGATAGGTGTTTCGGCACTTAAAATCATTGCGCCGGTATCAATTTTGTCATCAATAAAAAAAGTAGTCACACCCGTTTTTGTCTCTCCATTTATTATTGCCCAGTTTATTGGCGCTGCTCCGCGATAATTCGGTAGGATTGATGCATGAAGATTGAAAGTACCTAACCCCGGCATTTCCCAAACTACTTTTGGCAACATTCTAAAGGCAACTACGATTTGTAAATTAGCGTTCAACGATTTCAATTCTGATAAGAAAGTTTCGTCTTTAAGATTTACTGGCTGTAATAAAGTAAGATTGTTAGCCAGCGCATATTCTTTTACTGCTGAATATTTTAATTTTTGTCCACGACCCGCAGGTTTGTCAACGGCAGTAATGACACCCACAACTTCGTAGTTGTTTTTGAGTATGGTATCTAATATTCCCACTGCAAATTCGGGCGTTCCCATAAAAACAATTCGTAATTTTTCCATTATGATTTTAAAGTATATTTATTATTTGGTTTAACCAAAATTGTGTTATTTTCTAATAAATTCTGAAGTGCAAAGATAACTTCGTCAGGGTTATTTTTAGTTCTGTTTTGTATGTCTCTCGAATTTAAATCTTCGGACTGTAATAAAGCTATGATTGTTGCAGAAAGTGACGTGTTGTCTTTTTTGTTGTTTTTCTTGGTAATGCAATAGGAACATATTCCACAATCAACATCGGTTTTTTCTCCAAAATAATTCAAAATCAGCTTGTTCTTGCAAACCTTTTTTTCGGTAATATAATTCAGAACCGATTGAAGTTGTTCTTTCTTTAGTTGATTTTGATTTTCTAAATATTTTGAAACCCTACTGATAGTTCTTTCATCTTCCCTAACTTCATTAAAAATTAATGTGGAATCATTATTTTTCGAATGGTACTCAATAATTTCTTTTCCTTTCAGTTTATGTAAGACCGCTTGTATTTCAGCTTCCTTGTGATTTGATTTTTTGGCAATCAATTGCAGGTTGAAAGCGGTTTGCATTTCATAAATCCCGGGATAGGTTCGCAATATTGCTAAAATAATTTCTTCGTCATTCGGATTCAAACTCATATACCGAATCACTTCTTTGGAAGGAATAAGAAATTGTAATGTAATTTTTTCAGAAAACTCTTGAGACAAATTGATAATTCCTTGTCTGTCCAGAAATTGCATTGCATTGTACGTTTTCAATGTGGGGAATTCATACTTCAAACAAAAATGATGCAAATTGAATGTAAACTGCTCGTTGATTCCTTCTCCGTAAGCTATCTGAAAATAATTGCAGAGTTTGACATACATGAGATTCAAGAACTTTTTATCTGGAAGAATATTTATAAATTGGTTTTCAGCCTGAATTATATCCGAAGGGCTTGTTAGTAAAACGGCATAGGCTTTTTCGCCATTTCTTCCAGCACGTCCAGCTTCTTGGTAATAATTCTCTAAATTTTCGGGTAATTGAATGTGTATTACGGTTTTTACATTGGATTTGTCAATTCCCATCCCAAAGGCGTTGGTGGCCACAATAACCTGAACGTCTTCATTCATCCACAATTGCATGTTTTTATCTTTTTCTTTGGACGAAAGTCCGCCGTGATAATACGTTGCTTTAAATCCTAACGCATTCAATTGAGAGGAAATTTCCAGACAGGATTTTCTATTTCGAACATAAATGATTGATGATTCTGGGTTTTTCTTCAGGATTTGTTCTATTCTGAAAAGTTTGTCTTCTACTTCAAAAACCATGTAGGCGATATTTTCTCTTGCAAATGATTTCTCAAAAACGTTTACATCTTGCAATCCAAGTTCAGTGATGATTTCTGCTTTGACTTTTGGAGTTGCAGAAGCCGTTAACGCAAGGAAAGATACTTTTGGAAAATGTTTTTTTAATGCCGAAATCTTCAAATAAGCAGGTCGGAAATCGTGTCCCCATTGTGATATGCAATGCGCTTCATCGATGGTAATTAAGTTTATAGGAAGGCTTTTTATTCGGTCCAAAATCCAATCGGATTGTAAGCGTTCGGGAGATAAATAGAGGAATTTATAATTACCGAATTGACAATTGTCCAGCAAATCAATCATTTCCTCGGATCTGATGCCACCGGTTAATGCAATGGCTTTAATGTTTCGCTTTTGCAAATTAGCAACTTGATCTTTCATTAGCGCTACTAATGGCGAAATTACTAGACAAATTCCCTCGTTCATCATTGCCGGAATCTGGAAACATATAGATTTTCCTCCGCCGGTTGGCATCAATGCAAAAGTGTCATGACCACTTAAAACGGAATCAATAATTTCCATTTGCAGCGACCTGAATTTGTCATGTTTCCAATATTTTTGAAGAATAGCTAACGCTTCTTGCATAGATTACAGATTTCAATTCGTAGAAAAAATCTCAAATTGTAACTTTTTAACTCGAAATTATTTAGAAATTTCATCTAAGATAAAAAGAATTCTGTTATCTAGGTTGTCTTTAGGAACTTCTATGAGTTCGTAGCCGTAACTTTGATACGTTTCTGTAAGGTGATTATAGATAAGTTTAGCTTGTTCGAAGTTTTCATAACGTTCGTGATCACTAATATAAATTTCTTCCCAAGGCGGAAGAATGAAGATTTTTGAGTACATATGTTCGCGACAAGCGATGTCAAAAGACGTAGGATAGCTATCGCCAATATAATGCATGTAAGCCAAAACATCTGGAATTCCCCGGTCAATAAAAACGATTTCATGTGGCTCTTTAGAAGCGTTATGAAACTGTTTTTTTCTTCCTTCAAGTAGTAACTCGCTGAATAATAGTGGTTTTTCGAGGAATAATTGCTCGACTCCCTGTTTTTTTGCTTCCAAAGTTACTTCCCGTGAAATTTCGGGATAACAACAATGTCCTTTGGCTATCAATCCATCGATGATAGTTGTTTTACCTGTTCCTGGACCGCCAATGATAACTATGATTTCTTTCTGCACCTTTAAAAAATAAGGGGCAAATTTACTTAAACTTATTGGGATTTGAAAAAATGATTGCGGTTAAAATAATATTAGGTAAAAAATCATAATTCAAAATTCATAATTTACGTTTGAAACTGTATATTTGCTTTTATTTTTAAATAAAAATGGATAAGAACACTGAAGAATTTTATGATAGATTAAAAGTAGAGCTAGACCTAAGCAATACATGGCCGGCAGAATACTTGTTTAAATTTATTGTGCCAACAGAAGATGACAATATCGAACGTGTTCAACTGGCTTTTGATTGTATGGGAGCGGTTATAAAAACGACAAAATCTAAGACGGGTAAGTTTACTAGTATATCTATTGACGTAACCATGAAAGATTCACAAGAAATAGTAGATAAATACCTAGAAGTATCTACTATTAAGGGAATTATTTCTCTTTAGATATAAAACTAAATTTTGATGCATATACAATCGAATGATTGCAAATCTTCGAAAAAGAGCATGTAAGATTAAAAAATATACATTCGAATATGAATTCAAAATATATTAAAGAAAACTCGAACGATGTGGTTCATCATTTGGAATATAATGCGGAAAGATCGCATTTGATTATTCCAGAATATGGACGCCATTTGCAAAAATTAATTGATCAAGCGACTAAAATTGAAGATGAAGTAGAACGCAACAAAGCGGCAAAATACATTATTCAAGTTATGGGAAGTTTGAATCCACATTTGCGTGATGTTCCTGATTTTCAGCACAAGTTGTGGGATCAGATTTTTATTATGTCTGATTTTAAATTAGTGGCTGATTCTCCATATCCAATTCCATCCCGTGAAGTATTACAATTGAAACCGGATGTATTAAGTTATCCTCAAAATTTTCCAAAATACAGATATTACGGCAACAACATAAAATACATGATTGATGTAGCTAATAAATGGGAAGATGGTGAAATGAAAAGTGCTTTAGTGAAAGTGATCGCTAATCACATGAAAAAATCCTATTTGAGTTGGAACAAAGACACTGTTAAAGATGATGTCATTTTTGAACATTTATACGAATTGTCAGATGGCAAGTTGAATTTGATTCAAAGTACAGAGGAATTATTAAATACCACTGATTTATTACGAACCAATAAACGAGTTTCTAACAAAATCTTACCCGCTGGTCCGCCAAAAATTCAAAGTAATAAAAATACAAAAACGGGAAAATCAAATCCAATTCACAAAAATCAAAATAGAAAACCGTTATAAAATTTAGTTATAAGGTATCAATTATAAGTTATGAATTTAAAAAAATCGTAGTTTATCAATTCATAGTTTATTCATTCATAATTAATAATTGTAAAAAAAAATGGGAATTTTTAAAATAGAAGGCGGCATTAGTCTTAAAGGAGAAATTACGCCACAAGGAGCCAAAAATGAAGCATTACAAATTTTATGTGCTGTTCTTTTAACTCCTGAAAAAGTGATTATTAATAATATTCCTGATATTATTGACATCAATAAACTAATTACGCTTTTAGGTAACTTAGGAGTTAAAATTCAAAAAACTGGATCTGGCTCTTATACTTTTCAAGCCGATGAAGTGAATATAGCGTATTTAGAAACCGAAGCATTTAAGAAAGAAGGCGGTTCTCTTCGTGGCTCTATTATGATTGTTGGACCACTTTTGGCACGATTTGGAAAAGGATATATTCCAAAACCAGGTGGTGATAAAATTGGACGTAGAAGATTAGATACTCACTTTGAAGGATTTATAAATCTTGGAGCAAAATTCCGTTACAATAGAGAAGATCATTTTTATGGTGTAGAAGCGCCTAAAGGATTGAAAGGTTCTGATATGTTACTAGACGAAGCATCCGTAACCGGAACTGCTAATATTGTTATGGCTGCCGTTTTGGCCAGAGGGAAAACAACAGTTTACAATGCTGCTTGTGAACCTTATTTGCAACAACTATGTAAGATGTTAAACTCCATGGGAGCTAAAATTACAGGTGTTGGGTCTAACTTATTGACTATTGAAGGTGTTGAAAGTTTAGGCGGTTGTGAGCATAGAATTCTTCCAGATATGATTGAAATAGGAAGTTGGATTGGTCTTGCTGCAATGACAAAATCAGAAATCACGATAAAAGATGTAAGTTGGGATAACTTAGGAGTAATCCCTAATACTTTCAGAAAACTTGGAATTACCCTGGAGCGTAAAGGAGATGATATTTACATTCCTGCTCATGTAGACGGATATGAAGTAAAAACAGATATTGACGGTTCTATTTTAACAATTGCAGATGCCCCTTGGCCTGGATTTACTCCGGATTTATTGAGTATTGTTCTTGTTGTTGCCACTCAAGCAAGAGGTGATGTATTGATTCATCAAAAAATGTTTGAAAGCAGATTGTTCTTTGTGGATAAATTAATCGATATGGGAGCTAAAATCATGTTGTGTGATCCGCATAGAGCGGTTGTTATGGGACACGATTTTAAATCACAACTCAAAGCCACAACAATGTCTTCACCAGATATTCGTGCGGGAATCTCTTTATTGATTGCAGCGCTTTCAGCAAAAGGAACGAGTACTATTCAGAATATTGAACAAATTGACAGAGGGTACGAGCGCATTGATGAACGATTGAGAGCTATTGGAGCTAATATTGTACGCGCATAAATCAAATAAATAGTTATAAAATATCGTTTAAGTAAACCAAATAGGATTTGAATTTAATCATTCAATACGGTTTACTTAAACGTTTTTAATTTTAATTCATCTTTAGAAAAAAAGCATGTCAACGGAACAAACAGCGATAAAGGCCACTTATTTTAGTATTATTGGAAATACATCTTTGGCCATTATTAAAGGTCTGGCAGGTTTTTTTGGAAATTCGTATGCTTTAATAGCGGATGCAATTGAATCTACAACGGATATTTTTGCTTCATTTTTAGTATTATTTGGAATCAAATATTCGAATAAACCTGCAGATGAAAATCATCCTTATGGACATGGAAGGGCAGAGCCTTTAATCACTTTTTTAGTTGTTGGTTTCTTAATCACTTCTGCCACCATCATCGCTTATGAAAGTATCATCAATATTGGTACGCCACATGAATTGCCAAAACCCTGGACATTAATCGTTCTAGGGGCAATAATTATTTGGAAAGAGTATTCCTTTCGAGTGGTGATGAAAAGGAGTATTCAAACAAATAGTTCCTCACTGAGAGCAGATGCCTGGCACCATCGCAGCGATGCAATAACATCTGTAGCGGCATTTCTTGGAATTTCAATTGCTTTGGTTTTAGGGAATGGATACGAATCAGCCGATGATTGGGCAGCACTTTTTGCTTCGGGATTCATTCTTTATAATAGTTATCAAATATTCAGACCTGCTTTGGGCGAAATAATGGATGAACATTTATATGATGATTTGATTGAGCAAATTAGAATAGTTTCTCTTCAAGTAGATGGAATAATAGATACAGAAAAGTGTTTTATTCGAAAAGCAGGAATGCAATATCATGTAGATTTACATGCAATTGTGGATTCTAATAGTACAGTAAAAGAAGGGCATGACTTAGCACATAAACTGAAAGATACTTTGCGGGAGGAAATTCCGGAATTAGGTCATGTTTTGATTCATGTAGAACCGAATTAATTTCATGATTTAATTCATTTTGAAATTTTTAAGACAAAAAAAAGGCACAAGAAATAATCTTCTTGTGCCTTTTTTTCTTGTGGAAGTTTTACTCTAAAATATCTAAAAATTTAAGTCCAAAAATGACTCCGTCACCTTGGAAACCATTTTGATAAGAACGGACATAATCAATACGTAACATCTTAAATTTCCCAAAGCCTAAATTATCTAAACCAACGGATAATTCTGTATACGGTTTATTGTTTGGAGTAGAAAGTGTATGCCCGCCAAGAATTAAAGTTGATTTTAATTTATTCAATAGTGGAATTTTATTCATAATATAACCTTCATCATTGTATTCTGCATGTGCTTCAAAATAACGATTATTGGTACTGTTGGAGTAATAAGGCAATAAATTAAAGACATTAAGATAACGCGCACTTTGACCTATGTGCGTTCGGTTGCCGTTAAAATGTTTGTAATCCATAAACGCGATATTTTCAGCATTCAAAAATTTTCCAGCTTTTACGTTCAAGCCAAGAGTACCCTTATTTTCTAATTTTAAATCGTACATTAATTGTGCATTTAAATGGTCAAATTCATATTTTTTTTGACTTGCCGCTAAAGCTTTTTCATAATTTAATAATAGAGTAGGATACTTTTCATTTCGAATGTTGAATTTGCCATCAGGACGAGAAGCGTATTTATTCCCAAAATTAATTCTTGCATTCAGAGTCATTTTTACCAAACGATGCTTTTCAAAAGCGGAAGAGGTAAAATCATTTGGGGCCAGTGGATTGTTCGAAGTATACAAATCTTCCTTATTGAAATAGGAGTAATTAGTAGTATTTAATAATGGTTTGCGTTGTTGATATGATATTTTTCCGCCAAGGTTTACCCCATTTGCTACATTCTGGTTGTATCCAATGGCTGCCGATTCTAAATTATACAACTTCATAAAATTGTTCTTAAAAGACAAAGAACTTATGGAGTTGATAATTTTACTAATGGGTTCATTCGGGTTAAACTGTTGGACGGAACTTCCCCCAGTAGCAAATAAGGTCGCGTAATTTTGATTGTTGAATCGATGGATAATTGTTCCCATTACACGTAAACGATCTTCAGCAAAACCATAATTAAGTTTGGTATTGATGGAAGTGTAAATTCCTTTTGTTTCTTGGTTTTTTCTATTGGTGTATCGAAACCCAGTGTCAAAATTATAGCCTTGCACGGTATTGAAACTCAAAGACCCTAGATTGAATAGTCCTTCGTAACTAAAGGTTTTTTTTGTTGTGCTGTTATTGTAAGTGTAACCCGTAAGTAACTTTACTAGTTTAAATTTATTCCCTTTTGCATCAATAGAGTCTAAATGTTTTTTAGAATTTCGAACCTTATAGATACTGTCTTTTCGAATATAATCATTGCTTTCTTCAATTGTTAAAGGAATGGGTCTATTGCTATTCCAAAATATGGAATCTTTTTTATTTGAATTTATTTCGACACTTGTAATCTGATTTGTAAACGTTTTTTTAGCAAACGAATTAACAAATTCGTAATTACTGTAGACATAGGTGTATTTTCCATTGAATTTTATTCCAAAAGCTCCAGCAGTTATATCAAGACTTTGTGTGTTTTTAGCCCAAATTTTGTTGCTTTTGTTGTAACTGAAGTTTTGTTTTAAGGTCATGACATCGACAAATTCCTCCTTCATTCGGTATCCTTTTATATCTAAGTCTACAGCATAGATGGCCCATGAATCTTCAACAATATAAATGTAACCTTCAAAAACAGGTTCGCTATCACGTTTTGCTGTGACTTTTATTTTATTGATCATTTGATTATTGGTATCATAAAAAGTGCTCTCCAGTTTATATTTATAATAATTGAAGGCATTATTGGCAATTGGAGAAATCATATTAACCCCAAAGTCAATTGTATTATCATAGAAGTCATAAAACGAAGATCTAGCAGTATTGTAGCTGTAGCCGTTATCTCTTCCGCTTACTTTTGAGGCAGTTACCACTTCTTTTAAATTATTGGGTTTCTCAAAAGTAATTTTAGAAAAAGTTTCAGACAATGAAATGATTCCGGTTCCTGTAGAATCCAAAGAGCCATTCATGTCGCCAATTTTTTGGCCAAATATTTTTTTTGGGGCATTTTTTAATTTGAAAATTCCTCTGGAATAAAAATCAGCATTGAATCGACCTGATTTTTTAGTATTTTCTTTTTTGCTGGTAATTGCATTTTTTATAATAGCAATTGCAGGATTGATTTTGGTATTGATTACTACTTCATTTAAAGAATAACTTTCTTCGATCATTTTAACATCAAATAAATACGGTAATTTATCCTTCTGAATTGTTATTCTTTGCGTTTTAAAACCTAAAAATTGGAATACAACTATTTGTTTTTCTGTTTTCTTCAAGTTCAGCTCATATTTTCCTACTTCATTTGAGGTAGTTCCATTATAGGTGTCTTCTTGAAAAACGGTTACAAACGGCAGGGAATTCCCTTTTTCATCAGAAACGGTTCCTTTTATTTGTGCATAGTTGGTAAATGATACCAAAGCAATTAGAAGTAGGTAGTATTTTTTCATGAAAGTTTTTTCTTTCACAAAAATATAAGAACTTTAAAAAGAGGCTATTAATTATTTGTTAAACATTTATAAGAATATTTTTTTTTAAGACTTACAAGAAAGATTGGATTGCCAATTCATAACTCTTTAAACCAAAACCTAAAATTACTCCTTTTGCATTTCCAGAAATGTAAGACTGATGTCTGAAACTTTCACGTGAAAATGTATTGGAAATATGGACTTCAAGAACTGGAGTAGTAATGGCTTTAATAGCATCTCCAATGCCAATGGAAGTGTGGGTATAAGCACCAGCATTTAGAATAATACCATCGTAGGTGAAGCCAAATTCCTGAATTTTATCAATTAATTCGCCTTCAATATTACTCTGAAAATAAGAGAATTCTATTGTTGGAAATTTTATTTGTAAAGTGGTAAAATATTCTTCAAAAGTTAAGCTGCCATAGACTTCTGGTTCGCGTTTTCCTAAAAGATTGAGATTTGGTCCGTTGATGATACTAATTTTCATAATTCCAGTTTTGGTAAAAATAAAAAAACCGTTCTAATTTAAAGAACGGTTTTGATAAATTTATTTTTATTATTTCTAGAATTTAAATCCAGCAGAAATTTGCACTACTGAGTTCTTGACATCTGCATCTTTAGATGCTTCAGTAAGACCTAATACATAACGTCCTTGCAGAAAAATGCTTTTTGTAACATTTAATGTTAAACCTCCGGCAACTCCAAACTCAAAAGTCTCAGATTCTTTAAAATCCACATTATTTCTTTCGCTCAATAAAAAAGAGGCTTGGGGACCAAGATCTAAACTAACTGTTTTATTAAAATTGAATTTTGCTAAAACGGGAATAGATAGATAACCCAATTCATTTTTAAATTCTTCTCCAGCATTTTCATAGCTTGCTCCTTGAGTAGAATATAGTAATTCAGGCTGAATAGAAAAACCATCGGTTAACTTAATCTCGGCTACTAAACCTGCGTGATAACTGGTAATAGCTTCCTTTTCATAGTTTTCATTGGTAAGGGTTATGTCGCTTCCGGTTTGATTGGCGTAATTTAAACCAGCTTTAATTCCAAACTTGACTAATTGCGCTTGCATGGTACTTGAAAGTACAAGTAATAAAAGAGTAACTAAAATTGTCTTTTTCATAATATTGATATTTAATTATTGTTCTTAATTTGAGCTTGCAAGATAAAACTCTTAAAGTATAGAAATATTATAATTTTATTTTTTTTACTTATAATATTAACTTCCTTTTAAAATCAGGTTTAAACAGTTTTAAATTTCTTATTGTTTTTCTTTATGTAAAATATTGTAAATAAATTTAAGTCAGTTTTTTAAGTGTCTTTTTAATATTTCAATCAAATTAATTTGATTTTCAAGGTGATTATAGTAGATTTATTAACATATTGTTTTGATTGAGCCAGTAATTCGTTAAAGCGCAACTCTTGATGAAAACAAACAGTTAATGCCTTTCAATGGTTAATTGGTTTCGCCTTGCATTTCTAGTTTTTTATTAAATATATATTTCAAGAACCTCTCAATTTTGGAGATTTTTTTATGCCTAAAAAAAGCTTTTCTTTGTAAACATGAATTGGAGTTCATACATAAAAAGTTATCAGTCTTATTTGAGAATCGAACGGGGTTTGTCAAAAAACACTATCGAAAACTATTCTTTCGACATAGAACGGCTGTGTCTTTTTCTTACAGAAAATGGAATAGTAGTTTCGCCAATACAAATAGAGGAAGAAACACTGCAACAATTTATTTACAGTGTCGCTAAAGAAGTTAATCCGCGTTCACAAGCCAGAATCATTTCAGGTCTTAAAAGTTTTTTTAGTTATTTGATATTTGAAGATTATCGCGTAGACAATCCATTAGAACTTATTGAAACTCCTAAAACGGGCAGGAAGCTTCCGGATACTTTATCTGTAGATGAGATTGATAGTCTTATTTTTGCGATAGACTTAACCTCTAACGAAGGCGAGCGCAATCGTGCCATGATTGAAACACTATATGGATGTGGACTACGGGTTTCAGAATTAATTTCTTTAAAAATTTCTGATTTGTTCTTTGAGGAAGGTTTTATTAAAATAACTGGTAAAGGAAATAAACAGCGCTTTGTGCCAATAAGTGATTTGACGCAGAAATATATTCAAATTTATAGGAATAGTATAAGAACGCATATCACTATTCAAAAAGGTTTTGAAGACACGCTTTTTTTAAATAGAAGAGGGAAGCAACTCACAAGAGCCATGATTTTTACTATTATTAAAAATTTAGCAGTTAAAATAGATTTGAATAAAACCATTAGCCCGCATACTTTGAGACATTCTTTTGCAACACATCTTTTAGAAAACGGAGCTGATTTACGTTCCATACAGTTGATGCTTGGTCATGAATCTATTACAACAACTGAAATATATGTGCATCTAGACCGAACGTTTTTGACGCAAGTCCTTAATTCATTTCATCCCAGAAAATAATTTTTAAGACATAATTCTAAATTTAGCACTTTTCAAGAAAGAAAAGGTTTATAAATTAGATATTAAAGAGAGGTTTTTAGTGATGCCGCTTAACATCTCATTAAATAGTTACGATTTTATTATTAATTTGGCTGTTAAATAAAAAATATAATCTAAATTGTGTTTTAGTAAAATCTTATAAAAAGTAATATGGTTTTTGATTTTCCTCAAAACGGAAATTGGCAAGAGTTAAATAATTTTTACAGTAAATTATTTAATGAAATTCCAGATTTAATTTTTGAATTTGTGATTGCTCCTGACAATACCTATTTATTCCCTTTAGTGAGTAAATCGGTAAACGATTTTTTTGAATTGTCTTCAGCTCATTTTGTAGATAGTGACAAATTACTAATTTATGACAGGATATTTCAAGCCGACCGATTGTCGTTTTTTCAGTCATTGGTAAACGCTAAAAGAAATAGTACAAGATGGGATTTTGAGTTTCGGGTTTTATTACCTGAAAAGGGATTGCGTTGGCTTAAAGTTTCATCAAAATCAGAATTATATCCTGATGGGAATATTGCTTTTTACGGAAGAATCTCAGATGTAACTGATTTGAAAGAACAGGAAATCAAACTTAAAATTTCTGAAGAGCGTTTTAAATTTGCTCTTGAAGCTTCTACAGCAGGTGTCTGGGACTGGGATTTAACGACCAATAAAGTTTTTTATTCCTCGCAATCAATGAAAATTCTCGAGCAGGAGTCTTTGGATATTTTTGATAATCCGGAGCGTTGGGATGAAATTGTGCATCCTGATGATTTAGAAAAATATTACTCTGAAATACATGATCATTTTGATAATAAAACACCATTTTATGAGAATTACCACCGTGTTTTAACTTCAAGCGGAAAATACAAATGGATTTTAGACAGAGGTAAAGTAATTGAGCGTAATGAAGATGGGAAACCATTGCGAGTTATTGGCACGCATACTGATATTTCCTCGCAAAAAGAGAAAGAGTTAGAATTAGTGCGAACGATGGAATTGTATAGTCAGCAAAATAGCAGACTATTGAATTTTTCACATATTGTATCCCATAATTTAAATACACAATCAGGAAATATTAAATCACTATTAGACATTATTGATGCCGATGAAGATTTAGAAAGTAACAAAGAAATGTTGGCTCATTTGCGCACTGTTTCCAATGACTTAAACGAAACAATAGCTAATTTGACTCAATTGGTATTAATTCAAAGTAATTCGAACATTCCGATCAAATCACTAGACTTGAATTTATATTTAAATAAGACTTTAGATTTGATCAAGAATTTAAAAAATTATAATCAAGTAACTATTATTAATGAGATTCCTGAGGGCGTTTTTGTTGATTTTAATCCTGCGTATTTAGAAAGTGTTTTGTTGAATTTTACAACAAATGCCATAAAATATTCAAACCCTAATAAACCAGTAGAGATAAAATATTTTTTTGCTTTGGAAAATGGTAAAAAAACGTTGTCAATTTCTGATAACGGATTGGGTATTGACTTGAAGAAATTTGGAGATTCTCTTTTTGGTATGTACAAAACATTTCACAAGCATGAAGAGGCCAGAGGTTTAGGGTTGCACATTACAAAAAATCAAATAGAATCGATGAAAGGAACTGTTTCAGTCGATAGTAAAGTAGGAGTAGGAACAACTTTTAAAATCGTTTTTAACGATGTTTTGAATGATTAAATAACGGGTTTCGATACACACATCTTTTAAAGTTTTCGCTTATAAAGTATAATGTAAAAAAAAACTTCTCAGTGATGAGAAGTTTTTTTATATGTAAAATTTAAATAAATTATTTAGCGATATTCACAGCTCTTGTTTCACGAATTACTGTTACTTTAACTTGTCCGGGATACGTCATCTCTGTTTGGATTTTTTGAGAGATATCAAAAGATAAGCTAGCCGCGTTTTCATCAGAAACTTTCTCACTTTCCACAATTACACGAAGTTCTCTACCAGCTTGAATGGCATAAGCATTTTTCACTCCACTGAATCCGTAAGCTACTTCTTCAAGATCTTTTAGACGTTGAATATAAGAATCCAGCACTTGTCTTCTCGCTCCTGGTCTTGCACCTGAGATTGCATCACAAACCTGGATTATTGGAGATAATAATGATTTCATTTCTATCTCATCGTGGTGTGCTCCAATAGCGTTGCAAACCTCTTCTTTTTCACCATATTTCTCAGCCCATTGCATTCCTAATAATGCGTGAGGTAAATCACTTTCAGCATCTGGTACTTTACCAATATCGTGTAATAAACCAGCTCTTTTAGCTAGTTTTACGTTTAAGCCAAGTTCAGCTGCCATGATTCCACAAAGCTTAGAAACTTCACGAGAGTGTTGTAATAAATTCTGTCCGTACGATGAACGGTATTTCATACGTCCTACCACTTTAATTAATTCAGGATGTAAACCATGAATTCCTAAATCGATAACGGTTCGTTTACCAACTTCTATAATTTCATCGTCAATTTGTTTAGCAGTTTTTGCAACTACTTCTTCAATACGAGCTGGGTGAATTCTTCCGTCAGTTACTAATTTATGTAAAGCCAAACGAGCAATTTCTCTACGTACAGGATCAAAACAAGAAAGGATAATAGCTTCTGGCGTGTCATCTACAATGATTTCTACTCCAGTCGCAGCTTCCAGCGCACGGATATTTCTACCTTCACGACCAATTATTCTTCCTTTTACGTCATCAGATTCAATGTTAAATACTGAAACACAGTTTTCTACTGCTTCTTCTGTGCCAACTCTTTGAATGGTATTGATAATAATTTTTTTAGCTTCTTGTTGTGCAGTTAATTTTGCCTCTTCAATGGTATCTTGAATATGAGACATTGCTTTGCTTTTTGCTTCTGCTTTCAGTCCTTCTACTAATTGATCTTTAGCTTCTTCAGCAGATAAACCAGAGATAACTTCCAATTGTTGTAATTGACTTTTATGCAATTTGTCAACTTCGGATTGTTTTTTATCTAGGTTTTCAATTTTAGTAGTGAATTCTAAAGTTTTAGATTCGAAATCATCATTTACTTTTTTAGCTTTTGACAATTCATTGGAAACTTGAGATTCTTTGTCGCGAACTCTTTTTTCTATTTCTGCAACTTTTTTATCACGGGATAAAATAACTTGTTCGTGCTCTGATTTTAATTCAATAAACTTTTCTTTTGCTTGAAGAATTTTATCTTTTTTTATGTTTTCAGCTTCCAGATTTGCATCTTTTAATATGGATGCTGCTTCTTTTTTTGCATTTTTAATTAAGTTTGAAATATTGCTTTTTTCTATCAGCTTGGCGATACCAAAACCTCCCGCAATACCTATAATTCCTGAAATAATAATCGTTAATATGTTGTCCATGTTTGTTAAAATTTATATATAAAAAAGCCTACATTAGATTGCTTGTATAAACTCGAAAAGACAAGTTTTGAGCTAACTCGTTGTTCAAGCTTCCAAACTGAATTGGCTTGCTATAGTAACGATGATTTGCTCATTCTAAATTGTTAGTGTTGAGTTTACCAAATGTGAACTAATGTAGGCAGTATCTTAGTTTTTGTAAAGAACGTTTATTTGTCGAGATATTGATCTAAAATCGCATTGATTTTTTTAATTCTTTCGATGGTCGCTTCTCCATCTATGGTTTTATCAATTTGTTTTTGTTCCGTTTGTGAGGCAAATTGTAAAGCACACATGGCTAATACATCTTGCTTGTCACGAACAGCATAATTTTCTTCAAATTGCTTGATCATCGTATCAATTTTTTTAGAAGCGCTTCTAAGGCCTTCTTCCTGAGAGAAATCAACCGTTAACGGGTAGACTCTGTCTGCGATTGATATTTTAATTTTAAGCTTTTCGTCCATATCTTTTATTAATCTGATAGCTGTGCTATACAGTAATCAATTTCGCGAATTAATGAATTTATTTTAAGCTTCGTATCTCTTTTATTATCGTCACTGCCTAGTAATGTATTTGCTACTTTGAGTGTTTCATACTGCGCTTTTAGCGCTTCAATCTCTTGTGACTGAGTTTGTATTATGGATGCAGTTTTTGTTAATTCGTTTTTCAAATCTTGATTATTTTTCTCCAAACCTTTCATTTTTGTAAAAAGTTTTTCAATCTTACTTTCAAGAGTATCAATAATTTCTGCAATTGCACTCATTATATATCTTATTCATTACATAATCATACAAAGTTAGTATTCCTTTTTAATTTTGCAATATTTTATTATTTTTTTTGCATTAAATTAATTAAATATCAGTTGTACAAATGGTTACGAACCATTTTTTTTAGTGCTGTTTTGAATACTTTTTTTATCTTAGCAAAAATGTAACCGATGAGATTTCCTGTATTTTTTTTATTATTATGCACTTCTGTTTTTGCACAAGCGGACTATCCAAAAGATTATTTTAGACCTCCATTAGATATTCCTATGCAATTATCCGGGAATTTTGGTGAGTTAAGACCCAATCATTTTCATGCAGGTTTCGATTTGAGAACGCAACAAAAAGAGGGATTAAAAGTGTATGCTGTAGCCGATGGTTATGTGTCAAGAATAAAAATATCAACTTTTGGTAACGGAAAAACAATTTATATCAACCATCCTAATGGTTTTACATCAGTGTATGGACACTTAAAAATGGCCAACGGTGAAATAGAAAACTACATCAAGAAAACGCATTATAAAGAGGCATCATTTGAAATCGAAATGTTTTTTAAACCTGATGAAATGGTGGTAAAAAAAGGAGAAATTATCGCTTTTTCCGGTAATACAGGAGCTTCAGAAGGGCCACATTTGCATTTTGAATTTCGAGATACTAAAACAGAGTTTATAATCAATCCGATGCTTTTTGGGTACGATAAATTTTTAAAAGATACAAAGAAACCTGTCGTTTCCGGAGTTTATGTGTATCCTTTGGATTCAAAAACTACGGTTAATCACTCGAAACGACCTTTGTTGCTAAATGTTTCTTTGCAAAAAGATGGAACTTACCTTTCTGATAAAGTAGTTGCAAACGGTACAATAGGTTTTGGTATTTCGGCTTATGATACTGATGATGTTTCGTTTAATAATAACGGAGTATATAAAGTGCAGTCTTTTTATAATGGAAAACCAAATTTCGGTTATGAATTTAATACCTATTCATTTGACGATATGCGTTATATTAATGCGCTGATTGATTACTCACGATATAAGAAAATGCAACAGCGGGTTCAGAAATTATTCATGAAAAACCCGTATAATTTAAGCTTTATTCAGGCCGATGAAAATAAAGGAGTTTTGCAAGTAACTCCAAATTTAGCCTCGCTGTATCGCATTGAAGTTTCGGATTTCTTTGGAAATAAAAAAACAATAGCTATTCCTATTCAATATGATTTATTGTCTACCACTATTAGTCCGGAACCAGTGCAATCGAACTATTTTGTAAAAGCCAATAAAGATAGTAATTTTGCTTTAGCAAATATGTCGGTTTTCTTTCCTGCAGGAACTTTTTATGAAGATTTTGATTTGAATTTTTTTGTGAAAAATGATACGTTGTTTTTACACGACGAAACTGTTCCTGCTCATACTAATTTTACGGTTTCCATTGAAGACACAAAATCTACTGAGGCGCAAAGAGAGAAAATGTTCATTGGTAGAATCGAAGGAAAAAAAGTGAATTACAATCCAACCTACAAAAAAGATAATGTATTTAATACCAAGGTTAAAATTTTAGGAAAATATGCTTTGGTTGCGGATACGGTTGCACCAAAAATAACTATAGCTGTTCCTGTTGAAGGAAAATGGATTAGTGACCAAAAAACCATTCAGCTCTCTATTTACGATGAATTATCAGGTATAAAATCATACAATGGTTATTTAAACGGAAAATGGGTGTTATTCGAATACGATAACAAGACTAGAAAATTGACTCATTATTTCAGTGATGGAATTGTTGCTGATGGCGCCAATGATTTAAAAGTTGTGGTGGTTGATAATGTTGGAAATTCAACTATCTTTGAAAGTCGTTTTTTTAGAAGCCAAAAAAAATAAAAACCAAATCATTTGAGTACTAATAAATTATTTTTTGTTCTCTTTTTTTTCTTCGTAAGCCTGTCTTTATTGGCTCAAACGGCTAGAATAAAAGGAGTTATTTTAGACAAAAACAATCAACCGGTAGATAACGTAAATGTTTCTTATTCCAGTGTTGGCACTCAATCCAATAAAAATGGTTTTTACAATTTAAAAGTCCCTGCAAACGAAAAAGTAACACTTGTTTTTACGCATGTTTCGTTGAAAAAAATAACTGTAATTTTTTCTTTGGATACCAATGAACAAAAGGAATTCAATCCAGTAATGAGCGATCAGGAAGAACAAATGGGAGAAGTTATTGTTACATCGAATAACAGAAAGTTGATTCAGGGTGTTGCAACAATTGATCCTGAAATGATTCGGAAAATTCCCGGAGCCAATGCCGGAATCGAAAACATTTTAAAAACCTTACCGGGAGTAAACTCAAATAACGAATTGAGTACGCAATACGCCGTGCGTGGTGGGAATTATGACGAAAATTTGGTTTATGTAAATGAAATAGAAGTTTACCGTCCGTTCTTGATTCGCTCGGGACAACAAGAAGGGTTAAGTTTTACCAATACGGATTTAGTGCAAAATGTTGATTTTTCGGCGGGAGGTTTTCAAGCGAAGTTTGGAGATAAACTATCATCTGTTTTAGATATTACATACAGAAAACCGGTTAAATTTGGCGCAAGCCTTGAAGCAAGTTTCCTTGGCGGAAGCCTTTCTGTCGATGCAGTTTCCAAGAATAAAAAATGGTCTGCAGTAACGGGAGTTCGATACAGAAATAACAGCCTTTTAGTTAAAAGTCAAGAAACTCAAACGAATTTCACGCCATCATTTGCGGATATTCAAACCAATATAAATTATCAAGCTTCGGCTAAATGGCAATGGAGTTTTTTGGGGAATATTTCTCAAAATAAATACCAATATCAGCCATTAACGAGACAAACTAATTTTGGAACCATAGATAATCCTATGGCACTTACTGTTTTTTATGAAGGTCAGGAAAAGGATAAATACGATACGTATTTTGGAGCTTTAAAAACAACATTCAATGTTTCTGATAATTTTACATTGAAATTTATTGGTTCTGTTTTTAATACTTTAGAACAAGAATATTTTGATATTTTCGCACAATACCGTTTAGGCGAAGTGGATTCCAGTATTGGGTCAGAAACTTTTGGAGAAGTTGCTTTTACAAGAGGAATTGGTTCGCAGCTGAGTCATGCCAGAAATGATTTGGATGCACTAATTGTAAATACAGAGATAAAAGGATTTCATGATTGGAAAGAAAACCAATTTGAATGGGGAATAAAATATACCCGAGAATCTATTCGTGACAGAATAATAGAGTGGGAGGTAATTGATTCGGCTGGTTTTTCATTGAATCCACCCATTATTGATTTGCCAAAAAATGATCAGCCGTATTCACCTTACAGCGGACCGCTTGTTCCGTATCAAAATATTCGAGCGACAAATTTTAACTCCATCAATAGATTTTCGGGATATGGTCAATGGAGTTTAAAATCGAATATTGGTTCGAGTGAAGTTTGGTATAATGCCGGAATACGTTTACACAATTGGGAAGTTACAGGTTCTGATTTAGCTGGGAAATCCCAAATTACTTTCAGTCCCAGAGCACAGTTTGCCATAAAACCAGATTGGGAGAAAGATATGGTTTTTAGACTTTCGGGAGGATTATACCATCAGCCGCCTTTTTACAGAGAATTGAGAGATGCGGATGGAATGGTGCAACCTAATACCAAAGCGCAGCAATCGGTGCATGTTGTTTTTGGGAATGATTATAGTTTCAAGATGTGGAATCGTCCTTTCAAGTTAATTTCAGAGTTGTATTACAAATCGCTGACGGATGTAAATACGTACACGATTGACAACGTTCGCATTCGATATGCAGCTAACAATAATGCGACCGCTTATGCGCAAGGACTGGATGTTCGCTTGAACGGGGAATTTGTTCCCGGCACAGAATCGTGGTTTAGTTTTGGCTATTTGAAAACAGAAGAAAACAGCAATGATAATGGATATATTGCCAGACCTACAGACCAGAGATTGAAATTTGGACTTTTATTCCAAGATTACATGCCTAATATTCCAAGTATTAAATTGTACTTGAATTTGGTGTACAATACCGGATTGCCCGGCGGTTCTCCATCGTATGTTGATCCTTATTTATACCAAAACAGATTGAATGATTACCGGCGTGTGGATGTAGGTTTCTCTAAAGTTTTTATAGACAACACCACAGTAAAAATGAATTCGGGTTGGTTTAAAGATTTTAAAGAGTTAGCAATAGGGTTGGAGATTTTTAATCTTTTTGACAATCAAAATGCCATTACCAATACTTGGGTTCGGGATGTATATTCTAAAAATCAATATGCAATTCCCAATTATATGACAACCAGAGTCTTTAATTTGAAATTGACTGCGAGGTTATAACCGTTAAAAGTATTAAAGTTTAACCCAATTTTAATTCGTTAAATCAAGTATCGAATGACGTTACCATTTTTAAAAATGATTACATTTGAATTTTAATAGTGCAAAAACATGAAAAAACTACATATCACAATATTAGGAATCGCAATTTTACTTTTGACCAGTTGTAAAGAGGAGGTTGAAAAACCAAAAGTTACTTACGATGGAACAAGTAGAGCTAAAGAACTGGCCAAAACTGATTCTACCCAAATACAAATTGCCGATTTGCCACTTCAAATGGAAGGAACGGATTATTTGATTCATCCTGTTGCGGATTTAAGTATTCGTGAGAAAGGAATAAAATCGAGATATGGCTCTTCCAGCGTGAACGATTTGAGTTTTACAATATCCAATTATGGCGAGTTTGAAATCACCGGTTTTTTGCAGAATTTGAAATTTCAAAAAGTTGATTCAGATTCTATCCGTAAATTGACAGACAAACCTGTTTTGATTCAAACCGCCACGTATTTAAAGTCAGTTGCTGATAAAACCAATAACCAGATTATGGTGTACACGATGGTGGACATGGATACAAATAAAGATGGAAAGTTAGATACCAGTGATATAAAAGCACTGTATTTAAGCGAAATCAGCGGTGAGAAATTCACTAAAATATCCTCTGATTTTCAGGAATTAATCGACTGGAAATTGATTGGTTCTAATAATCGTTTGTACTATAGAACGGTTGAGGACACTAATAAAAACGGAGAGTTTGATAAGAAAGATGTGGTGAATTATTACTATATCGATTTGTCAAAGAAAGAATGGAAAATTATTGGTTACGAGCCAGTTTAGCAGTACTTATTCTAAATCAAAATATCACTTTCCAAGTCTGATTTTTCAATGGTGAAATCAAATCCCAGTTGTTTTACTAATTGAATGACCAGATTTTTATACCAGTTTTCGGATTTGGGATGAATGTATATTTTTTCAATCAATTGACTGATATCTACATTGATTTTAAGTCCCTCATTGATTTTGATGTCACTTTTACCAATGTCAGTGATGATTCGCACTTCGCCTTCATATTGAAAACTTTTTCGTTTGAATAAAAAAGGAAAAAACATATCGTCAAACGGAATGTGCTCTTTTTTGTAATCGATGTAATTTACTTCCCCAATATATTGCTTGAAATTAGTTTCAGGAACTAGCGATTCCTGCAAACGCCCAATTGTGGATTGAATCGCTAAACCCTCGCTGTTTTGCGTGAAAATCTGCCACATGGCAAATGATTCATATTCGTTGATATGCCAACTGCTAATCGCTACTTTTTCCCGATGTGTTTTATAATAGTTTAAAAAGCCAGGATTGTCTATTGATAGTTTTTTTATTTCCTCAAAAGTGGGTTCGCTAAAAGTCCCTTCATATTGATCTTCGAATTTATCGGATCGTGACATAAATAATTTTTCGGACATCAATAAATCTAAGAACTTAGATAAGTCAAGATATTTCCAAACAACAGTGTTTGGATCTTCAGGAAGTTTTATGTTTGGATTATTGATGTACATTTAAATTATTTAATAAAATGGGAATGTAACAAGTAGATTTGATATGTAAAGTTCACCAATTTATTTTAGAATTATGATTTAAGGACTTGTTTTTTTATAATGATTTTTTCTCCATTCAACTTTTCTATTTCATAGTTGTCTTTTTTAAGATTTTCAATTCTCCACAATAAAAAGTCACATTCGTCTTTAAAATCAGTTGCCGTTAAACCATTTATTGATTTTACTTCCTCTTCTGTTTCTAATTCTTTTGCTGAACTTTCGGAATTGTTGTTCTTGCCCATGATTATTAATTTGCCATTTTTCAAATAACAATCGGCATCAAAACTCATTTGTAGAGAAATAGGTTGGTTTGAAAGTTTCAAATAATATTTTGAAATGTCATTGTTTAGTATCAAAATAGAGGATAATTGAGAGAAGAATTTGAGTCCGATTTTATTTTCAATATTTGCTCGAATCTCTATTTTTAAATCGTCAAATCTTTTGTTACCTATAATCAAATTATCAAAACTCAAAGCTTCGTATCTGTTGATTTTTATATTGGAAAGACTCATTGTCAATCGTGAACCAGAAATTATTTCATCTTCATTTTCTTGTTTTAGTTTTTTAAAAAAGGGTTCTTTCTCAGAAACTTCAAAAAAGTCGTTATAACCTAAGTCCACTAAGCAATTTTTGAATACAGTTTCATTGATGCTAAAAGTAGTGAAATGTCTGTTATTTTTATAAGTTATTGGCATCTCAATCATTTCGCTAGTATATTCAAAAGTTGATTTTGATACGTATAAAAGATTTTTTTCAAAATCAATTTTCCAGTTCAGTTTATTGATAGCATTTGCACCTAATAAATAATAATTATTACAAGCCAAAAAAGGCATGTCATATACTACGCTTTTTACTTTTTTAATTTCGAAAGAGCCTATTGTTACTGTTTCAATCATAGCTTCTTTCATGGAGTTTACATCTTCATTACTATCAGTAATATTCTTTTTTCCGGTAATTTTTATATTAGCGCTATTTGCTTTTTCAGCTGTGATTACTCCAATAGCAGCACCTGTGTCTAAAGCAAAGTCAGTTTCGATGCCGTTTATTTGTCCCTTAAAAACTAATAATGAAGATTTAGTTGTAAAAGGGATTGTGTCAATTTTGACAGATTGAGCTTTGCTTAAAAAGGGTAATAAAAACAGCACTGAGAGTAGTAGATTTTTTCTCATTGGTATTGATTTGATTTTTGAGATTTCAATTTTCGTAATGTCCTACCGATGAACATACCACCAATAATTCCCGGTAAACTCCACGCTAAAACTGCGGGTAAAAAAGTGTTATTAATGACAAGGAATGCCGTAAAAGCGGCTATATAAGCTCCGGTCATTCTACCGATATGATTTTTTAATCCATATAATGTATCAGTTACTTTTCCGGTGTAAGCTTTGTATTCAACATAGCATAATCGCATACTAGTAAACCCAAATAAGAAATAGACGATTCCAAATAATTGTTTTGCTAATACATATTTAATTCCAATATAAAAGAAAATCATACTGGAAATAAGCATGAGAGTAGTCAGGATTGTATCGCCTATTTTAGGTTTTTGACCCAGATGAGCCTTCTTTAAATGAATCATTCGATAGCCTGAAATAGACAAGTAAATTGTGAATACGCCTACTATAAAAAGGAATAAGTTAGGATGCACATACGAAAGGTAGAAAGCGCACAAACCAGTTGAAACCATGGCTAAAGTAAATACTTTGCCAAGTTTTTTGTGAATGATATCTCCTTTTTTGCGAATTAAAAGTACGGTTCCCAATAGTAATCCAGTAAACCCGGAAATAATATGAATGGTTAAGAAGATTTTGAAAAGCATATTTTTCAGTATTAAATTAAAAAGGTTGAGTAAATGTATTAGATGTTACTCAACCTTTTTTAAATATTTTACTGAACTGTAATTTTAAGCGTCTGAAGTGTGTTTTGTGGTTGCTTATTCGAAAGATTGCATGGTGACTAATTTATTATACGTGCCATTCATAGCAATAAGTTCCTCATGTTTTCCCTGCTCAACAATTTTCCCTTTTTGCATCACCACAATCAAATCTGCTTTTTGAATTGTAGAAAGACGGTGCGCAATTACTATCGAGGTTCTGTTTTGCATCATGTTTTCCAGTGCTACTTGAACGAATTTTTCACTTTCTGTATCCAATGCTGAAGTGGCTTCATCCAGAATCATAATTGGAGGATTTTTTAAAACTGCTCTGGCAATTGATAGACGTTGTTTTTGTCCACCAGAAAGTTTGTTTCCGCTGTCGCCAATATTTGTATGAATTCCCAGTGGTAAGTCTTTTACAAATTCATAAGCATTGGCAATTTTCAACGCTTCGATGATTTCGGTGTCCGTGGCGTCATGTTTTCCTAAAGCGATATTGGCTTTTATGGTATCATTAAACAAAATACTGTCTTGCGTTACTAATCCCATTAAATCACGAAAAGAGTGCAGGTTCATGTCTTTGATGTCAATTCCATCAATAGCGATTGTACCTTCATTTACATCATAAAAACGAGTCAATAAATTAGCAATGGTACTTTTTCCACTACCGGATTGTCCTACAAGAGCAACAGTTTGTCCTTTTTTAACTTGAAGTGAAAAGTCTTTTAAAACATTCTCTTCTTCGTATCTGAAATTAATATTGTTAATTGTTATACTGTCTTCAAAAGTTAGTTTTTTAACCGCGTTTTCGCTGTCCGTAATTTCATTTTTTACTTCTAGAACTTCAAAAACACGTTGGGCTGCCGCCAATCCATTTTTTACAGAATAAGAGGCTTTAGAAATGGATTTTGCCGGAGTTAGAATGTTATAGGCAAGACCCATGTAAGCTAGGAATTTAGCTCCATCAAGTAGTGCTTTTCCATTAGGAAGCGTGTCTACAAGTACCATTTTTCCACCAAACCAAAGCAATACACAAATTGTAATAATTCCTAAGAACTCACTTAATGGCGTAGCTAAGTTGTTCTTTTTTCCGATACTATTAGATAATTTTAAAACTCGGGTAACTGAATCATTAAATTTTTCTTTAAAATTTGATTCCGCATTGTAACTCTTAACAACTTTTAGTCCTGATAACGATTCTTCTACAATTGAAATTAGATAGCCATTTTCATATTGTACTCTCTCGGATTTGCTGCGCAATGACTTACCAATTTTTGATATTAATAGTCCTGATAGAGGGATGAAAATAAAGACAAACAAGGTCAATTTGAAACTGATTGCAATCATTCCAACCAGGGTGAATATGATAGTCATTGGTTCCTTTACTATCAATTCTAGGATAGAAAAAAAAGAATTTTGAACCTCATTTACATCACCTAACATTCGAGCCATTATATCTCCTTTTCTTTTTTCAGAATAGTAAGAAACAGGTAAGTTGATGATTTTGTTGTACATTGAATTTCTTAAATCCTTTAATACACCATTTTTAAGATGCATCAAATGATTGGATGCTAGGTAATTAAATAGATTTTTTAACAGGAAAGTGATGCTTACTATACCTATAACTAGCAGCAGCGCAAATTCAGGACCATGCTCGTCTGTTAGTTGTGTGATGTTATAGTATAAGTATTCTTTAGAGAATTTGATAATATCAAAAATAGATTCTAAAACAGGTTTTTTGTTGATTTTTTCACTTGTGCCAAAAAGGACATCCATCATAGGGATTAATGCAATAAAAGACAAAGTACTAAATAGTGCGTAAAAAATATTGAATATTACATTCCAAACCATATGAGAACGATATGGTTTTGTGAAAGGAATAATTTTTTTGAAATTTGAGTCCATTTAAGTTGTTTTTTTATCATCAAGACCCGATAAGTTCTCTACTTATCGGGTCTGTCTGAAAAATCAATTTTGTTTTTTTATTAATTCAATTGCATTGAAGTAATAATATTTTTTATTTTATTGTCCAAAATGCTTTCTACTTCATTGAAATCTGCTACTGAATCCAATTCCGTATTTACACTGATGTAGAATTTTATTTTAGGTTCCGTTCCACTAGGTCTGGCGCAAATTTTAGAACCATCTTCAGTGTAGTAAATCAATACATTCGATTTTGGGATTTCCATTTTAGTTTCTTCATCAGTAAGCAAGTTTTTTGCTATTGAAGATTGGTAATCCTCCACCATAACAACTCGCTGTCCGTTGATTTCTTTCAATGGATTTTCACGTAAATCAATCATCATCTGATTAATTTCCTGTAAACCATCCATCCCTTTTTTAGTTAATGAAACTAAGTATTCTTTGTAAAAACCGTTATCAACATACAGTTGTAGTAATTCTTTGTAAACCGTGCTTCCTTTTGCTTTGGCTTGAGCCGCAACTTCGCAAATCAATAAAGTAGCTGCAACAGCATCTTTATCACGTACGGCATCGCCTACCATATAACCAAAACTTTCTTCGCCACCACCAATGAATTCCAACTCAGGAAAATCCTTAATCATCTTGGCAATCCATTTGAAACCAGTCAAACCAACTTTGCATTCTACACCGTAGTTTGTCGCTAATTCCATCATCATAGGAGTCGAAACGATTGTTGAACCCACGAATTGTTTACCATTGATTTTACCCGCTTTTTTCCATTGTTCCAATAAAAAGGCAGTCATCAAAATCATCGTTTGATTTCCGTTAAGCAGCGTCATTTTACCTTCGTTGTTTCTAACGGCAATTCCTAAACGGTCACAATCTGGATCAGTCCCAATTACAATATCTGAATTCGTTTTATCTGCTAATGCCAATGCCATTGTCAATGCTTCCGGCTCTTCTGGATTTGGAGATTTAACAGTTGGGAAATCACCATTTGGCACTCTTTGTTCTTCAACAATATTCACGTTAGGATAACCCGCTTGCGATAAGGTATCAGGAACTAATTTTATAGAGGTTCCGTGCAAAGAGGTAAAAACGATGTTCAGATTTTCTTTGGCTTCAGCCGAAGTTCCAAAACTCGCATTTTCGATAGTCGATTTGATAAAAGCTTCATCAACTTCCGTATCTATATAATGTATCAAATCCTCATTGGCAGTAAACTTGATTTGATTGTAATTTAAATTCTCAATAAGGTTGATAATTCCCTCATCTTCCGGCGGTACAATTTGTCCACCATCTTGCCAGTATACTTTGTATCCGTTATATTCTGGTGGATTGTGTGATGCCGTAAGAACGATTCCGCACTGACAGCCTAAATGTTTCACTGCAAATGACAATTCTGGAGTAGGTCTCAATTCCGAAAACAAATACACTTCAATACCGTTAGCCGAGAAAACATCAGCAACTAATTTGGCCAACGTATCACTATTATGACGACAATCATAAGCAATAACGGCTTTCAAAGGTTGGTTAGGAAATGCAGTATGCAAGTAATCCGAAAGTCCTTGTGTGCTTTTCCCAAGCGTATATTTATTGATACGATTGTTTCCTACACCCATAACTCCGCGCATTCCACCCGTTCCAAATTCAAGATTTTTATAAAAACTCTCTTCCAGTTCTTTAGGCGATGTAGTCATCAATTCCTTGATAGCTTCCTTAGTAGCGGTGTCAAATGTTGGCGTAAGCCACTCATTTACTGCGTCCAAAATGTTTTGTTTGATATCCATTCTATATGTTTTTTAGTTTCTAAATTCGTTATTAAAATTTAAATCTAGTTGTTTTGTTTTAGGAGCTATATCCTGCTATCCGCTGTATCTTTTTCTTTTTTTAAAGAAAAAAAAGAAAGAGGATGCCGCTATTATCAGGGCTAGGTATTGTGCAAACGAGAACTTTTTCGTTTACATAAATTTATAAAAAATTAACCTCGCTTGATACTTTATAACGCTCTTCATTGTTTTTTGTTCGCAAAATTATTTCGCCAAGAAATCCGGCCAAAAATAATTGTGTTCCCAAAACCATTGTCGTAAGTGCAATATAAAACCAAGGGTTATTTGTAACCAGACTATAACGCATGTCATTATACATATGGTATAGTTTTGAAACACCAATGTAACCGGCAAGCATAAAACCAATGATGAACATTAACGATCCCATGGCACCAAATAAATGCATCGGTCTTTTTCCAAAACGGGAAAGAAACCAAATGGTAATTAAATCCAAGAAACCATTGATGAAACGTTCCATTCCAAATTTAGTTTCACCATATTTTCTGGCTTGATGTTGTACTACCTTTTCGCCAATTTTTCCAAAACCGGCATTTTTTGCCAAAACCGGAATGTATCGGTGCATTTCACCTGATACTTCAATGTTTTTTACGACAATATTTTTGTAGGCTTTCAATCCGCAATTGAAATCGTTCAATTCCACTCCAGATGTTTTTCTCGCCGCCCAATTGAACAATTTAGAAGGCAAGTTTTTTGCCACCACGGAGTCGTAGCGTTTCTTTTTCCATCCGGAAACTAAATCATATTTTCCGTTGGTAATCATGTCGTATAAACCTGGAATTTCCTCTGGGCTGTCTTGCAAATCAGCATCCATAGTGATGATGACATCGCCTTTTGCTTTTGCAAAACCAGCATGCAACGCTTGTGATTTTCCGAAATTTTTCATAAAACGAACCCCTTTTACATGAGGGTTCTCTTGTGCAAATCCTTCGATAATAGTCCATGAATTATCTGTACTACCATCATCCAAAAAAATGATTTCGTACGAATAATTATGAGATTGCATCACTTTGATGATCCAGTTGTAGAGTTCATTAAGTGATTCCTCTTCATTAAGAAGCGGTATGAGTATAGATAAATTCATTAATTTTTATTCTTGAGAAGATCTTCTAGTTTTGAAAAATGCGGCCATAACAAGACCAAAGATGGAACTAAATACAAGATTAGTAAAAAAGCCTTTCAACTGCGCAGCAATATCATACGGACTATTTTCTTTCATGCCTTTAATTGCATCGTTTATTGCTGATGATGGTGCGTTAAATTTTTGCATCATATTGACAGTATATTTTATTGTGAGTTCTTCCAAAGATTCTTTCGCCGAAGGATCGATAAAATTCCATAATACCACATTGAAAACTGTTGCAATCAAAAGGCCGACAACTGCATAAATGAAATAAGTTGTAAAAGCTTCTTTGAATGAAAAATCTGTTTGAATTTCTTTTTTTGTTTTAGAAAGTAGTAAGATTGAAAGAATAAGTGAAGAAACGATTACAATTACAAAAATCCAAGGTTTAAGAAACAAATTTAAATCAATAGCATAGATAGTAGCGGTTATTAAGCAAGAAATAATGCCACTAACAACACCAAAAGTTATTCCATTCTTTTTAATAATTTCATTTATCATTGTTGTTGTTTTAGAATTAATCCACAAATATAACAATTCCCAATATATTCGAAGCTAAAAATCGCTTTTTACGATTATATAAAAAAAGTGATGCAAAGATTTGTTTATTGAAAAATAATTGTAAATTTGCAAACTCAAAATAATATTGTAAAACAAAAAGTTATAAGGAGTTTATACCTTTTCTGTTAGAAGAAAAGCTTCAAGACAAATTATAATTAACAAATAAAAAAGATTAACAAGATGAAAAAAGGAATTCACCCAGAAAATTACAGATTAGTTGCATTTAAAGACATGTCAAATGACGAAGTTTTTATCACTAAATCTACTGCAGATACAAGAGAAACATTAACAGTTGATGGTGTTGAATACCCAGTTGTAAAAATGGAGATCTCTAGAACTTCTCACCCTTTTTACACAGGTAAATCTAAACTTATTGATACTGCAGGTCGTATTGATAAATTCAAAACTAAATACGCTAAACACGTTAAATAATTTTAACTTGTTTTCAAATATATCAAAGCCTTCCTTTTTGGAGGGCTTTTTTATTTATTTATTTGAAAACTTTGTAACTTTGGTGTCAATATTATTAAAACGGTAGATTGATGAAATTTATTTTCTAATCAAAAAATAACCGAATCAACAAATAAAAAATTTTATGAATTACATACTTTTTGACGGACCTTCCAGAAATTCCTTGTTGCCTTTTACATTCACCCGTCCCGTTGCCGATATTCTTATTGGAATTATGACCATTCGTCAAAAATGGGAAATACATCTGGGCTCTACTACAACTACGTTGACAGAGGAGTATTTATCAGAAAAATTTCCAATGGTAGAGTTAGAGGTAAATGTTATGATAAACGCTTCCTTTCTTCCTAATGCTGTTTTGGCTGAAATGGTTAGTAACCTGGAATCCAATCAGGCAATTTTCAAAGGCGATGAAGTAATTGCTTTTTATACTACGGAAGAACAAGAAGAAGTTGATTTTGATTCTTATGAAATTTTAGAGTACAATGATGATTGTTTAACGGTTCAAAACACTTGGGATATTTTCTCTAAAAATGATGCAGCCATTCGGGAAGATTTCGAAATCTTAACAGAAGACCGAAGATCTCAGCCTATTCCAAAAAGCGTTAACGTAATTGCACCTGAAAATATATTTATAGAAGAAGGAGCGAAGTTAGAATTTGTGACTTTAAATGCTTCTGCTGGTCCTATTTATATTGGTAAAGATGCTGAAATCATGGAAGGTTCCGTAATCAGAGGACCTTTTGCCTTGTGCGAAAATGCGCAAGTGAAAATGGCTTCAAAAGTATATGGTGCTACAACCGTAGGACCTTATTCCAGAATTGGTGGTGAAGTTAATAATTCGGTATTGTTTGGGTATTCTAATAAAGGTCACGACGGATTTTTAGGAAATTCTGTTCTTGGGGAATGGTGCAATATTGGAGCGGACAGTAATAATTCTAATCTAAAGAATAATTACGAAGAAGTAAAATTGTGGAGTTATGAAACGGAAGGTTTTGCTAAAACCGGTCTTCAGTTTTGCGGATTGATGATGGGAGATCATAGTAAATGCGGCATTAACACGATGTTCAATACGGGAACAGTTGTAGGGGTGAGTGCTAATATTTTTGGTAGCGGATTTCCACGCAATTTTGTGCCTAGCTTTTCTTGGGGTGGCGCTTCTGGTTTTACCACTTATGTTACCAAAAAAGCTTTTGAAACAGCTCGATTAGTAATGAGTCGCAGAAACGTAGATTTTGATGAAAGAGAAGCTGCTATTTTAGAACATGTTTTCGAGGAAACAAAAAAGTGGAGGAAAGAGTAATATGATATAAAATCATTTTAAAGAGTGAAAGTATGGATCTGAAAAGGGATTGTAAGAAATTTGAAATAATAATTTCTTATAATCCCTTTTCCAAATTGTCTAATTATCAATTTAATCTATCTTTGCACTTTCAAAAAATGTTCAAAGCCCAAACTATAACTTTAAACATTTTGACATTAAACTTTAAACAAAAATAATGATTACAGTTAACGATATTTCGGTGCAATTTGGAGGTACTACACTTTTTAGTGATGTCTCTTTTGCTATAAATGAAAATGATAAAATTGCCCTAATGGGTAAAAATGGAGCAGGAAAATCGACGCTTCTTAAGATAATTGCGGGCCAAAGCAAACCCTCAACCGGTAATATTTCGGCACCAAAAGATGCTGTTGTGGCCTATTTACCACAGCATTTATTAACAACAGATGGGGCTACGGTGATGGAAGAAACTTCGAAAGCCTTTGGAGAAGTTTTTGCAATGAAAGCAGAAATCGATGAAATCAATGAGCAATTGACGATTCGTACGGATTATGAAAGTGATGCGTACATGAAATTAATCGAAAGAGTTTCGGACTTAAGTGAAAAATTTTATGCAATCGAAGAAATAAATTATGAATCCGAAGTTGAGAAAATTCTAATCGGTTTAGGATTTGTTCGCGAAGATTTTAGCCGTCAAACTACAGAATTTTCTGGAGGTTGGAGAATGCGAATTGAACTCGCTAAAATCCTATTACAAAAACCAGATTTAATTTTGCTAGATGAGCCTACCAACCACATGGATATCGAAAGTATTCAATGGTTAGAGGATTTTTTGATTAATTCAGCTAAAGCTGTCGTAGTTATTTCACACGATAGAGCTTTTGTAGATAATATTACCAATCGGACTATTGAAGTAACGATGGGACGTATTTATGATTATAAAGCCAAGTATTCTCATTATTTAGAATTAAGAAAAGACAGAAGGGTGCACCAGCAAAAAGCGTATGACGAGCAGCAACGCATGATTGCGGATAACAGGACTTTTATTGACCGTTTTAAAGGCACATTTTCTAAAACCGATGCTGTACAATCCCGTGTAAAAATGCTGGAGAAACTGGTGATTGTTCAGGTTGATGAGGTAGATACCTCGGCTTTGAAATTAAAATTTCCACCTGCAGCGCGTTCCGGACAATATCCTGTAATTGTTAAAGAATTGTCTAAATCATACGGAGATCATGTGGTTTTCAAAGATGCCAATATGGTTATTGAAAGAGGGGAAAAAGTAGCTTTTGTAGGGAAAAATGGGGAAGGAAAATCGACGATGATCAAAGCCATTATGAAAGAAATAGAAATAAATGGCGGTAGTTTAGAGATTGGTCATAATGCGCAAATTGGTTATTTTGCTCAAAACCAAGCTTCTTTACTAGATGAAAATGCTACTATTTTTGAAACTATTGATGATATTGCCGTTGGCGATGTGAGAACTAAAATAAAAGATATTCTGGGTGCATTTATGTTTCAGGGTGATGATGTGACCAAAAAAGTAAAAGTACTTTCCGGTGGGGAAAAAACCCGTTTGGCAATGATTAAACTATTATTGGAACCCGTGAATCTATTGATTCTGGATGAGCCTTCGAATCACTTGGATATGAAAACTAAAGATATTATCAAAGATGCCTTGCGAGATTTTGACGGAACTTTAATATTAGTTTCCCACGACAGAGATTTCTTGGATGGATTGGCGACCAAAGTTTTCGAGTTTGGAAACAAAAGAGTAGTAGAACATTTTGAAGATATCACCGGTTTCTTAGCCAACAAGAAAATGGATAGCATGAGAGAAATAGAGAAATAATTTTCTCAAACTCTTTATAAATCAAAATCGGCTGTATTCTAAAATACAGCCGATTTTTTTTTTTGTTACAGTCTAATTCCTGGAGGAAGTAACTCTTTGTAAATAGGATTTTTTTTGAAAAACACCACTATTTTTGGAAGAATAGGAACCACTTTTAATTTTCTTTCAATAGCAATTTCCATAATGTTTTTCAGGAAATTTGAAATAAATTCTTCATCTTCAAAAGATTCAGGTGTATTTATTTTTGTTAAGAATATTTTCTTCTCCTGAAAAGAATATTCGACAGAAACTAATCCTTGATCTACTATAGTTTCAAATTGTCTTGAAAAAGTATTGTCTTTGATTTCCATAGTGATTGTTGTACCCATACTAATTAACGCTAATTCATTGGCACTTCTACCAAGAGTATTTTTGATTTGGTAATGATTTTAATTTCGAATTGATTAAAATCATTTATTCCCATGGCATCTCTTGCCTTCAAGGTTTGATTATTCACTTCTATTTCGCCTTCAAGCAAAAATAAATAAACACCATTTTTGGGGATTTTAACCTCATATTTAGTTATGGTATTGCTATCGAAAATGCCTAAATGGAAAAAGGTTTTTTGGTAAACCCAAAGTGTATTTTCGTCATTTTTATCCTTTGGTGAAACTATATTTACAAAGGTATTGATTTGGTTTTCAATATCAAATGATTTTTGGTCATATCTTGGAGTCACGTTTTCGGTATCAGGAAAAACCCATAATTGCAGTGTTTTTGCTTCGTCTTTTTGGCTGGCATTCATTTCAGAATGTTCTACTCCAGATCCGGCACTCATTACCTGTACTTCTCCAAAACCAATGACGCCCTCGTTTCCCATACTATCCTTATGCATCAATCCGCCTTCGAGTGGAATAGTGATGATTTCCATGTTGGCGTGGCTGTGTGTGCCAAAACCTGTTCCACCCGCAATAGTATCGTCATTTAGAACGCGTAACATTCCAAATTGTACCCGTTCTGGATTGAAATAATTTCCGAAAGAAAATGAGAAATTGGCTTTAAGCCATCCAAAACTGGCCTTACCTCTTGTATTTGATTCAAATAGTTGTGTAGTCATAAATTATTGATAATATAAAGTAAAAAGTGAATAGGGTTTGGATAAAAAAATTAATTTTATACAAAATTCGCCATAAAAAAGCGGAATGTTGTTATAAAATCGTTAAAACAATTATGAGTAAAATCCCTGTGTATCTAATGCCTGGTTTGGCGTCAAGTGCTGCTATTTTTGAGCGTATTATACTTCCTGAAGACGAGTTTGAAATCTATTTATTAGAGTGGGAAATTCCTTTGGACAATGAATCTTTAGCGGGTTATGCGAAGCGGATGGCGGAAAAAATAAAACATGAGCATTCTGTTTTGATTGGTGTTTCGTTTGGAGGTATTTTGGTACAGGAAATGGCAAAACATGTGGTGGCACGCAAAGTTATTATTATTTCGAGTGTACGATGTAATGCTGAATTTCCTCGAAGATTAAAAATTGCTAAAACTACTAAGGCCTATAAACTGATTCCGATGAGTTTATTTACAAATATTGAAAGCCTGGCTAAGTTTTCCTTTGGCGAAAAAGTAAATCAAAGACTTAAACTTTACGAGAAATTTCTCTCGGTTCGGGATATTCGGTATTTGAATTGGGCAGTAGAGCAAGTGATTTTATGGGGCAGAACCATTATTGATGAAAATGTAATTCACATTCACGGAGACGCTGACGATGTGTTTCCTATAAAATATATCAAGAATTGTATCGTTGTAAAAGGAGGGACGCACATCATGATTTTGAACAAGTACAAATGGTTGAATGAAAATTTGCCTTCCATTATATTGGGAACAGAAAAGCAGTAAACGCACTTTTATAGCTATATGAAAGGTCTAAAAAAGAAACGATGAAAATGATAAATAAAGTTGCCATAATTCTAACCGTGATTTTTACGAGTAGTGTATTTATTTTTGCTGCTAAAAATCCGTCAGAGGAAAAAGAGGTGACAAAAGAAATTGCTGCTAATTTCCCTGTAAAATTAGATTTCGCGGGTGAAGAAACACCATTGAAAATAGCAGATGTTAAAGAGCGTTTTGATAGAGAATTACTGGTAAATGTAAATCTCCATGCGTCCACTATTTTGGCTATAAAAAGAGCAAATCGTGCTTTTCCTGTAATCGAGCCTATTTTAAAAAAGAATGGAGTTCCAGATGATTTTAAATATCTGGCTGTTATAGAAAGTGGCTTGGTCAATGTGATTTCACCTGCAGGAGCAAGAGGAATTTGGCAATTTATGCCGGAAACGGCCAAAGAACGCGGAATGGAAGTCAATGAAAATGTCGATCAGCGCTATGATTTAGAAAAATCAACCCAGGCGGCCTGCAGTTATTTTTTAAGTGCAAAAGGAAAATTTGGAAGCTGGACTTTGGCGGCAGCCTCTTATAACGGAGGAATGACAGGTGTGAATAAACAAATTGACATTCAAAAAGTGACTAATTATTATGATTTGTTGCTTACCGAAGAAACGTCTCGCTATGTTTTCAGGATTTTAGCCTTGAAAGAGATTATGGAAAATCCCCTAAAATATGGTTTTACCATTGCTCCTGATGACTTGTATGGAATCTTACCGACCAAGAAAATTGAAATTGATAGCACTATTACAGATTTGGCTGCTTTTGCAAAAGGGCAAGGGATTAACTATAAGATTTTGAAAATTCACAATCCTTGGTTGAGAGAAACAAAATTGTTGAATGATACCGGTAAAAAATATCAAATCGAAATTCCGTTAAAAGGATATTAATAATTTTTTGAACCATATAGGTAATTAAGGAAAGATATAAAATTGACTTATTAGGACAAAAAAAGGGTCAAATGTGTATCATTTGACCCTTTTTAGATAATTATAAAAATTATATTTTCTTCATTTGTTCTTTCATCATGACAATTTGATCTTTCAACATATTCTGTTTGTCTAATTTTTTAGCTTCGTTCAATAAGGAAGTTGCTTCAAGTTTACGACGACGTGTCATGGCAACTCCAGCTAAATTTAATTTGGCTACAGCCAAATCCATATCCATTGATAGTCCTAGTTCAATTGCTTTCTTGAAATATTTCTCCGCTTGATTGATATTCGTTTGCGAAAGCATGATTCCGTGAAGGTAATTAAAGTATCCTTGTTGTTTTTGAACTAAAGCTGTTTCCGGGTTTTTGATGTAAGTCAACCATTTTTTTGCCCCTTCAAAATCTTGTTTTCTTAGTTTTAAGAAAGCTAATAAGATGAATTCGTTTTTAAAGTAAAGGAAAATTGGAATTGCACTCAATAATATAAGGAAAATTCCATTACCGATATTACTTTCTGTAAATTGCCAAATGCCAGTAATGATAATTAGTCCGGCGATAATAAGTTTAATATTTCTGTGAAACATAGTGTGATTATTTTAAGATCACAAATATAGTAAAATGAATTGAAAATATTTTTACAAAACTACTTGTGAGAAAAAAAAGTCTTTGTATATTTGCACTCGGTTTTAGAATAACAGTTATTCAAAAATAGGAAGACATATAAATAAGATTTTAAAGATACAAAGCAATGAGCAAAAGAACGTTTCAACCATCGAAAAGAAAAAGAAGAAATAAGCACGGATTTATGGACAGAATGGCTTCTGCTAATGGAAGAAAAGTTCTTGCGCGTAGAAGAGCTAAAGGAAGACATAAATTGACTGTTTCTTGCGAACCAAGACACAAAAAATAATGTTTCTATAAACATAAATAAGGCGTTACTTTTTTTAGTATCGCCTTTTTTTATACCTATTCGTTAAAAATGTTTAAGATTTACAGTTAAAGGGTTTGAGTTCAGTAACTTTAATCTTTTGAAGACAACAACTACACAACACAATACTACCATACAATGCCAAAAGATACATCTATAAAATCAGTTTTAATAATAGGTTCAGGTCCTATTGTTATTGGTCAAGCGTGCGAATTTGATTATGCAGGATCACAATCTGCCCGTTCTATTCGTGAAGAAGGAATTGAAGTTATTTTGATAAACTCCAATCCGGCAACGATTATGACCGACCCATCCATGGCCGATCATGTTTATTTGAAGCCATTAACGACGAAATCAATTATCGAAATCCTTAAAGCACACCCTCAAATCGATGCCGTTTTACCTACAATGGGTGGACAAACCGCTTTGAACTTATGTCTAGAAGCAGATGAAAAAGGAATTTGGGAAGATTTTGGAGTACGATTAATTGGGGTTGATGTAAATGCCATTAATATTACCGAAGACAGAGAGCAATTCAAACAATTGCTTCATAAAATAAATGTTCCTACAGCACCAGCAAAAACAGCTACTTCTTTCTTAGAAGGGAAAGAAATTGCACAAGAATTTGGTTTCCCTTTAGTAATTCGTCCTTCGTTTACATTAGGTGGAACTGGAGCAGCTTTCGTTCATACCAAAGAAGAGTTTGACGAAAAACTTTCTTACGGATTAGAAATGTCGCCTATTCACGAAGTATTGATCGATAAAGCTTTAATAGGTTGGAAAGAATACGAATTGGAATTGTTGAGAGATAAAAACGACAATGTTGTTATTATCTGTTCTATCGAAAATATGGATCCAATGGGAATTCATACCGGAGATTCCATCACGGTTGCACCAGCAATGACATTATCAGATACGACTTTCCAAAAGTTACGTGATATGGCCATTTTGATGATGCGCAGTATCGGTAATTTTGCAGGAGGTTGTAATGTACAGTTTGCTGTTTCACCAGACGAAAAAGAAGATATCGTAGCGATTGAAATCAATCCTCGTGTATCTCGTTCATCCGCTTTGGCATCAAAAGCAACGGGTTATCCTATTGCAAAAATTGCTTCTAAACTGGCTTTAGGATACAACTTAGATGAATTACAAAATCAAATTACAAAATCAACTTCGGCTTTATTCGAACCAACTTTGGATTATGTGATTGTAAAAATACCACGTTGGAACTTTGATAAATTTGAAGGAGCTGACAGAACGTTGGGACTTCAAATGAAATCCGTTGGTGAAGTAATGGGAATTGGGCGCTCGTTCCAAGAAGCCTTGCACAAAGCGACTCAGTCATTGGAAATTAAAAGAAATGGTTTAGGAGCTGATGGAAAAGGATATACCAATTATGAGCAAATTATAGAGAAATTGACTTTTGCAAGTTGGGATCGTGTTTTCGTTATTTATGATGCTATCGCCATGGGAATTCCATTGAGTCGTATTCATGAAATTACCAGAATCGATATGTGGTTCTTGAAACAATACGAAGAATTATATGTTTTAGATAAAGAGATTTCTAAATATACTGTAGAAACTTTACCAAGAGAATTGCTCTTGGAAGCCAAACAAAAAGGGTTTGCCGACAGACAAATTGCACACATGATGAGTTGCAAGGAAAGCCAAGTACATACGTTGCGTACTGAAATGAACATCAACCGAGTGTTCAAATTGGTAGATACTTGTGCGGCAGAATTTAAAGCTAAAACACCATATTATTATTCGACTTTTGAGGCCGAAATAGAAAAAGCAGACGGAACACGTTACGTTGACAACGAAAGTGTTGTAACAGACAAAAAGAAAGTTATTGTTTTGGGTTCAGGACCCAACCGAATTGGACAAGGAATTGAATTTGATTATTCTTGTGTTCACGGCGTTTTGGCGGCTAAAGAATGTGGGTATGAAACCATTATGATTAACTGTAATCCAGAAACAGTTTCGACTGATTTTGATACAGCGGATAAATTATATTTCGAACCTGTATTTTGGGAACATATTTACGACATCATCCAACACGAAAAACCAGAAGGGGTTATCGTGCAATTAGGAGGTCAAACTGCCTTGAAATTAGCCGAAAAACTGTCTAAATACGGAGTGAAAATCATAGGGACCAGTTTTGACGCTTTGGATTTAGCCGAAGATAGAGGACGTTTCTCTGATTTGTTAACCGAATTAAATATTCCTTTCCCACAATTCGGAATTGCTGAAACGGCGGATGAAGCCTCTGCTTTAGCAGATACTTTAGATTTTCCATTATTGATTCGTCCTTCTTATGTATTAGGAGGTCAGGGAATGAAAATCGTAATCAACAAAAAAGAGTTGGAAGAGCACGTTATCAACTTATTGAAATCGATTCCAGGTAACAAATTGCTGTTAGACCATTATTTGGCAGGAGCAATCGAAGCCGAAGCAGATGCGATTTGCGATGCAGACGGAAATGTATATATCATCGGAATTATGGAGCATATCGAACCATGTGGAGTGCACTCGGGCGATTCTAATGCAACTTTACCACCATTCAATTTAGGGGAATTTGTGATGCAGCAAATAAAAGATCATACCGAAAAAATTGCAAGAGCTTTGAAAACGGTTGGATTAATCAACATTCAGTTTGCTATTAAAGACGATACGGTTTATATTATCGAAGCCAATCCTAGAGCATCTCGTACGGTTCCATTTATTGCAAAAGCATACGGAGAACCTTATGTGAACTATGCTACCAAAGTGATGTTAGGACACAATAAAGTAACCGATTTTACTTTTAACCCACAGTTGAAAGGATATGCTATTAAACAACCGGTTTTCTCTTTCAGCAAGTTCCAAAATGTGAATAAAGCATTAGGGCCAGAAATGAAATCAACAGGAGAAAGCATCTTGTTTATTGATGACTTAAAAGACGATCAGTTCTACGAGTTGTACTCTAGAAGAAAAATGTATTTGAGTAAATAAGCTTGAGTTTATATATTGAAAAAGCCCCGTTTGGGGCTTTTTTTATGGAATGTGTTTTGTGTTTTAGGCGATGTTTTCGAGACCGCCCGGAAATGGTCTGTACGCATAATAATGCAAGACTTCTTCGATGGCAGTTATTAAAGCTTCATTTATAGGAAGTATGGTAGTGGCTAATCTACTGTCAATTTGTGAGAGTTGCATGTAGTAATCAGTAAAAACAGGTACGTAGAGTCCTTTGCTGATGGCTTCTTCGGCCGTTTTGTAGTTTTCTTGTTGTCCTTCTTTGATTATTTTGCAAGTAGCTAATCGTAGTTTGCCATATTTGTCTCTACTAGCGGCATACCCAAAAAGCCTGCAAATTAATCCGCGATAGCGATAGTTGCTGCAACTTCCCATATTTCTGTCAAGAACAGTAAGTGGTCGGAATAGATGACAATTGCTGTCTGATTTGTTGTTCAGATCGACTAACATTTCCTCAGCTTTCCCGTTTAAAAATAAATACAATGCCCACGGTAAAAACTCCAAAGGGGAAGCATTTATGTCTGGAGTAGAACAACACTTGCCACAACCGGTGCGACACTGTAAATGGGTTTCTGATTGGAACACTGTAACTTCATTTTCAAGACGGTCAAATAATTCTTCAACCAATCGAACTTTGTGTTCTATAGACATTAATTTCTTGGTAAGGTAGGCTATTAAAAACCGTTACAGTGATAATGTCGTTTTACTTGCTGATTATATTCTTTTAAGTGTGTATCGAAAGTTAAAGTAATCGCGTTGCAAAGGCTACTATGGTACTCTAAATTAATATTGGAACTCGTAACAAACGCACATTATTAGGATTCCTTGTCGTTGCGGTGTCAAAGTCGAAGATATTTGCCCAGCGTTTACGACAAGTATACAGGAGAGCTGGCTTTTGTGTGGGATAGTGTTTGCGCTAAGACTCATTGATGTGGGGGCAAAGTCAGTGACATTTGCGCAGCGTAAACCGACTAACTCTTCGTAGAACGGGTTTTGAACATTAGCAGATTTTTAGTTAATTATTTAAGAGAAAAAGTGGTGTTTTGCCATTGAAATTTCGCCAGTTATTTAATTAGAAAAAAATGCTTAATTTTGATAAAGTAATCAAAATTCGTAATACGCAAGAACTAAATGAATACCACAATTTTTAAAAACATCTTGCAGAGTGTAACTCCAATATCGGAAGATGAGTGGCAACATTTTGAGCAGTTTTTCACGAATAAAAAACTACTGAAAAATGAAACTTTGTGGCGAGAAGGGGAAGTTTGTAACCATATAGTTTTTATTAAAAATGGATTAATCCATAGTTTTTATACTAAAGAGGGCAAGGAAATTTGCACAAATTTATACTTTGAAAACTCAATTTTTTATGACGATTATAGCTTTATAAATCAAGAACCTTGTGTTTTGAATTATCTAGCTTTGGAAACAACCGAGCTTATTGTAATTCCTAGAATTGCACTATATGAAATGTTTGATAAATACAAATCCTTTGAACGATTGGGACGAATGATGGTAGAACGGCAACATACCATAGCTATAAAAGAACAATTAAATTTTAACGGAAACAAATCCGAAGAGAAATATATAAACTTGATTGCTTCTCAATCGCAATTACTACAGAGAGTTCCTTTAAAAATAATCGCTTCTTACCTAAATATTACACCCGAACATTTAAGTAGAATTAGAAAAAAGATATTGATTTCAAAGTCTTGATATTTGTCAAGATAATAGTTTTGTTTCTTGATAAACAACAAGTTTTTTAAAATGTTTTCTAGTGATATTTGTAAATAAAAAAACAAATGACTAAAAAAACATTTTTAACTACAGCCTCAATAATAGCATTTTCTGTTGGAATCTTTGCATTATTATTTCCGAGTATTTTATTAGAAGGCAAAGGTGTAATGCCATTGAACGGGACATTAGTTTGGACAAGAGAAACAGGATTATTACTTCTTGCTATTGGAATAATCGCTTTCTTAATTAGAAAAAACGATGATTCTGAAACCTTAAAAGCATTTTTTTTTGGAAATAGTTTCATTCAAATTGGTTTATTCATTATTGAGTTATCAGCCTATTTTGATGGTATAATTACAAAATTATCAGGAATAATTCCTAACCTAATACTTCACCTTTTGTTAGCTATTGGATTTATTCACTTTTGGGCAACAATGAAATTAAAAACTACTAAATAAAACCAATAAAATGACAAATAATTTACATTTAGATATTTGGGAAGCATATAGTGCATCTTGGACTGAGCAAAACCAAAAAATTCGCAAAGAAATTTTAAATAAAATACTTGTTTCGGATTGTAATTATACCGATTCAAATATTGATATTGTAGGGATTGACAACCTCTTAAAATATATGAGTGAATTTCAAAATGGATTTCCCGGAGCTAGATTCGTGGTAACAGATTTTAAAGTTCACCACGATCAAAGTTTAGCACATTGGAATATGGTTGATGGTAACGGAACCGTTTTAAGTACTGGAGCAAGTTTTGGGATTTATAAAAATGCACAATTAACAAAAATGATTGGTTTCTTTTGGGAGGTTTAAATTTTTTAAATAGGATAAAGCATTCAATAAGTAATAAAATATATAAAAGGAAATATTTTTAATACTGAATCATTGCTATCCGAAAGTTTTACTAAATATTGAAAAAAACGTCCAGAGCCCTTATTAACTTGCCGTGATTATAAAATTATGCTGAAAATAAGTCAGAATTGAATTTTAATTTTGGTTCTGACCTTATTTTTTTGGCTCCATTTCCAACTTGATTGCATACATAATCCAAACGGAGATAATGTACTAAACAGATTCTGATTTTTTCAACCAGATTTGAGAAAGACCTTGTCTTTTTAGATATCGTTCTGTTTATTAATTCAACTAGTAAGTAACTAATCAATGCGATGTTAATTTGTGATTTAACCGCATTTTCACATGTATCTAAGAATGTTTTTATCTCTAGATTTTGTTTCATTGCCTTGAAAAATAATTCAATATCCCATTGAGAAGGCTAACTTGCCTATGCCGCATTGATGGTATGTTTTTACTTCCGTTATATTGACCAAGTCCGGAATTTGTAAATTGTCATCTAACAGATGTGTATTTTCAGACCGCCTTTTGCTGTCCGAAACTTTGCCCAATCAAACATACTTAAACAAAGACTAATTGTGGTACTGTCTATTAATTTATATTTTGGTCTTTAATTTCTTTGACGATACTACGTTGAGGTTCGCTTTTTAAGACACTTTAATAATGTTTCAAAAGCTTGTAATACAAGTATTAAAACAATTTTAAATCACGTTTTTTATTGTCATCGCTCATCGTGGATCTTGCCTGACTTTGAGTTAGTACTAAGTCTTCAATAAAAGTATCACTTACCCTAATTCCCGTGGAGATATCATTTAAAGTGTAGCACTTATTCAGCTGTCCGTAAGTTAGGGCAACAAATTGGTCGTAAGTCTTGTATTTATACAAAATTCAATCATCCAACGAGGAACAAGGTTAATGATTTGCCGAATAACTGGTTTTTTATTTTTTTTTCACCTGAAGAGTCCCATAAAGTATTATTTGTTTCACAAAATCAAAAATACGGGATTTTCAGGCTCTTTTCATTTTAGACTTTCGGATAATTATGGTGAAAAAATTATGAATTATTAAAAAAAAATAAAGTTCTTGAAAACGAACATTAATGAGAGATTTAAAACTGTTTTTACAATTCAAAGATTAGTTTTGTAAAAACAAGTTGGGTTTAGAAATGGCATATTCTAAAGGTGAAATCACTTCCTAGTTTATAATAGGTTTTTTGCTATTTTTACTTGGTAATAAATGAATAGCAATAAATGCAATGAAGAAAATAAATTCAAAAGCAAAGGCAGATACAAATACTGGTTTTGGAACAAATGCCAATAATTATGGTGGACGTTTTGTAAATAAAAATGGAACTGCTAATGTAGAGAAACGCGGCATGCATCTTTTGCATCGTATTAGTTGGTATCATACCATGATTGATTTGCCAAGATGGAAATTCATGTTAATTCTTTTGTTATTTTACGTGGGTATGAATTTTCTTTTTGCGGTGCTGTATTATGCCATCGGAATTGAAAATTTAAATGGGATTGATGCTACAGGCTCAAATTGGGTTCAATTTGGACAAGCCTATTTTTTTAGCGCACAAACTTTTACAACAGTGGGGTATGGACACATTAGCCCTTCTGGTTTTTTGACCAGTTTGTTAGCTGCTGCTGAGGCTTTGATAGGGTTATTGAGTTTTGCAATTGCTACTGGTTTATTCTTTGGGCGTTTTAGTAAGCCAACCGCTTTTTTGAAATTTTCTCACAATGCCCTGATCGCTCCTTATGGAGAAATAAAAGGTTTAATGATACGAATTACACCTTTTAAAAACACCAATTTCACTGATGCTGAAGCCAAAATGACTCTAGGTATGAGTGTGGAGGAGAATGGTGTAAAAACGAATAAATTTTATACTTTAGATTTAGAATTGGAGAGAATAAATGCATTAACCTTAAGCTGGACTTTGGTACATCCCATAACTGAAAACAGTCCGCTATATAACTTGACCAAAGACGATTTTGATAGTATCCATGGAGAAATCCTTGTTTTTATAAAAACCTTTGATGACATGTTTAGTAACACCGTTGCCATTAGGACTTCATATACTTTTGAGGAAGTTATTTATGGAGCAAAATTTGAACCTATGTATACTAGAAGTACTGATAATTCCAAAACAGTTCTTGATTTAGACAAATTGAATGCTTTTTACAGCGTAACTTTGGAATAATACAATAGTTTTCAAATTATTTCAAATTTATAATAAAATTTATTTTACATTTGTTTATTAAATTTAGATAAACAATGAACAATATAAAAAGTGTGTTTAGTATAAAAGATCTTGAAAACCTTTCGGGGATCAAAGCACATACTATACGAATCTGGGAGAAAAGATATGATATTCTTCAACCGATGCGTACAGATACTAATATCCGATTGTACGATTTGGCTAGTTTGCAAAAACTATTAAACATAACTTTGTTGCATGACTATGGCTATAAAATTTCAAAAATAGCGACCTATCCACAAGAAAAAATTCCATCGCTTGTACGAGAAATAATTTCGAACAAAACGGCCAAAAGTCATGCAATCAGTGAGTTTAAAATGGCAATGATGAATTTTGACCAAGAATTATTTTTCAATACATACAATTGGTTGATTGCTGAGAAATCATTCAAAGAAGTATTTCATCAAGTCTTTATTCCTTTGATGAATGAGTTGGGATTATTATGGCAATCAGATACAATAACACCAGCCCATGAGCATTTTGTTAGTTATTTAATCAAGCAAAAATTGCTCATAAATACAGAGAAACTTCAAGTTTTGAAGCAAACAAAAAATGATAAAGTTTTTGTTCTTTCGCTACCAATGAATGAAATTCATGAACTTGGATTGATGTATTTAAATTATGAAATTCTTTTACTGGGTTACAAAACCATCTATCTTGGCGAGAGTATGCCAATAAGTAATTTAAAAGATTTGAAAAAACATTTTGACTCTATTGTTTTTATTTCGTACTTCACGGTGCAACCTGAAAGAGATATTTTAAACGACTATGTTCAAAAAATGGCTGATGAATTATTAGATGACAATACGGAGTTATGGTACACAGGACGTTTGGTTGAATTTATTAACAAAGAAGGGCTTTCAGATAAAATATCAATTTTCAATTCCATTTCTGAATTAGTGGATGAAATTTAATTTTTTTTTGTTTAAACTTTTTGTATATTTGCTAAACAAATGAAAGAAATAAAAAAAATAACAATAATAGGGTCGGGGTTTTCCTCACTTGCAGCTTCCTGTTATTTAGCGCAAAGCGGTCACGATGTAACCGTTTATGAAAAAAATGCAACAATTGGAGGAAGAGCAAGACAATTAAAAATGGAAGGTTTCACCTTTGATATGGGACCAAGTTGGTACTGGATGCCGGATGTATTTGATCGTTTTTTTGCTGATTTTGATAAAAAAACTTCTGATTATTATGAGTTAATAAAGATGTCACCTGCGTATCGTGTCTATTACGGAATCGATGACTTCATTACCATTGCAGATAATTTAACCGATATCATATTTGCTTTTGAATCGATTGAAAAAGGTAGCGGAAAAATATTAAATGATTTTATGGCTGAAGCCAAAAGCAATTATGACATTGCAATAAAGGATTTAGTATACCGTCCGGGGGTTTCTCCATTAGAATTAATAACAGTTGAAACGGCTAAAAAAGTAGGACAGTTTTTCAGCAACATCAGTAAAGATATTCGTAAGAAATTTAAAAATGAACGATTGATTCAAATTCTGGAATTCCCAGTTTTGTTTCTTGGTGCAAAACCATCTGATACCCCTTCGTTTTACAGTTTTATGAATTATGCTGATTTTGGTCTTGGAACCTGGCATCCTAAAACTGGAATGTTTGATGTAGTTCGTGCGATGGAAAGTTTAGCAAGAGAATTAGGAGTTACGTTTCACACGAATTCAAATATTGAAAAGATAATTGTTGAGAATAAAACAGCTAAGGCTTTAGTTGTAAATGGCGAAATAATTATATCTGATTTGATTTTGAGTGGTGCCGATTACCATCATACTGAAACATTATTAGATCAAGAACATCGCGCGTATTCTGATGAATATTGGGACAGTCGAGTTTTCGCTCCTTCGTCATTATTATTTTATGTTGGTTTCAATAAAAAAATAGATAATATTTCACATCACGCATTATTTTTTGATGTCGATTTTTATCAACATGCTAAGGATATTTATGATGAACCACAATGGCCAATTGAGCCGTTATTTTATGCTAATTTCCCTTCATTGACAGATAAAACAGCAGCCCCCGAAGGAATGGAATCTGGTTTTTTCTTAGTGCCTCTGGCTCCGGGAATCAATGATACTGAGGCATTACGAGAAGAATATTTTGAAAAAATAATGAATCGTTTTGAAACGTTAACACAGCAAAGTGTAAAAAATAATATTATATTTAAAAAATCATTTTGCAAAAACGATTTTGTCTCTGAGTATAACTCTTATAAAGGTAATGCATACGGAATGGCGAATACATTATTACAAACCGCTTTTTTGAGACCTAAATTAAAAAGTAAAAAAGTAAAGAATCTATATTTTACAGGTCAATTGACCGTTCCGGGACCAGGTGTTCCGCCAGCATTAATTTCAGGTAAATTAGTGTCAGAATTAATTAATAAGCAATTTTCAGAGCAATAATATGAAGCAATTATTTGATGATGTATCTTTTAAATGTAGCAAACTAGTTACAAAAAATTATAGCACCTCTTTTTCTATGGCGGTTTACATGTTGTCGCCAAGTATAAGAGATGCCATCTATAGCATATATGGATTTGTTCGTTTTGCAGATGAAATTGTAGATTCATTTCACGGTTTCGATAAAGAAAGTTTAATCACAGAGTTTGAGGATGAGTATTACAAATCAATTGAAAGAGGAATAAGTCTCAATCCAATTTTGAATTCTTTTCAGCAAACGGTTAAACAATACAATATTTCGGATGATTTAATCCAAGCATTCTTGAGAAGCATGAAATTAGATTTAATTAAATCCGATTATAACAGTAAAGCTGAATATGATGAATATATTTATGGCTCTGCAGATGTGGTTGGATTGATGTGTCTTAAGGTTTTTGTCGCAGGAGATAATAAACGATACGATCAACTGAAAGAAGAAGCCATGCGATTGGGTTCTGCGTTCCAAAAAGTTAATTTTTTGAGAGATTTAAAAGATGATAATTTGGTGTTGAACCGAAATTATTTTCCTGGAGTCGATTTGAATTCATTCGATGAAAAAGCTAAAATAGCAATCATCAATGAAATCGAAGAAGATTTCAAAGTTGCTTATGAAGGAATTGTAAAGTTACCAATAGAAGCTAAATTTGGAGTTTATACTGCTTTTGTATACTACAAGAAACTACTTAAAAAATTAGAAAACACGCCTTGCGATGAAATTGGAAGTTCAAGAATTCGAGTTTCTAATTATACTAAAGCGGGTCTTTTAGCGCAATCTTTTGTAACGTATAAATTAAAATTGGTATAAAATAATACCTTTTTTGAAAAGTATATTTTTAATTAAATAATAAAAATAATGATTTCCTTTTTAATTTTTTTGGGTGTTTTTCTTTTAATGGAGTGTGTGACCTGGCTTACACATAAATACATAATGCACGGTTTAATGTGGTATTTTCATGCCGATCATCACCAACCCAAATACGCAAATGTTTTTGAACGAAATGATATTTTCTTTGTAATTTTTGCTCTTCCCAGCATCGTTCTTTTCTACTTTGGAGTACAAGGCGGTATGAACTATTTATTTTTCATTGGACTCGGAATCACATTTTACGGTTTTTGTTATTTCATGATTCACGATGTATTGATTCATCAGCGTTTCAAGTGGTTCAAAAACACTAATAATAAGTATTTAATAGGTTTACGCAAAGCACACAAAGTACATCACAAACATTTAGGCAAGGAACATGGAGAGTGTTTCGGTATGTTATTCGTGCCTTTCAAATATTATAAAATATAACAGTCCAATTAGGACGTGACCACATGGGTGGGCTTTACGTTCCCTATTTTTTATTATTGTTCTCGTCTAAAGAAAGGAGAATAATTATAAAAGAGTTACACTTTTATCCCTCACGCGAACCTAGTTCCATGAAGATATTTATTCTTAAAACACAACAATGAAAATATACAAACAAGAAACCGTTCAGCATGTAAACGCAACTGTTGAAGAATGCTGGACTTTTTTTTCGAACCCCAAAAATCTTCAGAAAATTACACCGGAAGGAATGGGTTTTCAAATCACGGATTTTGATCAAAAATCCATGTATCCTGGACAAATCATTCAGTATAAAGTAACGCCACTTTTTGGGATAACTTTATCTTGGATGACTGTAATCACTCAAGTAAAGGAAAATAGTTATTTTATAGACGAACAACGTTTTGGTCCATACAGTTTTTGGCATCACAAACATTTTTTTGAAGTAACTTCAAACGGAACTAAAATGACAGATGTTGTACATTACGCATTGCCGCTTGGTTTTCTGGGCCGAATCATGAATATATTGGTCGTTAAAAATAAATTGAAATCTATTTTTGAATACCGTGTCACTAAAGTGGACGAAATGTTTAATTCAAAGTAATGAGTAAGCAAGAAGTTTCTATTTTTTGGTTCAGACGCGATTTGCGTCTGGAAGATAACGTAGGTTTATTTCAAGCGCTACATTCGGAACATGCGGTGATTCCGTTGTTTATTTTTGATGATTCCATTTTAGATAGTTTATCAAAAAATGATGCCCGGGTGGGTTTCATCCATGATTCACTTTCTAAAATAAATACGCAATTACAGGAAATTGGAAGTTCACTTTTGGTCAAAAAAGGAAAAACTTTTGATGTTTGGCAATCTCTTTTAGAAGAATTCGATGTCAAAGAAGTCTTCTTCAACAAAGATTACGAACCGTACGCGACACAGCGTGACTCGGCAATTTGTGAACTTTTAGAAACTAATAAAACCATTGCTTATTTTTTTAAAGATCAAGTTGTTTTTGAAGAAAAAGAAATCACAAAAGCTGATGGATTGCCGTATACGGTTTACACTCCCTTTAAAAATAAGTGGTTAGAAAAATACAAAGCTTTGGCTCCGGTTCCAGAATACGATGCTCCGGGTACGTTTTCTAACTTCCATAAAAACAGTTTTGCTTTTCCTTCTTTAGAACAAATAGGTTTCGAAGAAAGTCTCATAAAAGTTAAGCCACATAATTTAAAATTTATTACTAATTACCAAGATATAAGAGATTATCCAGCCATGGATAAAACCTCTTATTTGTCGCCACATTTGCGTTTTGGAACTGTAAGCGTACGGAAATTAGTCAATTGGGCATTTCATAAAAATGATGTGTTTTTGAGTGAATTGATCTGGAGAGAATTCTTTATGCAAATCTTATTCAGTTTTCCAAAAGTGGTTACGCAAAACTTCAAATCAGCCTATGATGGGATTCAGTGGCGCAATGACGAAGAGGATTTCAAGCGTTGGTGTTCGGGAACAACCGGATATCCTATGGTCGATGCAGGAATGCGTCAGCTAAATGAAACTGGCTATATGCACAACAGAGTCCGAATGGTTGTCGCAAGTTTTCTCTGCAAGCACTTATTGATTCAGTGGCAGTGGGGTGAAGCCTATTTTGCCGAAAAACTACTGGATTACGATATGTCTGCCAATGTTGGAAACTGGCAGTGGGCCGCAGGAACGGGCTGCGATGCAGCACCTTATTTCCGTGTTTTCAATCCGGATATTCAGCAAAAAAAGTTTGATGAAAAAGGAGTCTACATCCGAAAATGGATTAAAGAATTTGATTTAGGATATGGAAAACCTATGGTAGAACACGCAATGGCGAGAGATAGAGCGATTACAACTTACAAAGACGGAATTTTGAAGTAATTTTTCTTTTATTTTATCATTCCGACGAAGGAGGATTTTCATCAGTAATGCATAGCTACGAGTGTGATATCTCCTTCGTCGGAAAGATAAAGACTTCAAAAAAAAGGTCAACTTATATTTTTAAAAAAGGAAATTATTTTATCAATTTCTTCAGCATTCCCTCGAAAATAAATCCATGAAAGGGCAAAACGGAATACCAATATAATTTTCCCCAAATTCCTACTGGTCTAAAAGTCGCTGCTTGATATAAAGTGTTTCCGATAATTTTAAATTCTAACCAAGCATCCCCTGGTAATTTCATTTCGGCAAATAGAATTAATTTCCCCTCTTCTTTATTAGCATATAAAACGCGCCAGAAATCTAATGCATCGCCAGAATGAATATCATGACGGTTCGTTCGTCCTCTTCGGGATCCTACACCACCATATAATTTGTCAATAAAACCACGTAAATCCCACAACCAATCACCATAATACCAACCTGTATCACCACCAATAGACCAAATCCTGTTGATGGTAAAATCCCGATCTATGATTTCCATTTTGCGTCGGTCGATAAAGCAATCTTTTTTTGGAACCTTTAAATATTCTGACAAATTGCTGCTAAAGCGTCCGCTGACCAAAGAATCTTTCCAGCTCGAAGCAACCTTGTCTTCGTCTACTTTTATCAAAGCACGGGAAAGGGCTTGTTTGTAAGTCATAGGTGAAACATTTAGCAAAGCATTGATTTTGTTATCACTGCAAACCACTTCTACTTTCATACTACTGACTAGTGCTGATGCGAGTCTATACGATGTTGAGGTTACAAAATACAACCAATACGAGGAAAACTTTGGGGTCATAATTGGAACAGTAAAAATCCATCGCTTTAGTTTTTTGGCCTCCGCAAAACCTAAAAGCATTTCTTTGTACGTTAAAATGTCAGGTCCGCCAATATCAAAACTCTGATCGTAAGTAAGCGGATTCAATAAAGATTTGGATAAAAAATCAAGAACATCAGGAATTGCAATTGGCTGGCATCTTGTGTTAAGCCACTTAGGAGTAATCATGATAGGCAATTTATTCACTAAATCCCGAATGATTTCGAATGAGGCACTTCCAGAGCCCACAATAATTCCCGCTCTTAATGTTGTTGTGGCGAACGTTCCAATATTTAAAATTTCTTCTACTTTTTTTCTGGAAGATAAATGTTTGGATAGCGATTTGTCATTGATAATTCCGCTCAAATAAATAACTTGTTTCGCTTCGGTTTCGTTCAATCGTTGCACAAAATGAAGTGCTGACAAGCTTTCTAATTCATCAAAATTAGTTGCCGTTCCTGACATGGAATGAATCAGATAATAAGCGGCGTCAATTTTGTCTGGAATGGCTGTCAATGTTTCTTTTTTGAGAAAATCAACTTCAATTACGGTTATGCTTTTTTGAAATTCAATTGGACTATAAAACCTATTTTTATCCCTTACACAACAGATTATTTCATGTCCTTGTGCCACCAACAATGGCAAAAGTCGCTTCCCGATATAACCTGTTGCACCTGTTAAGAGAATTTTCACGGTTTTGTATTTAAATGATAAAAATTAACTCAGTTTATTAGAAACTAAACTGATAAATTCTTTTCTGGTTTTGTCTTTTTCGAAAGCTCCCGTAAAGGAAGACGTCGTGGTAACTGAATTTTGTTTTTGAATTCCTCGCATTTGCATGCACATGTGTTGCGCTTCAATTACAACCGCTACACCAAGTGGATTCAAAGCTTCCTGAATGCAGTTTTTAATCTGGTCTGTCAATCGTTCCTGTACCTGCATTCTTCTGGCAAAAGCATCTACCACTCTAGGTATTTTACTTAAACCTACAATTTTACCATTTGGAATATAAGCCACGTGTGCTTTTCCAAAAAATGGCAACATATGATGTTCACACATAGAGTATACCTCGATGTCTTTTACCACAATCATTTGTTGATGGTCTTCTGTAAACATCGCTGATTTTAATATCTCTAATGGATCTAATCCGTAACCATGAGTTAAATACTGCATGGCTTTGGCTACACGTTCTGGTGTTTTTTCAAGACCTTCACGGGTAACATCTTCTCCTAAATTTTCAATGATTACTCTATAATTATCTGCTAAAGCTTCTGTTATTTCAGTATCGTATTGTTCAATTTTCTCGTAACTTTTCATTTCTTTTATCATGGTATGCTGTCTTTCAATTTAAATTTGGCTAATTATTATATTGGATGTTTTTAATTTTTTTGGTAAACCATTAAAAGATTGAGAAAAGTTAAGTACTCTTTCTAAACAAACCTAATTTCTTAATGGTTTAAAACTTATTTTCTAAGATGATAAATAACGACTTCTTTAAATTTTAAAAGTCACTATTCCGTAATCCATCTCAAATATCTGGCCTGAGATTGATTTAGCATTTTCAGAAATCAGGAAGTTTGCCATATTTGCCACTTCTTCCGGTTTCAAATAACCTTTCATCGGGTGGCGTTCCACCATGTTTTCTTTCATTCGATCATTTCTTAAAATTCCTGCTGAAAGTGATGTTTCAGTAATGGTGGGAGCAATGGCATTGATGCGTACTACCGACGCTAATTCTGCCCCCAACGATTTTACTAATCCTTCAATACCTGCCTTTGCGGTAGCAATACTAGCATGAAACGGCATTCCTAATTTTGCGGCTACGGTGCTAAACAAAACAATCGATGGATTAGTTCCCTTTTTTAAAACAGGTAAATATTTCTGGATGGCCTTTACAGCGCCAATGACATTAATTTCAAAATCAGTTCTGAAATCATCGATACTAAGACTTCCTATTGGTTTCAAATTGATGGAACCCGGACAGTAAATCAAGGTGTCGATGGCTTCTATTTCTGGAAGTGCATCCTGCAAGACATCTACAGAAAAGTGTTTCAGGTTGGGATGTGTGATGTCTGGAGCATTTCTACTGATGTTGTAGACTATGTTTGTTTCTAATTGTTGCAACAAAATGGCACTACCAATTCCTTTACTACCACCAATGATTACTATGTTTTTCATTTTTTATGTATATTGTTATTTTAACAGATTACTGTTTGCTGTACACTAATTTTTATCGTTTGGAAATTTTGTTGTTGTTAATTTGTCTTTGCATGGTACATTTAAAACGTCCTTCTCTAAAATCCCTCAATTTTTCATGTTTTGTTTTGCGGCCTTGCACTCTTTCACGCCACATTCTAAAACTCGAAGGTTTCATTTCGTTGCGCATCAAGTCGATAACCTCTTGCTCCTTTAATCCAAATTGCATTAAAATCGCATCAAATGTTGTTCGGTCTTCCCAGGCCATTTCTATGATTCTGTCTTTGTCTAAATCCGTAAGTTCTTTTTTTACAGTCACGATATTTTATTTATTTTAAATTGCTATTTTTTGAGATTGCTATTGAAAAACTATTCACTGTCGCCAATATCGGCCATAGTGTGTAATTTTAATATGCGGGAACTTTCTTCTTTTACCAATGGGTTTTTCTTCATTTTCCATAAAAAATCACTGGCAAATTTTCTCGTTCTTTCCATATTTACAATTGGTTTCGGATAACTGATGCCTATTTCGAAACCATTAAATTTTTGATCTAAATACGTCATTTTATAAGGTTCATGTACAAATCCTCTAGGCAAATTGCGTAATTCTGGAACCCACTTTTTTATAAATTCACCGTCAGGATCGTGTTCGTAACTGTTCTTTATTGGATTATATATACGTAACATATTGATTCCAGTTTCACCAGCTTGCATTTGTAACTGTGGAAAATGTATTCCAGGCTCAAAATCAAGGAACATTTGTGATAAATGTTGTGTTGCTTCCTGCCAAGGCTGCCATAAATTATGTGTAAAAAACGATACTAGCATTGCACGCATTCTAAAGTTCAAATAACCAGTTTCATTCAAGCAACGCATGGAAGCATCGATTAATGGAAATCCCGTTTTTCCCGTTTTCCAAGCTTCAATATAATTTTCATTGACTTTCTTTTTCAACGAATGAAATCCTTTGTTAACACTTTCAAACTCCATAATTTCTTCCATCTCAAATTTTTGAATGAAATGTGCCTGCCAAGTCAGTCTGGATATAAAAGAATCAATTTGCTTTTTATGGCTACATGTCAGTCTGAACGTGGCTGCTTTTTGCAAAACTTGTCTTGATGATAAATTTCCCCAAGCAATGTATGGTGATAATCTACTGCAGCTTTTTCTAGCCAATAAAGGTTTCGAAATATGCGAGCTATAATTGTGATAGCGTTCCTCAAAGAAGTTTTGCAGATATTTTCCAGCCATCGTACTGCCGCCTTTTTGAAAAATAGTATCCGGAACAGTTTCTAAATTCGTCTTTTCTAATGCTTTTTCAAGTTCAATTATTGCTCTTGTATTCAGGAAGTTTTCTGATTTAGAATCAAAAATAAATTGTGGTTCATTCATGTATTTTTCCCACTTTGAAACCCAATTAGTTCTGTTTCTTAACGCTCTGAAAATTCCGTTATTGGTGTTTTCAACCCAATTGATTTGATTGTTTTTACAAAACCTTTTGAAAGTTTTATCTCTTTCGTAAGTAATTTTTAAACCAGTTTCCTGGTGCGAAAAAACGGTTTCGATTTTGTATGTTTCCTCAAGTATATTAAAAACTTGAAGTACCTCTGACGATACCGCTAATACCTGTGTATTAGATTGTTCTAGCTGTTTATTGATATCTACAAGTGATTGCTTGATGAAATTCCAATGTCTCGAGCTGTAATGGGAATCATTTTCTAAAGATTTTTCGAACACATAAAGCAACAAAGTGGGGATGTCAGATTTTGTAGCGTTAAAAATCGCTTCGTTATCCTGTAAACGAAGGTCTCTTTTAAACCAAACGACATTTATATGTTTCTTATTTGTATTCATTTATTTTTAAAATAATTGTTGTTGTAGCCATAATCTCTGAAATTTTGATTGTCCGTCGTAATTCTCAGCTTGTAATTTAATATTGAATTTTCGATCTCTGGGGTCATTACCAACTCCTGAAACATACATCCAATTTCCGTAATTGCTGTGAACATCATAATCAATGAGCATAGCCTCAAAATAGGCAGCTCCAATGCGCCAGTCTAACAACAGATTTTTTGCAAAATAAGAACCTACATTTTGTCTGCCGCGATTGCTCATCCAGCCTGTTTGTTGCAATTCTATCATGTTGGCATTTACAAAAGGCTCATGAGTAGTGCCATTTATCCAACCGTTTATGGCAGGTGTATTGTTTTTCCAATCGTAATTTTTATCTAAAATACCTCCGATTTTGAAAATAGAATTCCCGTTTTTCATCGAAACGTATTTAAAATAATCCCTCCAAATGAGTTCGAAAATCAACCAATATGTAGAATCATTTTTCCCAATTTGTTGTTCATATTTTACAATTTCCCAATAAATGGTCTTCGCCGATATAGAACCGTTTGCCAACCAAGGAGAAAATTTAGAACTAAATTCAGTGCCAATTAATCCGTTGCGAGTCAATTTATAAACGCTTAGTTTTTTAGTTTCCCAAAAATAATCTTGTAATCTCTTCATAGCTTCATGTTCACCACCTTCAAAAGGAAACGCCGTTCTGGAATCCATCTCAAAATCAGTAAATCCTAAGGTTTTCATTGTAGGAATTACAGTTTCGTTGATGGTCCAATTTTCCTTAGGCATTGGTTGAACTGAAAATTCAGGTACTACTTTCGTAGACTTTTCACATTGATTTCTGAATTGTGTAAAAATATTTGGAATCTTTTCAATCGCAAACGGTATTGTATCCGGATGAAATAAAAACTGATTGTAAGTAGCTTTAAATGCTACTGAATCCGGAACTTTTAATTTTATGTTTTCTAAAACTTCCATTTCCTCACTTGTCCATTCTTCTTGGAAGTAAACAGAATTGATTTCGTTTTGAGCTACAATTTCCGGAATAGAATCTTCGGGTTTTTGGTGATAAACCAAAAGCGGGATATTCAGTTTTTCCAGATTTTGTTTCAATGCTGTTACCGACTCAATTAGGAATTTAGTTCTAAATTTCTCGGTTTTTTTAAATCCAAAACGTGTGTTTTCAAAATGCCTTGGATCAAAACAATAAACAGCAATTACGCTATCATTTTCTTTTATAGCATTCGACAGCGATTCATTATCATGTACTCTCAAATCATTTCTAAACCAGACTAACCTTTTTTGTTTCTTTTGCATTTCTCGCTACAATATTTTACTTCGTCCCAAACTTTCTCCCATTTTTTTCGCCAACTAAAAGGTCGGCTGCAAACCAAACACATTTTTGAAGGCAGGTTTCCCTTTTTCACTAGTTGTATTTTTGATATTCATTGACAACGATTTTCGCTTTCAAATCAAACATTAAATTATACAACCCAAAGAACGTTCTGTTCATATAAATGAAATGTTTAGAACCTCTGTTGCCATTCATTTTTCTAAGATTGGTGTCTTTTGAAAATCGTTCGCCTAATTGTGCTATGCTTTCAAAAAAAGATTCATCAGAGAAATCGAACGTTTCTGCTTGAAACGGTTTGGTAAACAATGACAGTAAATCATGGAACATTTCGGTGAAATAAGTTATTTCCTCTTTTGAGTCATCTTTACGAAGAATTTCTAGTTCAAATAATTTATCATTGAATATTTTGGTATCATTGATGACTTTTTTGTCAATCAATTCAAAATAAGGGGTGTAAAAATCATTTGGTATTTGTTTCATACAACCAAAATCTAATGCTACCAACTGATTTTCATCGTTTACTAAGAAATTTCCAGGATGCGGATCAGCATGTACTTTTTTAAGGATATGAATCTGATACATGTAGAAATCCCACAATGCTTGACCTATTTTATTTGCGATTTCCTGATTTTCATTCTTATTTGTAAACTCCGAAAGGTGAATTCCTGCCATCCAATCCATCGTGATAATCTTCTCTGATGAATATTCAGAATAGTAGTTTGGGAAAACTAGATTTTCAATATTTTTACAGGCTTCAACAACTTCTTGACTTTGTTTTAATTCTAATAAATAATTGGTTTCCTCAATCAATTTGTCCTCCACTTCCTTGAAATATTTATCAGAGTCTTTCCCTTGAAGGTTAAACATTCTGATCGCAATGGGTTTTACCAAAGCCAAATCAGATGAAATACTATTGGCTACACCAGGATATTGAATTTTTACAGCCAGTTTTTTTCCGTCTTTTATCGCAACATGAACTTGTCCTATACTTGCAGCGTTTACAGAGTTAGCGTTAAATTCATCAAAAATGTCAAACGGTGTTTTACCAAAATTTGCTTTGAACGTTTTTAATACTAATGGAGCCGAAAGTGGCGGAACAGAAAACTGTGAAAGTGAAAATTTTTCTACATAAGCCTGTGGCAAAAAACTTTTGTCCATGCTTAACATTTGCGCGACTTTGAGCGCACTACCTTTTAAACTTTTTAGTCCGTCATAAATATCTTCGGCATTATCTTCGTTGAGTTTATCACGAGTCAAATCAGAATTAACTATTTTTTCTCCGTAATATTTAAGGTAGTTTACACCTACTTTCGCACCAGTTTGCACTAGTTTTGTAGCCCTTTCAATTTTTGAAGTTGGGATATAGTCTATCGTTTTCATTACTTATTGTATATTTTTTCTTTGAAAATAAATTTTCCAAAGTCTATTAAGCTGTCAAGTGGAGTGATGTTCATTAATTCAAAAGAGGCTTTCACTGATTTCTCGATATAGATGTCTGTTTTCTCAAAAGCTGGAGAAGAATCATCCAGCCAGAATTTCAACGTCAATAAAAGTTGAATCCATGAGGTTTCCTGAAATGCTTTTTCTTGGAAATTTTGAAATTTTTCTTGTTGTGTTCTAAATTCATCTGAGATTATTTCGATAAGATAATTTTTGAAACTATTTCTAAGTTCAGAAAGTTGCATCAATTTTTTTAATTGATTGTTGTGTTCTTTTAAAACGATCACCACATAGCTTCTGTTAGCAGTTAGGATTTCAAAAAAAGTAAAATAGAAACTTAGCATTTTACTTTTCATATCATACATCTCGTATTCCTTGTTTTTATTCAGTAACTCTACTGTTTTTTCTAAAAACATTTTAAAAATCTCTTTCTCGATAGTTTCTATAGTTCCAAAAAACGCATAGAATTCAGCTTCTGTAAAATCATTTATTTTTGCAAAATGATATACTGATTTCGGTTTTTCACTATGATCAAGTACATAATTCATGTACAATGAAACTATTTTGTCCTTTGTTAGTACTGTTTTTTTAGCAGCCATTTTTAGTGTATTTCAAATTAAAGTATAAAGGTATGAAATGTTTAACTATATATTAATAAAGTTAAACAAAATTTAATATAATTTTATGCCATTATAAATCATTAGCTTTACACTATCATGAAAAAAAATGTTTTAATAAGCGGCGGTACTGGATTTATCGGGAGCCATTTAACGGACCTATTAATTGCAAATGGTTATTCAGTTTCTATATTAAGTAGAAGTGAAAAACAAAATAAAGCTGACACTTTCTATTACCAATGGGATGTCGCAAATCAGACTATTGAAGAAAGTGCCGTTTTAAATGCGGATTATATCATTCACTTAGCAGGTGAAAATATTGCTGAGAAAAGATGGACAGCAAAACGAAAAGCGGCTATTATTGATAGTAGGGAGAAATCGACTCAGTTGTTATATTCTGTTTTAAAAAAGAACAATAAAAAGCTAGATGCTTTTATTTCGGCTTCCGCTGTAGGAATTTATGGTGCAGTGAATGGCGAAGAGATTTGTTATGAAAACTCACCTTATGCGAATGATTTTCTGGGGTACACGTGCCAGAAATGGGAAGATGCCTTGGATTTTATTGAGAACTTAAACATTCGTACCGTAAAAATCCGTACTGGATTAGTTTTAGGAAAAAATGATGGTTTTTTGAAAAAACTTATTCCGTTATTTAAGTTTAGATTAGGTTCTGCACTTGGTACCGGAAAGCAATACATGCCATGGATTCATGTTGATGATTTGTGCAACATCTATCTTCAAGCAGTTTTAAATCCTAATATGGAGGGTGCTTATAACGCAGCCATTAATGATACTACGACTAATACTGTTTTTTCTAAAACATTAGCACGTATTTTTGGATATTCTGTTTGGTTGCCTAATGTTCCTGCTTTTGTATTAAAGTTAGTTATGGGGGAAATGGCCCTAATTGTGCTCACCGGAAGAAGAGTGTCATCTGATAAAATCGAACAAACTGGTTTTAAATTTAAATTTAAAAATCTCGAAGAAGCGTTAAGGAATTGTATAGCAAAATAGAATTATTTCAATACACAAATGAGTTGTGTGTTTACGTTTTTGGATATTTTGGTGCGAACAATAAAAGGTATATCAATTTTAAAATCATCCGTATTTAAAGGAAATTCAGAATGAAGTTCAATCCCTTTGCCCACTTTTTTTAGAGTTCCATTAATGACTATTTTTTTAGTTCGCCCACGTATCGTTATTTTACCGGTTATTTGATATTGATTCAAATCTGAATTGATGTTTTTTAAATTAAATTTTTCAATTCTACCTTTAAAAACGGCTCTTGGAAATCGTTTGCTTTCCATGTAGTTTTCATTAAAATGTTCTTCCATCAAGCTTCTTTGAAATTTGAAATCTTTGATGTTCATCCAACAAGTAATTTGTCCCGTTTTAGTTAGTAAAATACAGGTTGTTTTGTTATTACTTGCTTTAACTTCTTCAAATAAAGGTATTGAAGCCTCAAAATGTATGATAGCTCCATAAGTTACCATTTTGTCTTGTGCCAAAGATTTAATTGCAACAATGAGTAGTACTATTAGAGTGAATTTTTTCATAATGATTTATGAATTAAATTACTTAAAGTTACGAAATAAACAGAGGCAATAAAAGGTTATGGCCGTTGAAAATCCTCAAATCAGTTAATTTTACAAGGTTTTTTTAATCAGAAACTAAAGTGTAATTCTGAATGCAATATTCGTGGAAAAGTATTTTTTAAAAAAGGGTTAGTTATCGATTAGCTTGATTATAATTCTAACTTAATATTATATTTTTTCAAGCTCTCTAATGATTCCTTGGAGGTGTAATCAAACTTCTCTTCGTGTAGGTCTTTTTCTTTTTTTAAGGCAATTTGTTTGATGCAATTGCAAAAACGGCGTACTTCATTCATATTAGATAAAATCAACCCGGGAACAAGCATGCTGTTTCCTTCTTTGTCTTTAGCGACCATCGTAAAATATGAAGAATTACAATGTTTAATTTTTCCCGTTTGAATATTTTCTGCCTCAACCCGAATGCCTATAATCATAGAACTTTTTCCGACGTAGTTCACACAGGCTTTCATCGTAACCAGTTCGCCAACTTCAATTGGTTTAAGGAAATTGACCGTATCAACAGATGCTGTTACACAATAATTCCCTGAAAATTTTGAGGCACAGGCAAATGCAATCTGATCTAAAAGTGATAAAATATAACCACCATGAATTTTACCGCTAAAATTAGTGTGTGACGGCAACATCAACTCTGAAATTCGAATATTTGAGGACGCAACGGTTTTAAAAGTACGGTTCATTTATTTTATTTTAAAAGGAGAATTTACTTTTTTAACTTCTGTAATAAAATAATGTGTATCACCCCACCAAGGAAATGTTCTGTAACGTTCTACATAATTAACTTGTACATATTGTCCTTCGAATTCTTGTAAGTCAGTAATTACTTTTTCCTCACTGTCCAATACCGAAAAAGAGAAAATTTGAGCTCCGGAAATGCCCTGACTTATTTCGCCTTCCCATGTTTTGAATGCAACTCCTTTACGGCTCACTTTTATTAATTCGCCTGAACGAACTCCTTCGCTATACGTGGCAGCGTATAAAAAAGCAAAATAACCTGACACAGATACTACAAGGATTACGGTAATTACCATTAAAAATTTTCTCATTTTTTGTTTAGTTTAAAAGTTTATTTTCGTCTTTTTCTGCTCTATTTAATATGCTTTCAGGAAGTGCTTTCTTGGCTTTGGCTCCCATTTTTTTCAATTTTTCTACGCTCACAATCAGGTTTCCTTTTCCTTCTACGAGTTTATTCATAGCGCCGCTGTATTCTGTTTTGCTTTCGTCTATTTTTTTACCAATTTTGATTAAATCCCCAACAAAACCTTCAAACTTATCATACAATGCACCAGCCTGACGTGCAATTTCAAGTGCGTTTTCCTGCTGCTTTTGGTTGGTCCACATGCTGTCAATCGTTCGCAAAGTAGCTAATAAAGTCGCCGGAGTAACAATAACTATGTTTTTCTCGAATGCTTTGTTGTACAAACTAGTATCCTCGTTCAGAGCCATTGCAAAAGCAGGCTCTATTGGAATAAATAACAATACAAAATCAGGGCTTTCTATTTGATATAAATCTTGGTAGTTTTTATTGCCTAATTGTTCTACGTGGCGTTTGATGGAGTTAACGTGTTCTTTTAAAAATCCAACTTTTACATCGTCATCTTCTTCATTGATGTATTTTTCGTAAGCGGTCAAAGAAACTTTAGAATCGACAATCATCTTTTTACCGTCCGGCAAATTAATGACAACGTCAGGAAAAACGCGATTTCCATCTTCAGTAGTGAACGCTTGTTGGACTTCATATTCACGGCCTTTCTCTAATCCTGATTTTTCAAGAACGCGTTCCAAAACCAATTCGCCCCAATTTCCCTGCATCTTACTGTCTCCTTTTAAAGCCTTGGTCAAGTTGATGGTTTCCTTGCTCATTTGGATATTCATTTCTCGCAAGCCCAAAATCTGTTGGCGCAAAGCCGCATGGTAATCGATGCTTTCTTTGTGGGTGTCTTCGACTTTCTTTTCGAACAAATGAATTTTATCCTGCAAAGGCGTCAAGATGTTTTTCATGTTTTCCTTGTTCTGTTCCGTAAATTTATTGGACTTTTCTTCTAATATTTTGTTGGCGAGATTTTCAAATTCCTTGGTGAATTTTTCCTGTAATTTCTCTACTTCTTCTTTTTGTTCTTTGTTGCGTTCCCAAAGATTCTCAAAATCAACTTCTTTCTTAGAAAGCTGAATCGCCAGACTGTCTTTTTCACTTCGAATGCTTTCTTTCTCGGAATTTGCATTTTCTAATTGCTTTTCAAAAGTTGTTTTATCAATAACAATCTGCTCTTTTAGTTGGTTGAATTGGGAAGTAAAAGCAATTATTTTTTCTTCTAAACTGATTTTTTCCGATTGGAATCGGGCGGAGAAAATGAGTTTACCAATGAAAATACCAATAGCGAGAGCAACGATGAAAATCAATAAAAACGGAAGTATATTTGACATAAAATTTCTTTTTGTAAGTTTGTAAAAATAAACAAAAGTTTCCTTCTTTCCTTTCGGAAATCAAAATAGTATCTCAAGTTTTAGCATTCATGGATTTGCAAAATTAGTTGCCAATTAATTTTTATACTTTAAAAAATATGCAGGATAAATCTTCAAAATTGAATTCTCGTTTTTTTGCAATTATTGCTATTGTCGGTTGGTTTGCGGTTGTATTACAATTGTACCTTATCATTATCAATCGGGTGGTGTCACTTTCGGAAACGATTGTTCGGTTTTTTAGTTTTTTCACGATTCAATCGAATATTTTAGTGGCAGTTTGTTTTACTTTTCTTTGGCTAAAGCCAAAATCCAAATGGGGATTATTTTTTTCGAAACCTAAAAACGCAACCGCAATTACGTTATACATAACCATAGTTGGACTTGTTTACAATACAATTCTTAGATTTTTATGGGCGCCTATGGGTCTGCAAAAAGTAGTGGATGAGTTGTTGCATTTGGTTATTCCAATTTTGGTTTTACTCTATTGGGTTCTACTTGTCCCTAAGAAAACATTGGAATTCAAAAACATCTTTCCGTGGTTGATTTTTCCTGTGGTGTATTTGGTTTACACGTTAATTCGGGGTGCTTTTTTTAGTTTTTATCCCTATCCATTTATAGATGTGATACTTTTGGGTTATGACAAAGTATTGCTTAACAGTTTTTTTATGTTGTTGGCTTTTCTTTTTTTTGGTACTTTATTCATTGGTATTGGGAAATTAAGAAGTAATACTTTAGAATAGAAAATGAAAAAGGCCAATAGGAATTAGATTCGTATTGGCCTTTTTTAAATAAAATCAATTGTTATTCATCCAGTTTTATATTTCCCCTGTCTTTCTTATTATCCGGATGCTCATTAGGATATCGGTTTGGAATGATGTCCGAGTTATGATCTTTATTTTCTACCATTTTTTTAGCTTGTTCTTCAGAGACATTTGCAATATCAGAACTTAGATTTATTGGAGTACTATCCTCATTTTGTTCTAGAGTTCCATCAATATTACGTGCTCTTTGGACAATTTTTTGATTTCCATGACTATCAGTTTCTACTTCTGATTTTAAATGTGATACTTCAGGATTCGTATTTTGGGCTAGATTCTGACCGCTAAATCCTTCGTTTATATTTTGCTTATTATTTGTTTTTTTTGAACCTAAATCATTGCTTTCCATACTCTTTAATTTTAAAGCTAATACTGTTAGCTTCTATAAGATTACGTCTTTTAAACGAAGGAATTCAATCATTTAACATAGCTTTTGGTTTACACCAATAAATGTATGGCAAGACTATTTTAAATCCAGAGAAAACAAAACTATCTTTGCACGCACAACTTATACACTAAAATGTCTCATTCTCATTTCATCATTCACAAACCTTACGGGTATCTGAGTCAGTTTATTTACGAATTAAAAAGAAAAAAGAAACTGCTGGGCGAATTGCACGATTTCCCCAAAGGAACAATGGCAATAGGGCGTCTTGACGAAGATTCAGAAGGATTATTGTTATTGACCACGGACGGGATGATGAGTGAAATCATTCGAAGCAAAAAAGTAGACAAGGAATATTATGTCCAAGTCGATGGGATTATCCACCAGGAAGCGATTGAGCAATTGCAAAAAGGAGTAGAAATTGGTTTTAATGGAACCAAGTATATTACAAAACCCTGCAAAGCTTCTTTAGTACATGAAATTCCTACTTTTGGAACAAGAGGAAAAAAGATACGTGATGAACGTCACGGTCCTACTTCTTGGGCTTCGATAACCGTGAATGAAGGGAAGTTTCGCCAAGTCCGTAAAATGACTGCCGCTGTTGGTTTTCCTACGTTACGATTGGTTCGTGTTCGAATAGGAAACGTACATCTCAATGATTTACAGGCAGGAGAAGTTTTGGAAGTATCTGATTTTGCAGTCGATTCGAATGAAAAATAACAAAAAAAAATAACAATAATTGCAATGTTAAACATCGTTTTAGTAGAACCTGAAATCCCAAATAATACGGGAAATATAGGCCGATTGTGCGTAGGTACCGAAAGCCGTTTGCACTTAATTCATCCTTTTGGATTTGTCATTAATGATAAAAACCTGAAACGTTCCGGATTGGATTATTGGGTGCATCTTGATGTTACTGAATATCAAAATGTAGCTGAATGGAAAGCACAAATTCCTGATTTATCCCGAGTTTTCCTGATGAGTTCTCATGCCGAAAAATCATATCTGGAGAATGATTTTCAGGATGGAGATTGGTTGGTTTTTGGAAAAGAAAGTAAAGGTTTGAGTGAAGCGGTTTTAAACGAATTCCCCAATCATCTGACAATTCCTATGTCATCGTTAATCAGAAGTTTTAATATAGCAAATTCTGTTGCGTTTGTCATTGGCGAAGCAAAAAGACAAATAGCTAATAGACTGTGATTTGTAAATTAAAAGTTGTGAAAAAGTAAGGCTATTTTGTGGTTGAAATTTCATATATTTGAATAGGTCATTCTGGATCTAATTGTGTTTTTTCTCCCTTAAAACGTACTTTTTATGATTGATAAAATTACTCTTAGAAGCACCGTTTTCAAACATTTAGACGGTTTGGTTACCGCTCCCGTTGCGCATGTTTTGTATGAAAAAGGGGTGCTGTCCTATATTCTTGACAAAAAAGAAGTCACGCTTTCGGAACTTTCGGAACACTTTAAAGCCAATGAAGGCTATCTCAATGTGGGTTTGCGTGTTTTATGTTCGCAGGGATTCCTGGATTATCATATCAATACCACCACAGACCAAATTAAATTTAGCATGAACAATAAAAGCGCCATTGCTTTTCCAATGTTCTATCTGTATGAAGACGTGCTTGATTTACTGCATTTCACGATACAATTTCGCACGCGATTATTAGACGATATTCCGTTCGTTCGATTGGGTTTAATTTTCGATTTATACAAAAGTAATTATGGAATTTCATTTTCGAATGATCCGTTGACAAATACTATTCAGCGTCAAATTTTGATGCATATTGAAGGATGTTTAGTTGGGCCAACATTAGTTCGCTTGGGCATGAGCGGTATGTTTCATAAATATTTTATGGAGATTTCTTTCCGTCCCGAAGAATTTCATAAATCCCCCGAAAATTTCAAAATCATTCTCGATTTCTTTGTTAATTTAGGTTGGTTTACCCAAAAAAAAGGCAATTATCAGTTTACGGAAAAGGGTTTGTTTTTTGCCAAAAGAGCTTCTGCTTATGGCGTGACGGTTTCCTATTTACCCACTTTTAGTAAAATAGAGGATTTGCTTTTTGGGAACCCAAATATACTCCGAACGGTGGCCGAAGGCGAAGATGAAATTCATGTGGACCGAGAAATGAATGTTTGGGGAAGCGGTGGTGCGCATGATACTTATTTTAAAGTCGTAGATGAGATTATTATCAAATTATTTAATTTACCAATAGCTGATCAGCCGAAAGGAATTCTCGATATGGGTTGCGGTAACGGAGCATTTATAGAACATATTTATACTGTAATCGAAAGACAAACACTGCGCGGAAAAATGCTCGATGATTATCCTTTATTCCTTGTTGGTGCTGATTACAATCAGGCGGCGTTGAAAGTAACCCGAGCCAATTTAATCAAAGCCGATATTTGGGCCAAAGTAATTTGGGGCGATATTGGTCAACCGGATTTGTTAGCCAATGACTTATTGGAAAATTATAACATTGATTTGAAGGATTTACTGAATGTGAGAACCTTCTTGGATCATAACCGAATTTGGGAAATGCCAAAACACGTTACTAAAGGCAGAGTAAGTCATTCAACTGGAGCATTTGCGCATAGGGGAGAGCGAATCAGCAATGGTCTTGTCGAAGATAATCTATTGGAACATTTGAACAAATGGTCGCCGTACGTTCGGAAATTTGGATTGTTAATGATTGAATTGCATACGATTGCTCCAAATTTGACTGCTGCTAATTTAGGTAAAACGGCCGCTACGGCTTATGATGCCACGCATGGTTTCTCTGATCAATACATCGTTGAAATTCCCGTTTTGCACAAAATCGCTGCTGAAGCGGGATTGTATCCGGATGCTAATTTCTTTAGGAAATTCCCAGACTCAAATCTTGCAACAGTGAGTATAAATTTATTGAAAGGGAATGGTTAGTACGATTTTGGACGGAATAAAATGTTGGAACTAAACAATCATGAATTTTCCTTTTTCAGCATCAAAAACAATATGTTCGTCTTTGAATAAGGTGTTAAAACTTCCTTTTGCAATAAAATTACAAGGCTCGTCTTGAAGCACTGTTTCCGGTGTCATAATAATCATTTCGTCACTCAATTGTATAGCCATATCAATATCATGAGTAGAAAATAAAATGCATTTTCCGGTTTCATGAGTAAGTTTTTTCAAAAGTTTAAATAAAGCCACCTTATGTAATAAATCCAAATGGGTTGTAGGCTCATCCAAAATTATTAATGGAGTATCCTGTGCCAAAGCTCGTGCAATTAATACTTTTTGCAATTGCCCGTCACTGATTTCATAATGTTTTTTTGTAGCTAAATGACTGATTTGAGTCAGCACCATAGCTTCTTTCACTTTAATAATATCAATGTCAGATAAAGTTCCCATCCAGTTGGTATAAGGCTGTCTTCCTAAAGCAATGAGTTCAAAAACGGTTAAATTGCTTGGAGGTAATTTTTCAGTTAAAACGATACTTAGGTTTTGGGCTAAATCCAAAGGTTTGTAATCAGTGATTTTCTTTTCATTCAAGAAAACGGCACCTGAAAGTGGTTTCTGGATTCCTGTTATTGTTTTTAAAAGTGTCGATTTTCCAATGCCATTGGCACCAATTAAAGCAATCAGTTTTCCTTTTTTTAAAGCAATAGAAATATCCGAAGCCACAACGATTTTCTCTTTTTTATGAGAATAACCGATGCTGATTTGTGACGCTTGTAAGATAATTTTGTTTTCCATTAGGCAATCATTTTTCGTTTTCTAACCAATAACCAGATAACCACAGGAGCACCAATTATCGAAGTCACAGCATTGATAGGTAAAGTGATTTCTAATCCGGGCAATTCTGAAATTACATCACAAATAAGCATAATTGAGGCGCCTAAAAGTAACGTACTCCAATACAAAACCGAATGATTACTGGTTTGAAACACTAATTTAGCTATGTGCGGAACTGCTAGTCCTATAAAGGCAATTGGACCTGCATACGCCGTAATACTTCCTGCTAAAATGCTTGTTGCAAAAATGATAATTAATCGTGTTTTCTTGAAATTCAAACCTAAACTGCGAGCGTAATTTTCACCCAATAATAGTGCATTAAGTGGCTTGATACTAAATAGACTTAATAATAAGCCAATCGCCACACAAATTGTCAGAATTAATATAGAAGACCAAGACAAATTGCCTAAGTTTCCCATAGACCAAAACGTGAATTTTTGTAATTGTTCAGCCGAACTAAAATAGGTAAGAACGCCTACTATGGCGCTAGTAAAACTTCCAAACATTAACCCAACAATTAGGATTGCCATGGTATCACGTAGCTTTTGAGAAACCATCAAAACCGCTAGTAACACAACAGAACTTCCTATAGTTGAGGCTAAGACCACTCCATAAGAAGATAATAAAAGTGTACTTAAAAATGGGGGAAGTAAGCTCGCTCCTAATAGTACAAAAGCAACACCTAAACTGGCACCGGAACTCAGTCCTAAAACATAAGGTCCTGCTAATGGATTTCGAAATAAAGTTTGCATCAGCAAACCACTTATGGATAATCCCATTCCAACAAGAATTGCTGTAATAGCTTTGGGTAAACGGTAATTGATGATGATATATTCCCAAGTAGATTTACTCGCTTGACCACCCGTTAAACTTGTATAAATATCTTTAAAAGGAATTGTGATAGAACCAAAACTAATGTTTACAAAAAACAAAAGAACAAGCCCTAAAGTAAGCAAGAAAAATAGAATTGTATTTCGTTTTTGATTCGCCAATTTAGTTTAGTTTTTGGGCAAAAGTAAAAGTATAATTTGGAAGCAGTTCAGGATGGAAGATTTTAATGTAATCTTTCAAGACTAAATCCGGTCGGCTTGCTGCTAATTCATAATAAATGGTTCCTCCTGTAGCCCCTAATTTACTTTCAAAAGTATACACATTTTTAGATTTTGAAGCGTCAAACTGACTGTAATGTGGATTACTGTTTTCGAATTCAGCACTGTTTTTGAATGAACCTGTTGCAATCCAATATTTTGCTGTTTTTGCTTTCTCTAATATTTTTTCAAAAGGCATGCTAAGACTTCCTGTTCCTGAAATATTTGACCACAAGTAATTCGCTTTGGCATCTTTCATAAACTGCGCTACCCAGCTATTTCCTCTTGCTACATACCATTGGTCTTGATACATAGCTCCATATAAAACGGTCGCTGTTGGTTTTTTGTTGGCAACTAATTCTATAGCGTCATTGTAATTTTTGACAATACCATCAAAAAGTGTTTTGGCCTCTTTTTCTTTTCCAAATAAAGCGCCGTAAAGCTTAATCCATTCTGCTTTGCCAAGTGGAGTTTGTTCCATCCAGTCCGCTTGTATGAGTACATTAAGACCGCTTTTTTGTAAATTATCAATCATCGGATTGTTGTTGTCAATGCCAAAGGTTACGATTAAGTTAGGCTCCAACTCAATGAGTTGCTCCATATTTAATTTTTCGTTTTGTCCTATGTTTTTAACAGTGCCGGCATCAATTAGTTTCCTGGTTTTTTCAGAAGAAATGTAATCGGTGTGAGGAAAACCAACCAATGATTTTTCAACTCTCAACATTTCTAAAAAAGGGATAATAGTTGTTGAGGTAACGACAATTGATTTTAAAGGAACTGAAATTATGGTGTATTTTTGTAGGCTATCTGGAATGTTGCCGTTTTTTTCTTTTAATATATATGTGAAGTTCTTATTGGCTTCAGGCCAAGGATTTGAAACTGTCACTACTGAATATCCTTCGTATTTATTTATTGAAAGGCTAGAGGCATATTCGATTGCATTTTTTGAATTTGTACTTTCTTTTATGGTAAGGTTTTCGCTTTTTTTACATCCAACTAAAGTTGAAAAAGAGAGAACAAAAAGGATTAATTTAAAGGTGAATTTCATGGTTTAATTTTTCGATAGCGACAAAGGTATACCAAATTTATAAAATTTCTTGTTTATTTTTAGTAGTAAAAAATTGAACAAATACTATCTTTACAAAATGAATAGCATTAAAGTCAAAAACTGTTCTACTTGCGGAACACCTTTTAATTGTGGGGACACACCTGAAGGAAATAAATGCTGGTGCAACAATTTTCCACCCATTTTTACTCCGTCAGAAGTGGTGGATTGCTTGTGTTCCAGTTGTTTTACAACGGCTTGCTCCACTAAAATTGACGAATATGTTGCAACTCTGTCTCCTGAAACTACAACGGATAATAAAGCCAAAGATTTACCCAAAACGACGAATCTTATAGAAGGAATTGACTATTATTTAGAAAATGGGAACTATGTCTTTAAAGCTTGGTTTCATCTAAAAAGAGGTAATTGTTGTGGCAATGGATGTCGACATTGTCCGTATGGATTTAAAAAAATATAAAAATGATATATTTAATAACTGGCGGTGAACGCTCCGGTAAAAGTAGTTATGCCGAAAATTTAGCAAAAGAATTATCGGATAAACCAATGTATGTGGCTACAGCCCGAAAATGGGATGATGATTTCCAAAAGAGAATCGATCGCCATCAAAAAGATCGGGACGAACAATGGATTAATATCGAAAAAGAAAAACACTTGAGTGAAATTGATTTTTCAGGAAAAGTAGCGATTGTCGATTGTGTTACACTTTGGTTAACGAACTTTTTTGTAGATACTAAAAACGATGTTTCCTTGTGTTTAGAACAAGCTAAAGCTGAATTTGACGCTATTGCCAATCAAGAAAATACAACTATTATTATTGTGACAAATGAAATAGGAATGGGTATTCATGCCGATACTCACATTGGTAGAAAATTCACTGAACTTCAAGGCTGGATGAATCAATATATAGCTGCAACTGCCGATACCGTTGTGTTTATGGTTTCTGGAATTCCTGTAACGATAAAAGAAAAAAAATGAAATAGCTATGATTTTACAATATTAAATTCAAAGAAATATTGCCTCATAGCGTATTACATATTCAATTAAAAATCAATAAATAACTACATATGAATTTTGTAACTTCTTGGAGTGGCGGAAAAGACAGTTGTTATGCAATGATGCAAGCAATTCAGCAAGGATTTGTTCCAAAAGTGTTACTCAATATGATGAATGAAAACGGGAAAGTGTCTCGTTCTCATGGCTTGCCATTGTCTATATTGAATCAACAAGCTCAAAAAATGGGATTGCCTCTGCAAGGTATTCCCGCAACTTGGGGCGATTATGAAACCAAGTTTATAGCAGTTTTGAAAATGCTAAAAGCTGAATATGATTTGGAAGCAGCCGTTTTTGGTGACATTGATTTGCAACCGCACAAAGATTGGGAAGACAAAGTATGTGCCGCAGCATCGCTAAAAGCAATTTTACCTTTGTGGCAACAAGACCGAATCGTTTTGGTAAATCAAATGCTTGAAAACGGAATTGTAACGATGATTGTTTCTTGCAATACAATTATGGGAGAACGTTATCTGGGTAAAATTTTGACGAAAGAATTAGCTCAAGAATTACATGAAAAAGGAATAGATCCTTGTGGTGAAAATGGCGAATTTCATACTTTGGTAATTAATTGTCCGTTGTTTTCTGGAGCGATTGAATTGCCTGAATTCACTAGAATTACCTATGAAAATTATTGTTTCATCGTTTGGGAAGAAGTATAAAAACAAAATCATTTTAAGATGACTTATTTAGATGAAATTTTAAAATCCCGTCGCGACACCCGTCATTTTACGGAGGATCAAGTACCGGATGCTGTTCTTGAAAAAGCACTGCAAGCAGGACATTGGGCGCCTTCAGTGGGTTTGACTGATGCTACAAAATATTATCTGATTAAGTCGGCTGAAATGAAGAAAGCCATTAAAGATTTGTTTTTAGATTATGATAAAAAAGCAATCTCGCAAACAGATAATGAACAACAAAAACAAGCATACAAAGACCTTAAGTTAGAAGCTATAGAAGAAGCTCCGCTGGGATTAGTGATTTGCTATGATCGTTCCGTTTTGAATAATTTTACGATTGGAACTGTCGGGAGTAATGAAGCGGTAAAGTTCAGTTCCGTTTGTGCGACGCAAAATATTTGGTTATCCTTAACGGAGCAAGGCTATTCTATGGGTTGGGTTTCTATCTTAAACTACTATCAGTTCAAACAATTATTGGGTTTGCCTGAAAACATGGAGCCATTGGGGTATTTTTGTATTGGAAAACCAGCTACTGACTATGATAATCAACCCATGTTGCAACAACTGAATTGGAAACAAAAACAAGAAATTCCATTAGTTGAGGAAATCACTGTTTTGAATGAAAGTAAGGTTGAGAAAGTATTTTTTGATACTAAAAAGGAAATAGATGCTGCTGCTTTTGCAAATGCGTTACAACATAAAATCGACCAAAAAACCAAACCAACAGGTTCATTAGGAATTTTAGAAGTGCTTGCCAAACAAATTGGGATGGTGTTTAAAACTTTAGAACCTAAAATTATAAAACCGAATCTGGTTGTTTTTGCAGCTGATCACGGAATTGCAAATCATGGAGTAAGTGCCTATCCGCAAGATGTAACCAGACAGATGGTGACTAATTTTTTGATAGGTGGTGCAGCTATCAATGTGTTTTGTAAACAAAATAAGATTCAATTAGCTATTGTGGATGCAGGTGTGAATTATGATTTTCCTATGAATACTGATTTGATTTCGGCTAAAATAGGGAAGGGAACACACTCTTTTTTGCATGGAGCCGCAATGAGTAAAACAGAAGTTGAATTGTGTTTTATGAAAGGAAGTGAAATTGTTGCCTCTATTGCAAAAACGGGCAGTAATTGTATTGGTTTTGGTGAAATGGGCATTGGTAACACGGCCACTGCTTCGGTTTTAATGAGTATTATTTTAGAATTGCCAATTGAAGATTGCGTGGGGAAAGGCACAGGAGTAAATGATGAACAGTTGATTCAAAAAATTAATATCCTTAAAAAATGCATTGCCAATTATGATGGTTTAGATGATTTAGAGAGCAAATTAGCTTATTTCGGAGGATTTGAAATCATGCAAATGGTAGGTGGAATGCTTCAGGCAAAAGAAGCCAATATGTTGATTCTAGTGGATGGATTTATCTGTAGTGTTGCTTTTTTAATTGCCTTTAAAAAGAATCCATCCATTACTAAAAATGCTATTTTTTGTCATTCATCTGCGGAGCAAGGGCACCAAAAAATATTAGATTACCTAGGAGTTCGTTCCCTGTTGCAACTCGATTTACGGTTGGGTGAAGGCACGGGTTGTGCCATTGCTTTTCCTATAATTGAGTCGGCTGTAGCATTCTTGAATGATATGGCGAGTTTTGAATCAGCGGGGGTTAGCAGTCGGTAGAGACGCACGTAGAGACGCACTGCAGTGCGTCTCTACAGGAAAATAAATCAAAAAATAATTCCAAAAATGAAAAAAGAACTACACATATTTTTTACAGCATTAATGTTTTACACCAGGATTCCATGTCCTGCAACCATTGATCATAATCCGGATTATTTGAATAAAGCGTCCCGTTATTTTCCATTGATTGGTTGGATTGTCGGCAGTGTGGCTTTTGGAGTATATTGTGTTTTTAATTATCTAGTAGCACCTGAAATTGCGGTAATCTTCTCTATGATTGCTTCCGTTTTAGTTACCGGAGCTTTTCATGAAGATGGTTTTGCTGATGTTTGCGATGGTTTTGGTGGCGGTTGGACCAAAGAAAAAATTCTGATAATTATGAAAGACAGTGCTATTGGTGCGTATGGAGCAATAGGTGTGATGCTGTTGTTATTCCTTAAATTTCAAGGGCTGACTCAATTAATTGATGTCTTGGATAATCCTAAATTTATAATTTATAATCCACAATTTATAATTCTATTGCTGCTTGTTTCTGGGCATTCCATCAGTCGGTTAGCGGCAATTTCGATTGTTTTTACCCATGAATATTCTCGTGAGGACGCTTCCAGCAAAAGCAAACCTATCGCACAAAGTTATTCTTGGAGAGAAGTGGTGGGAGCGTTCTTTTTTGGATTGCTTCCATTAGTTATTTTGTCTTATTTTCAGTGGCAAATGCTGTTGGTTTTAATCCCTGTTTTTCTGACTCGATTCTTTTTGGCGCGTTATTTTCAGAAATGGATTGACGGGTATACCGGAGATTGTTTGGGCGCAACACAACAGGTTTGCGAAGTGGTTTTTTACATATCAGTTATTGCATTATGGAAGTTTATTTAGTACGTCACACAGAAACGGTTTGCGAAAAAGGAATTTGTTATGGACAATCCGATGTGAAAATCATGGAGCCTTATGAGGCTGTTTTTCAGTCTGTTTTGAATCAATTGCCTCAAGATGCAATATTATATTCTAGTCCTTTGCTTCGCTGTATGCTTTTAGCAAATTATATCAAAGACAACTCAGAAATTACTTCTATTAACAAGGATTCTCGCTTGATGGAAATGAATTTTGGCGATTGGGAAATGAAAAATTGGGATGTAATTCCACCAGATGATTTTACACCTTGGATGACTGATTTTGTAAATGTTCGCGTGCCTAACGGAGAATCATTTACGGATTTGCACAATCGAGTAATTGATTTTATGCATACTGAAGTTCAAACAACGAATTCAAAACCAGTAATTATTGTGGCACATGCAGGAGTGATACGAAGTTTTTTATGTAAAATTTCGGATTTACCACTAAAAGATGCTTTTCAGAATAAAGTAGATTTTGGAGCTGTAATTAAAATTGAATTATAAAATTCGCAATTATTTAGGTTATTAACTTAATATAATTTTATCTTTGCCGCCGTATTGAGGTTGAGGTTTGTTATTTTCAAACCACATTAAAAGGGAATCAGGTGATAGATTTCAAGTTTTAGATTTCAGATTTCAGGATTTAAATCCTAAATCAAGAATCCTAAATCTTAAATCAAAAATCCTGAGCTGTACCCGCAACTGTAAGCTATCAAGCTTGTTGTTATCTACAAAACCATTGTCTCGTCCTTAAAGACGAGATGAGAAGGTAAACAACAAGACGTAAGCCAGGAGACCTGCCTATTACATCGAGTATCAAACTTTCGGGAAAAAAGGTTTGGGTATGGGTCATTCTATGCTTTTCTCCCCATTTATTAAATTTTACATTTTTAAAATGAACAAAAAATTCATTCGCTTTAGTGCGATTGCATTGTTATTTGCAATGAACACGTATGCACAAGAACAAGAACCAAAACAACTTGATGAAGTTGTTGTTTCCGATTCAAAATTTGCTTTGCCAAAAGAAAAATCAGGAAAAGTTATCGTAAAAATCACTGCTGCAGATTTAAAGAAAAAAGCAGGACAATCAGTAGCTTCTATTTTAAGTACGGTAGCAGGTGTTGAAATCAACGGGAATCAGAGTCGTAATGGTAAGGATTTGGGACTTTACATTCGTGGAGGAAGAAATCATCAGGTTTTAATTTTGATTGACGGGGTTCCGGTTACGGATGCTTCGGGGATTAGCTTATCGTATGATTTGAGATTGCTTCCTGTGGAGCAAATTGAAAGTATTGAGATTATGAAAGGCGCTTCAAGTACTTTATACGGTTCTGGAGCAGCAACTGGTGTTATTAATATTACACTTAAAAAAGCAGGTAAAAAAGCTATTGCTGGAAATGCATACGTGAATATTGGTACACAAACAGCTGCCAAAAATACAAATTATAGCATACAAGATTACAGTCAAGGAATTGCTGTAAACGGTGGTTTTGAAAAAGTAAATTATTTTGCTTCTTTAAATAGTACTGAAACTACAGGTATTTCTGAGGCAAAACCATTGAATTCAAATACTAAGTTTGAGAACGATGATTTTTCAAGACTAAATTCGGTGGTGAAAATTGGCTTTACACCAACTAAAAAATTATCATTGGATTTCTTTGCAAATTACGATCGAATGAAAAACGGTTTTGATGCAGGTTCATTTTCAGATGATATTAAGAATTTTAGTCTTTCGGAGCAATTTAGAATTGGTTTTTCTCCAAAATACAAATACAATAAAGGAGAATTTGTAATTAACTCTGGTGCCAATGTAATCAATCGCGACATCTTTAGTTATGGATCTTTATTCCAGGCAAAGTCAAGAAGCGTTAATGTTGATGCTTTTAATAAATATGAAATTTCATCTCACGTATTTGTTGTTACTGGAGCACAATTTCAGTTTCACGAAATGTCAAACACAAGCCAGTATGATGCAATTACAACGGAGGTGGCTAAATTCAATATGATTGATCCTTATGTAACGGCAGTTTATAATTCTGGGTTTGGATTAAACCTAAATGCAGGAGCACGTTATACCATTCATAGTAAATACGGAAATAATTTAGTGTATAACGTGAATCCATCATACAGCTTTTCAGAATCATTAAAAATATTAGCTTCTTATAGTACAGCATTTGTAACTCCAAGTTTGTATCAGTTGTATTCTCCATATGGTGACTTAGGTTTGTCTCCAGAGAAAGATGCTACAGCCGAAGTTGGTTTTGAAGTAAGTTTAGCAAATAAAAAAGTAGTTTTAAATGCAGTTGTTTTTCAAAGAGAAGAAGAAGATGCTATAGGATTTGATTTGATGACTTACAAATACTTTAATGTAAATGGGAAAAACAAAGCCAAAGGACTTGAAACAATGGTTTCGTATGCCTTTAATGATAAAGTAAAATTCAATGCCAATTATACTTATACAGAGTTAGAAAGACAATCTCGTATCTTGAATCCTAAACATAAAGTCAACGCTGCTATAGATCTGCAAGCAACGTCTCGACTTGCTTTTAATGTGGCATACCAATTTGTGTCTGACAGATATTTAGAATATACAATCTATCCAGCGCCAACGTATGACCCTGTATTGAAATCAGAAATTCTGAAAGATTACCAATTAGTAAATGCTAATGTTCGTTATGAATTGATCAAAAACAGATTGAATATTTTTAGTACAGTTGATAATATTTTGGATAAAGACTTTGTCGAAAGTAGAGGATACAGTACAAGAGGTAGAAATTTTAAATTAGGTTTGAATTTCTTGTTCTAAAAACAAAGAAAAATTATTTCAGTTTTACTCTTAATTCCCGTTCCTTAATTTGGAACGGGTTTTTTGTTGGTAAAAAAAAATTACGCTTGTTGATTTGTACTAATAAAAAAAGAGGCTTTCAGTGATGAAAACCTCCTTTTAGTTTAATTTTTGAAATTTATATTATTCCAATGCTTTCAAAAGTCCTTCTGGAGCTTTCTCAATGTACATTTGATTTTGAAATCTTCGCATTGATTTAGAATCTTTAAAAAATTCAAAATCTTTACCTGAGGCAGATTGGCTTGTTCTATTTGTAGGTGTAGTTCTTCCGGTTATTTTAGCAAAAGCCATGTCTAATAGGGGTTCATTAGATATTAATTCTTCTTTATCATTTATCTTTTTGATTTCTGAGTTTCCAAGAACGCCATAAGTGCTAATTGTTTCTTTTAATAAATAATCAGGTTGTAATCCATTGAAATAATCTCCAAAACCGGTTGAATTCACAATTTTTAACACAATCGGCTGCATGGCGTACTTGTGATTTGGATTTCTGTTTTCGGAGCCAAAAGTAGGGGAGTCGTATAGTGTAACAGACCCAACATTTTTTCCTACAGTTACATCACCAATTTGTATTACATTGATATGAGGTTCTAATCCGTTGATTACTAATTCACTTGCTGATGCTGTGCTTTGAGTAGTCAAGATATAAACTTTAGTTAAGTTTAAACTATTTATTGCAGTACTTCCAATTTTGTCAGTAAAATTATTTAGTAAAGCTCCGGGATTGTTAGTTTCGAAATACGCGTTAATTTTAGCATTCCATTGTTGTTTAGCAAAAACTTTTCCTGTAAACTGTCCAGTAATCATACTCGCTAATCGCGTAGCAGTTTGCACAGACCCACCTCCGTTATAGCGTAAATCCAAAACTAGATCCGTAACCCCTTGTGATTTTAGAGAAGCAAACGCCTCATTCAATTGCGTATCATAATTAGCATAAAAACCATTGTACATCAAATACCCTATTTTATGTGAGCCGGAAGTGATTACTTTGTTGATTAAAATTGGATTTTCGGATAAAACGGTTTTTGTCAACTCTACTGATTTTCCGTTGGCTACAATAGTAGTTCCGTTATAATCTGCTAGATTTAATGTGTAATTTTCGTTGGAACCAAATAATAGCGACTCATAGTTAGTCAAAGTAAGCTGAATTCCATTTACGGCAGTAAAATAATCACCACGTTTTATGTTTTTATTCGATGCATTTGAATTTGCAATGATATAACGTACATAACCAAATATTTCAGTAGTACTTCCAGGTTTTCTGCTTAAACCAAATTCAACTCCATTATTTTTAGTAGTTCCTTGGAGCGTTCCTTCGAGTTCTAAATAGTCATCGACAATCCAACTGAAACGATCTATGGTTTTGTCAACTCTAAGTGCATCAAACAAATCCTCGGGAACGGTGTATCCTCTCAGAAACGTATTTAATGCAGTTTGGTCTGCAAATTTATCATCGGCTAGATTTGGAACATCTGCTTGCCATAAGTAATATTGGTTCATCCCTTTCCAAATAAAATCTTGTATGTCTAAACTGGCTGGTGGGGCAACATCATCATTATCTTGACAGCTTTGAAAAGTGAAAACTGCTATAAATAATAAAAGCGTAAATTTGAAACTTGTTTTCATATGTAGGTTTTAATATAATTAACGTAAAAATAGTAACTTTAGTTTTATTTTATATTTTTTGTTACAAAAATAAAAATGAGTCGTCTAGATTATATAACCAGTTTAAAAACCTAATTTTTTATGAACCAAAATGAGTTTGTGTTGCTTGTCACTCCTTTTAAAGACAAAGTTTTTAGGCTGGCCAAACGATTGCTCGTAAGTACCGAAGAAGCCGAAGATGCAACTCAAGAAGTTTTGGTGAAATTATGGAGTAAAAATGGAAATTTAGCAGCGTACAGCAGTTTAGAAGCATTTGCAATGACAATGACTAAAAATTATTGTTTGGATCAGCTAAAATCAAAAAGAACAGGAAACCTCAAAATCGTTCATACAAATTATGTAGATAGAGAACCAAGTCTCGATAAGAAAATGGAAGACCTGGACAGTTTGAACTGGGTGGAGAAAGTAATGAATAAATTACCCGTTCAACAAAGATTAATTATTCAAATGCGGGATGTTGAACAATATGAATTTGAAGAAATCGCAAAAATACTCGACATGAATGAGAGCGCGATTCGGGTAGCACTTTCAAGGGCAAGAAGAACGATACGGGATTATATGACAGAAACACACAATTATGGAATTAGTTAAAATAGAAGATTTATTAGAAAAATACTTTCAGGGAGAAACCAGTATTGCAGAAGAAAATGAATTACGTAATTATTTTTTTTCATCGAATGTTGCGCAGCATTTAGAACAATACAAACCTATATTTGGGTATTTCTCTCTTGCAAAACAGCGTCAGTTTACGCCAGAAATTCCACTACTCCCCGGGTCTCGGGATAAAAAACGTAATGTTGCGTGGATATCAATTGCGGCTTCGGTTGTTGTTTTGCTAGGAATAGGAACCTATGCTTATTATAGTGCAGATGTTGTAAATAAAAGCCAAGATTTAGGAACGTATGATGATCCTGAAGAAGCTTTTAAAGCAACTCAAAAAGCATTATCATTATTATCAGATAATGTAAATGTTGGCATAGAAAGTGTACTATATATTCAAGAATACCAAACCACAAAAGACAAAATATTCATTAGTACTAAAAAACAGTCTGGTGGTTCTTAATTGCCTTGAGTAAACAGTAAAAAACAAAAAAATAATTTTAAACCACAACAATTTAAAAAAATGAAATCAACAATCAATAATAACAAAATGAACAGTAATTTTAATAAGAGTAAAAAGTTTATACTAACAGTAGTATTTACATTAGTTTCAAGCACATTTTTTGCACAAGCGATTTTTGATAAATTCGACGGGCAAGAAGGCGTAACATCAATCATTGTCAATAAAAAAATGTTTGATTTGATGAGCAAAGTAAAAATGGATGCTTCAGATAAAGAAACACAACAATATTTGAGTTTAATAAAGAAACTAGATGATTTGAAAGTATTTACCACTAAAAGCGCCAGAATAGAAGGTGAAATGAAAGTTGTAGCTGAAAAATACATAAAAACGGCAGGATTAGAAGAACTGATGCGTGTGAATGAAGATGGCAGAAGCATTAAAATTCTTGTAAAATCAGGAGCTAGTGATGCTCAAATAAGAGAGTTGTTTATGTTCATTGAGGGTGCAAAAAATGATGATACGGTTTTAATGTCTTTGAAAGGTAATTTCGATTTGAATGAAATTTCAGTTCTTACTAATAAGATGAAAATTCCTGGTGGGGAAGATTTGAAGAAAGCAACTAAAGGAAAAAAATAAGATGAAAACAGTTTTTGGATTAGCGTTGCTATTGAGTTTTTTTCTCGTGAGCTGTAACTCGGAACCGACCTTGCAAAAGTATTTTGTAGAAAATACCGAAAACAAAAATTTTATAGCTCTTGATGTGTCACCTAATATTCTGAACGTTGATAAAACAAAATTGTCAATTGCACAGAGTGATGCTTTAAAGTCTTTTGACAAGATGAATGTTTTGGCTTTCAAATTAAACGATAAGAATAAAGCGGAATTTGAAATTGAACGTGCTAAGGTTAATTTGATTTTAAAAGACAAAAAGTACCAACAGCTTATGAAGTTTGGTTCTGGTAAAGAAGGTGCTTCGGTGAGCTTCGTAGGAACTGATGAGCACATTGAAGAGTTTGTGTTCTTTGCCAATAAAAAAGAAAATGGTTTTGCTGTTGTTCGAATTTTAGGCAAGGATATGAATCCTACTAGTGTTATGACTATGATGAGCGTTTTACAGCAATCTAATATTGATTTAGAGCAATTGAAGCCTTTGCAGCAGTTAATGAAATAAACGTTTTCTAAAACAATAAAAAGCGCCTTGATAGCATGTCAAGGCGCTTTTTTTACGATGTATAAGTTTCGATTAAATGTAAATGTGTTATTGTTTGCAAAACATCTTTTTTATTGCCACTGAATCGTTCTTGTTTAATTATGATTTTAGATGTATGAACAATGAATAAGAGTTAGGATAAAAAACAAAAGGAACTAAAGGTGATTTACTTTACCTTTCCCAACAAAGCTCCGCTTTAAAAACAAAAATGCTTCAAAAATAATTCCAAGTAAACTTGATTATTTTTGAAGCATTTTTATTTAATTGTGACCACGGTGGGATTTGAACCCACACGCCCTTGCGAGCACCAGCCCCTCAAGCTGGCAAGTCTACCGTTTCTCCACGTGGCCTAAAAAAAGAAAAGGTCAAGTAATAAATTACTCAACCTTTTTGTGACCCGACTGGGGCTCGAACCCAGGACCCCATCATTAAAAGTGATGTGCTCTACCAACTGAGCTATCGAGTCAATGCTTTCAAGAAAATTATGTGTTGATCACTAAAATTGTGACCCGACTGGGGCTCGAACCCAGGACCCCATCATTAAAAGTGATGTGCTCTACCAACTGAGCTATCGAGTCATATTCTTTCCTTGAATGCGGGTGCAAATATAAGGACTTTATTTGGAGTTTTGCAAGCAATTTTATTATAAATTTGTCTTTTTTTAACAAAATTACTCAACACCTTAATTTGTAAGGTTTTATTCAGATGAAAAAAATTATATTATTAGGTTATATGGGCTGTGGTAAGTCCACAATTGCAAATAAGTTGTCAAAAAATATCGAAATCCCTTTTGTGGATTTGGATAAAAAGATTGAAGAGAAAGTAAATTTGTCCATAAATACCATTTTTGAAATGTATGGAGAAATTTATTTTAGAAAGTTAGAGCACGAAGTTTTTATAGAATTATTGTATTCGCCAGAACAATTAATCATCGGGTTAGGTGGAGGAACTCCATGTTATGCCAATAATCATGAGTTGCTAAAAAGCGATAATGTAGTGTCTGTTTATCTCAAAGCGTCAATAGATACTTTATTCAATAGATTGAGTCATAATAAAAGTAAGCGTCCTCTTATTGCAGATAAAAGTGACGCTGAGATGAAAGAGTTTATTGCAAAACATCTTTTTGATAGAAGCTTTTATTACAATCAAGCGCAATACAAGGTGATTGTTGATGATAAGACAATCGATGAGACGGTACACGATATTGTTGCAATTCTAGCTTAAATAAGCATAATTGTCATCGTTTTCGTCAAAAACCACTTGAACGTGTTCTAATAAAGATGTTGAAAGTGATATGCCTTTAAAATCAGCTTTTACAGGGTATTTTTTGTGATTTCGGTCCACAAGTACTGCAGTTTTAAATTTTTTCAAAGGAACGTCTATAAAATGCCTTACTGCATAGATTAATGTAGTGCCTGAATTTAGTACATCATCAACAAGAACTAATCCTTTATTTGCATATTGTTCTTTTGATAAGGAAGTGTGAATTGGTAATTCGGGATTTTGCTTATTGATTTGTACTTCACAAAGTGAAACTTTAAGAGGAGAAATGGATTCTAAGATTACAGCTATTTTTTTTGCAAATGTAAAACCGTTAGTAGCAATTCCTGCAATTACAATTTCTTCTTCATCTACAAATGTTTCATAGATTTGGTAAGCAATTCTTTTTATTTTATGCTCGATTTCTTGATTTGTTAAGATGATATTTTTGCTCATTATTTTAGTTTTTTATTTAACGGTATGCTGTTTAAAATTGAAAGAATCATTTTGGTAACTTAAAAAAGTAAAACTGTAGTTTTAATCATCATTTTCATCGGTGATTATTTCATTCCCAAATTCATCGATATCTCTTCTATCTTTTTTGGTAGGTCTTCCTGTGCCATTTTTACGGTAATGTTCTTTGGATAATTTCAGTAGTTCTAAATGTTGGTAGGCTTCTGCCGGAGTATCATTTCGTCTGTAAATATCGACTAATTTAGCTCCAACACGGTTCTCCGGTACATCCAGAACGGTGATGATTTGGGTAATTTGGTCTTTCCGGAACGTAATTTTGTCAGTAGGAAAAACCTCTTTTGATGGCTTGGCAACAAGACCATTTACAGTCACATGATTCTTTTTACAGGCTTCAGTAACCATATTTCTAGTTTTGTAATACCGCACGCACCATAAATATTTATCTATTCTCATAAATTTTCTAAAATCGGAGTTAAATAGTTTACAAAAATCAATCAATATTGTATCTTGCGCACTTAAAAATTTAGCTATAATGAACAAATTTAAGTATTATTTTATTCTATTAATTACAACGGTCTCTTTATTTTCATGTTCAAAGGATGATGCTGCTGAAATTGAACCACCTAGAGATTATGCAGAACAATTAGCTACTGATTTAACTGATATTGAAGAATATTTAAAAACCTATTCTATAACTGTTCTTAATCATCCTAATTTTGCAGATGATCAAGATGTTACTTTTACAAAAATTCCTACGGGTGGAACTGCACCGTCTATTTATTCGTATTTGAATAGCACCACTTTTCCTAAACTTTTGATCAAAGAGGTGAAACTTCATGATATAACGTATAAGTTGTATTATTTAGTGTTAAGAGAGGGAGTAGGAGAGCGACCGTCAAATGTAGATGGGGTTTTGTCTGCATATAAAGGCGATTATTTATCTCGTCAAAAAGTTGCTGAAGTAGAAACTTTTACAGCAACTCAATTTGAGGAAGTTAGGAATCCACAACAATTCTTAAGTTTATTTAGTACTATAACAGGATGGGGTGAAACTTTTCCGGAGTTTAAAACTGGAGGAACGCCTAAATCAAATGCAGATGGAACGGTAACTCATAATGATTTTGGAGCAGGAGTGATGTTTCTTCCTTCAGGGTTAGGTTATTATAACTCAGGAAGCGCCAGTATTCCAGCTTATGCGCCTTTAGTTTTTAGTTTTAAATTATTCGCAATAAGCAGACTTGATTCTGATGGAGATGGAATTATGAATTTTCAAGAAGATATCAACGGTGATAATTACATGCGAGTTTTGGCAACAGGTGTTGTTAATCCTGATGATACAGATGGAGATGGTATACCTAACTTTTTAGACACTGATGATGATGCAGATGGTGTTAGTACAAAAACAGAAATTACAGGTGCTAATGGAGTTTTAATTCCTTTTGCTGATATACCGAGTTGTGATGGAAATACTACTAATCCCGCTAGAGTAAAAAGACATTTAGTAAAGTGTAATTAAAAAATACAAATCAAAAAAAATCCAGTTCAATTGAACTGGATTTTTTTTTGGTGTAAAAGGAAAAGATTATTTTCTTTTCATTACTCTTTCTACGGCTTCAACTATCGCTTGATTGTTCAATTTGTATTTTTCCATTAATTGTTCTGGTGTTCCAGATTCTCCAAAACTGTCATTAACCGCTACAAACTCTTGTGGAGCCGGACTGTTTAATGCTAATACTCTGGAAACGCTTTCGCCAAGACCACCAAGGATATTGTGTTCTTCAGCAGTAACGATACATTTTGTTTTTGCCAATGATTTCAAAATCGCTTCTTCATCCAATGGTTTGATAGTGTGAATATTGATTACTTCAGCAGAAATACCTTTCGCTTCCAAAGCTTCAGCAGCGATTAGCGCTTCCCAAACTAAATGTCCGGTAGCAATAATTGTTACGTCAGAACCTTCGCTTAAAACAATCGCTTTTCCTATTACGAAAGGCTCATCAGCAGGCATGAAATTAGGCACAACCGGACGACCAAAACGCAAGTAAGCTGGACCATGATGATCAGCTAATGCTAGAGTTGCCGCTTTAGTTTGATTGTAATCACAGGTATTGATTACAGTCATTCCTGGTAACATTTTCATTAATCCAATATCTTCCAGAATTTGGTGTGTTGCACCATCTTCACCTAATGTTAATCCAGCGTGTGAAGCGCAAATTTTTACGTTTTTCTCAGAATAAGCAACTGATTGACGAATTTGGTCATACACTCTTCCTGTAGAAAAGTTAGCGAAAGTTCCTGTAAAAGGAATTTTTCCTCCAATAGTTAAACCTGCTGCAATTCCAATCATGTTTGCTTCAGCTATTCCAATTTGGAAAAAACGCTCCGGGTGATTTTTCTTGAAATCGTCAAATTTTAAAGAACCAATTAAATCCGCACAAAGTGCAACCACATTTTCATTCTTTTGACCTAATTCAGTCATTCCCGCCCCAAAACCCGAACGAGTATCTTTACTTCCTGTATTTGTATATTTTTTCATTTTTCAATTTAGATTTTTAACAGTATTCTACTGAACACTAATTACTGTCTCTTGACTGCGCTCGAGATAACAACTGAATACTTACTAGTAGTCGCTTTCGGCTTCAGTATAGTTTTGACCTAAAGCAATTTCAAGTTGCGTATCATTTGGTGCTTTACCATGCCAAGCATGACTGTACATCATAAAATCTACACCATTACCCATTTCAGTATGTAGCAACACACAAACTGGTTTTCCTTTTCCAGTTCTTGATTTTGCATCATTCATCCCGGCAATAATAGCTTCAATGTCATTCCCTTTTTCAATTTCTAAAACATCCCAATCAAAAGCTTCAAATTTAGCACGGATACTTCCCATTGCCAAAACTTCGTCAGTTGTTCCGTCAATTTGTTTTCCGTTTAAATCAATTGTAGCGATAAGATTGTCCACTTTTTTTGCTGAAGCATACATAATTGCTTCCCAGTTTTGACCTTCTTGTAATTCACCATCTCCGTGAAGCGTGTAAATAATATGGTTGTCACCATTTAATTTTTTAGCTTGAGCAGCACCAATTCCTACGGATAATCCTTGTCCAAGAGAACCTGACGCAATTCTTACTCCGGGTAAACCATCATGAGTAGTTGGGTGACCTTGTAATCTTGAATTGATCAAACGGAAAGTTGCTAATTCTGATACCGGGAAATAACCGCTTCTCGCAAGAACGCTGTAAAAAACAGGAGAAATATGTCCGTTTGAAAGGAAGAAAAGATCTTCTCCAATACCGTCCATATCAAAACCTTCTTTGCGTTCCATTATGTTTTGGTATAAGGTTACCAGAAATTCAGTACAACCTAGAGAACCACCTGGGTGACCTGAATTGACAGCGTGTACCATTCGAAGAATATCTCTTCTGACTTGGATTGTTAAATCGTTTAATTGTTGTGTGTTAGGCTTCATTTTGTGTGTAAAAGTTAAACTGCTGCAAATGTAATTTTTATTTAGGGTTACCGCAAAAGTTTTTAGGAATATTTAATGTAAGATTCCACTAGTATTTTAGTTGAATAAGATTACCGACATAAGTTTGTATAATTCACAAAAAAGCCCGCATTTGGCGGGCTTTTTTGTGAATGGATAAATACAGAATAAGTGTAAATTCTCCAATTATAATTGTAGTTAAGTGTTCGTAATTGCATTAGCTCTGTGCGCTTGATTAGTGATTGCAGCTAAAGCGATTCTGGTTAGTACAGCATCTGTTTTTTTCTCCTCATCAAGACTCATTGTTAATAGATTGCTGCTTTGTCTTCTCTTGAAGTTTTAGCAAAAGCATGCAGGGTTCCATAAGTTGCAATTTCATAATGTTTTACTTTTTGATCTGCTGCGATAATTCCTGCATCCCGAACAACGCCAATATCAGTTTGTCTGATCAAGCTATTTGTTTCTTTCAATATGCCTCCCATTGCTTCGCATTTTTTGGCAGTCGCTTCAACACCAGTTGCTTCAAATATTTTTTCCAAACGTGAAACGTGTTCTTGTGTCTCATTCAATTGGTTTTTTAAAGAGTTAACTAATTCTGGTGATGATGCGTTTTTCATCATTTTTGGCAATGTTTTAGTTAACACTTTCTCTGCCCAATAAATATCTTTCAATCCAACTTCAAATAAATCTCTCAATCCATGTGCTGCATTTGCTTGTACAGCTCCTTTACTATTTTCGCTTTTACCCATTTCAGTTCTCATAACACTAGTTTTTTAAGATTAATTTTTTATGAAAAATATTAAATATGATATTCTCTCAAACAAACTCATTATTTAATTTTCAAGTAGGGTAAAATTAAACATATTAAAATGTAATCAATTGTTAATTAACTAATTGTAAATACGAAATGTATGATTTTTTAAAGAAATTAATGTTCTGATTTTAGTTTTGAATAGCTGTTGGATTGTCTTTTTAAGTGGTTTGTGACTGATGATAATTCACATCCAGCCATGAACCGCCATTGTAAGATTCAATTCCGTGTGCCGTAAGAAACACTTGTGCCTGTCCACTTCTATTTCCCGATGCACAACAAAGAATTAATGGGGCTTTAAGTTCTTGTATTTCCTGCATTCTATGTGGTATCTCATTCAAAGGAATGTTTATGGAACCAGCTACATGACCGCCCATAAACTCATCATAGGAACGTACATCGACTATGGTTCCCAGTTTTTCTTTAATTATTTTTGCTACTTCCATTTTGTTGTTCTTTAAAGATTATTAATCTATGATAGTATAAAGCTGTTTTGCTCTATCTAAATTTACGGATTTATTCAACGGAATTTCTAAGAAATATTCCAGTTGCCATTTTTGGGTTTTTTGCGCTTGTTTGCTTTCTGTCAAGTCCCAAGGCGGATACACCCGAATTCCTCGTTTTCCTTCTTTTAAGTTGGTACTGATAATTCCTTGTTGACTAAGAACGGACTTTGGAAATATAAATTGGCCAAATTTATCGTTACTTTTAGTATTTATAACAAAAAAATCAATTTCGTCTGAAACCGCATAAGGCTCGATAGGTCCATTTTCGCTTCTCTTCCAAAAAGTGACAAATTGCCCAATCTTTGTAGGGGTAATTTTTGCAACACGAAAGAGTATTTTAATGGTGTCAAGGTCAAATTTACAGGCGCAATATTCGGCACTTTCTTTTTCTATTTCAAGATTTTGGAGGTCAAAACCACATTTGTCAAATACAAGCTCTTTAGTCTCAATTAGGTTTTCGGGAATCATTCGCGTTGTTATTTGGGATTTTATGTGAGAACTAATTTTCTAATGGTTGTAAGTCAGTATCAGGTATGATTTTCACTTCTTCTTCCTCATCCTTCAATTCATAAAGTAAGTGTTCAACTTCAGAATAATCCTTAATTACTTTTACAGTAATTATGGCTAGAGGAATACCAATTATTGAAGCAACAATACTGGCAATTGTAGTCGTAGTAAGCTCTTCAAGTGTCTCCGCCTTCATGGAATATCTAAAAATGAATTGGCCTAAAAATGAAGAAATAATCCATAATGCCCACCACCATCCAATGAAATGTGTTGTTAGATTTGGCTCATAATTTTTATCGTTTTTTGAAAGTAAACGTTGTGTTTCCTGATACAACTCTTTCATGATTTGGTTGGGTCTATAAAGCGATATAATTGGTACAAACCAGCAACCGGCAGCCCATCCTTCGGTGAAGGATAAAGTTTCTGCCTTTAAATGAAGATTGTAATAAGCCCTCCTAAACCATTGTATAAAAGTAATTCCAGAAATTACATATACGGCCAAATAAATCATGGCTATAATTTTTTGTCTCAAATCATTATCTGTGGCTGATTCAGTTGTGATTTGTCCGCCATTTGCCACTGTTTGCAATAAGTCATATTGTAAATAATCAGAAAGGAGTGAAATTATTTCGACGGTAAGCACAATCCATAGTAGCATAATAGCAATTTTTGCTCTTTGTCCGTTGGGTCTTAAATTTTCCATTTTTAATTTCTTATTTTTTTGTCAATTTGAATGCTCCACCACCTTGCTTTAAAATCATTTGTTTTTCATTGGGCTTAAATTCTAGTTTTATTCCAGCGGCTAAAAATTCAAATTTATCTTTTTCAGTAGCTTCAAGCGGAAAAGCTGATTGTCCTGTTGCTTGTGCAAAAAGTTTTAAATTATCTTTTGTAATCGTAATCTTCATAGGAAACCCAGCATCTGAATATTCTCCTAAATAGGGATCTAAGTCTTCGGTTTTGAGTTCAAAATTTTTAAAAGTAGGAATTACAAACGGCTTGTTGAAGTAACTGCTTAAAGCTGCAATAATTATGTCATTATTGTCGTATGTTTTTCCGTTTGATGTTAATGCAACGGCAATCTTGTCCTCTGTAAAATAATACAATACGGATCTAAATTCATCAATTCCTCCAGTATGACCAAATCCTTTTTTATCATAAAACGGAATTTGGAAAATCCCCATGCCGTAGTTGTCTTGTAAAGTGATCATTTGTTTTAAGCTGCTTTCGTTTATTATTTTATTCGCGAATAAATGATCAATAAAAATGGTCAAATCAGTTGGATTAGAAACAATTGAACCAGCGCCCATTGGGATTGACATATCCGTTTCGGTTTCTTTTATCCATTTTTCTGAAAATCTATAAGAATTAGATTCATTGTTTTGAACGCTTATTTTATCTCCTACGTAAGTGTTTTTTAAGCCTAATGGTTTTGTAATTTTATCTTTAAGAATGTCTGCAAATGTTTTTTTGTATGTTTTTTGAAGAATATAACTCAATAAAACATAATTTGAATTGCTGTAATTTGCTTTGCTGTTTGGTTCAAAATCACTTTTCCCTTTAGTAATGATTTCAATCATTTGCTCTTCGGATTTCGGTTCGGTATTGTACTTAAAGTATTCAGGATCATTGGTAAAATTATGAATGCCGCTTCTGTGATTTAAAAGATTTCCAATCGTTATTTTGGTTGCATTTTCGATTGTAGGGAAGTAGATAGCTATCGTTTGATTTAGGGATAATTTTTTCTCTTCAATCGCTTTGAATATTAATATTGATGTGTACATTTTTGAAATGGAGCCAATGCGATATTTGGATAAATTGGTAGCTTTTTTATTCGTTTCAACATCTTCTTTTCCTATGGATTTTGAGTAAATAAGTGTTCCATTTTGTGAAACAGCTATACTTCCCATAAACTTATCTTTTGCTTCAAGAATTTGAAATAAGCTATCTAGTTTTGCAACGTTCATTTTTTGGGAATATCCAGTAGCAAATAATAAACTGAAAAGGATTGTAAGTAAAATTTTCTTTACCATAATTGTTTCCATTATGTTTTTTTAAGGTTTTAGTAAAATCCTGTGAAGGTCAGTTCATTTTAGAAAGAGTAAAAGAATAGGATGTTAGCAATTTTCAAGTAAGCGTATATGATTAAACTTATATAAAATGATTTTTTAAAGGGCTTTTCTTTTCAGAACTGCATCCATTGAATACGTGCCGCTACCTAATAAAAATAGCGCAACATAGCACAGTAAATACATTAATGCAGATTCCATAGTTCCCAGATCATCATTGATATGAACAATAAACACAGCAACCGCCATTGTAATAATAAGCGGAATCAATGCCAATCTGGTCCATAATCCTATTACGATTAATAGGGAGCATAAAACCTCGGCAAAAACTGTTAAAGTCAATGATGCCGGAACCCCAATGCCTATTGGGTCACCAAATTCCATTGTACCATTCAATAACTTCATTAGTTTAGGAATGCCATGACTCAACATCAACAAACCTAGTGTTAATCGTAAAATAAGCGAAGCCCAATCTGTTGCATTAGCGGACCAAGAAGTTGGGGAGAACATTTTTTGAATCATAATTTAAAGTTTTTAGTATTGTGTTATTACAAACGTAAGATATTTTTGCAAGAATTTGCTGTATGGAATAGCTTATTTTAGCGATAGCCCGAAGCTCTTATTGTTTTTTATTCTCTTGTTTTAAAGTGAATTTTTCAATGCTAATTACGGCCAAAATTCCAAGCACGTAGGCAAGCAAATCCATCCAGGCGAAAGAATTTCCAAGAACAATTTTAGCAATTTTGTAATGCTGTAATCCTAGTTTTTCAACCATATTAAAATACTGTGCGGTTTCGATAGCAAATGAAAAGAGCAACACAAAACCTGCACCAAGCCAAACCGATATGTTTAGAAACGATTTCAGGAAACAATAGAGTAGAATAACTACTAAAAAGTCTCCAAAATAGGGTCTAACAAAGTTGTCATGAAGATACAAAGCAATGGCAGTTTCTATGATAAAAATTAAAATTGTAAGGATAAAATAGTTGCGATTGAATTGAAACATTTTGGTTATTTAATTAGTAAGTATTTCACTTTTATAGCATTCGTTTTTGTTGTTCACTGATTTGTATTGTTTTTTCAAGTCGTGATATTTTGGTTTTTTCCTGTTTTGCATTCATTATCCAATGTATCATTACCTTTTTATAGGAAGGTGCTTGTGTATTAAAAAAGTCCCATGCTATGGGATTCATTCTAAATTGACTTTCATAATTTGGATCAAGAATAGCAGGTTCTTTTTCGTGAGAATAAATTCTGGATTTGCTTTCTGTGCGTAAATCAAATGCTTTTTGTCCTTCAAGAGTCATTAGTCCGGCTTTTGTGAGTTCCTCAACTTTCTGGATGTTGATGGCACTCCAAATACTGCTGCTTCTTCGTGGCGTAAAACGAATGCTGTAACTTTCAGCATCAATTGATCTTCGTACACCGTCAATCCAACCAAAGCAAAGTGCTTGATCCACGGATTGCGACCAAGTCATGGAAGGTTTGCAGCTACTCACTTTATAGAAACCAATGATAAGTTCCGTTTCCTTTTTGTGGTGCTTTTCTAACCATGCTCTAAATGCTGCTTGTGTTGCAAAAAAGGTTAGTGTCATTTTAAAAAAAAAGGTTATTAAATATTGCAGAAAAATACAAAAAAAGAGGATACTAAATCCTCTTGATATTCTCCTTTAAAACTTTACGATAACTCCATAGTTCCCTCCAGTGAACGGTTCCGTTCAACAGGAGTTTCATTGTTCGTGCTGCGCACGCAACCAATCTCTAGCTGTTAACAGATGGTTTTATTATTTGGGTTATCTAAAGTACTTAATACTTTCTCCGTTATAATATCCAATACCATTATTTTTGGTTAAAAAGATTATTTCTTTTTCATTTATAAATTCAAATTTAACCATATTTCGATGAATACAATGATCAGTTTCATATTGAACTTTACAAATCACATTTGGTTTAAAAATAAATTCTTTTGTAAAATTGCAATCTAAATTATTTAACATAAAAAATCCTTTTGAACTATACATATAGATTTTATTGTCAAATCTATTAAAGGCAATTGGACCTAAAACATCAATTTCATTTTCAGTAAGAATACTTTCTCTTAATTCCCTTAAATCTTTTTTGTTTTTTAATTCACTGAATTGACTTTCGCCAAATGCTTCTTTATATTTTTCTTTTATTAGAAATTTTTCATCAAAACAAGATTTAAAATAATCTTTTTCTTTCTCTGAAATCTTAACTAACGTTCCATCAACAAAATAATTAAATCCTTTAGTGTTTTGATAGTATAAATTATAACCACCACTTGATGATATGTATAAATTATTCATTTTATCATAAGCTACTCCTTTAGTAACACTTGAAATACTTAAGTTATATGGGTATTTGTAGATAGTATCTTTTTCTGTTACTTTAATTTTTTCCTGGAATTTTTCCTTTAATTTTATGAAATATTCATTTCTATCTTTATATTTAACTTCATCATCAAGTCTCAACCAATCATCATAGATAAATTCTTTTTTATTCAAATCAAAATAGCATACATTTCCGCCCCATTCACCCTCATCATAAGCAAACCATATAAAATTCATTCTATCTAGATAAATGTAATCAGGCTCTATTAATTGTTTTCCAGTATATTTTGCTCTTACTTTTCCATAAAAGTTGGTTTCTTTTTTTGGTATATAATCTTTTCTATTGTAATAAATAGATTTGTTAGAATAAATTACATATTCATCTTTTGAATTTATTAATATTGAAAATATTTCTGCATCAATTTTCTCAATCTGTTTAACCTTTTGTTTTTTGTTTAGTGTAAATATTTTTCCATCTTTACTTCCAAATACTAATTCATCATTTGATTTTTTTGCTATTGCAGTAATATTATTTTTAATTAATTTGAAACCAACTTTTTTTATATCAAATTCTATTAAATCATTATTTTGTGAAATAGCATATATCTTATTTTTTAAAGAAACAAAATCTTTGTATTCTGAATTTAATAAATTTATTTGGTTGTATGGAACGCTATCATTTTGAAAACTACTTTGAGCAATTCCCAAAAAACTGAAGAAACAAAAAAGATATATTATGTAGAATTTCATTTATTAAATTTCATTTTCGTTTTTTCGGAGAAACTATCTGCTAACGTCAGTCTGTGAAAAAACCTCCGTTGTATTTATTCTCAAATATAACAAAAAACTGTTATAAAAAGAAGATTTTTCGTATTTTTAAGCATGCAACACATCACAGGAATTTCCCGTCAACAACTGCGTATTTCTAGTTTAGAAGACGCTATAACTTCCGATAACCAGGTGCGATTTATAGATGCCTTTGTCGAATATATTGGCCTCTCTAAACTCGATTTTGCTGTAAAAACGCTTAAAGCCGAAGGTCGTCCGAGTTTTAACAGTAAAGTGTTTCTAAGGATCTATTTATACGGGTATCTCAATGGAGTTAGAAGTGCTCGAGATCTAGAAAAGGAATGTATTAGAAACATCGAAATGCAATGGCTTTTAGAAGACATTCGTCCCAATTACCACAGCATCACAGATTTTAGAAAAGACAATCCTCTTGCCTTGAAAAAGCTATTCAAACTATTTGTTCTTTTTTTAAAAGATGCCGATTTGATAGGTTGCGAAACCATTGCTATCGATGGTACCAAAAGTCGCGCGCACAATAGTAAGAAAGCCAATTTCAACCAAAAGAAAATCGACAAACACTCAGCTTATATTGAAGCTAAGACCCAAGAATACTTGGATACCTTGGAAGAAAATGATGGCAAAGATAACCCCGCTATAATCCAAAATATCCAACAAAAGATAGAGCGCTTGAAAGGAAACAAATTGCGTTATGAGCAACTAGAAGAAAAACTAAAAGCTAGTGGCGAGCCACAAATAGGTACTACCGATAGCGATGCCAGAGCCATGCTAGTTCAGGGGCAAGTGATTGAGATTTCGTTCAATATTCAGGCTACAGTCGATGCCAAACACAATCTTGTTGTAGCTATTCACACGATCAACAAGAATGACCGCAGTGCCTTGTCAGCCATTGCCATAGAAGCGCAAGAAAATCTAGGTATAGAAATCTATACCGCACTGGTGGACAAAGGATATCACAATGGCAAACAAATAGAAATCTGCAAACAAGCCAACATCACTACCATTGTAGCACAGCCTGAACAAGGAAAAAGTAACGAAAACGGTATGACCAAATCAGGCAGGATTTATAGAGAAAACCGTGGGTTGTTTTTGTTAAGAAACCTTTTGGAAATACAAAGTCGGTGGTGGAGTATCTAGGACATATACCCACAAAATAGCCATCAGCAACAACAGAATTAAAAGTATTGATGCTCAAAATGTGACTTTTGATTACAAAGATTACCGAGTAGCAGGTGCAAAAAAGAAGATGACACTGACGCATCAGGAATTTATTCGGCTTTTTGCGTTGCATATTTTGCCCAAACGTTTTGTAAAAATACGACATTATGGTTTTTTGAGCAGTAACTGGAAACGGCAAAAGCTAAAGCTTTTGCAGGAAAAACTCAAGGTAAAAGTTTTGGAAAAAGCAGAGAAAAAGCCTTTTTTGCCTAAATGTCCGTGTTGTAAAACGGGCAATCTACATCGGATAGCGGTTTTTGACCAGCGTGGTCCACCTGCTTGGTATCTTGGCGGTGGCCAAAACACTATTCCCTATAAAAGCTAATTTTGTGGGTAAGGGCATGTGTGCCTAATCCCGAAACTTCGGCAAAGGAAAACACGTAAAAACCATCTTGATATTACCGCACAAAAAAAGAGGCTCACTTGCCTCTTGAAATTCTCTCTCTAAACTTTACGACAACTCCATAGTTCCTGCCAGTGACCGGTTCCGTTCAACATAGGTTTCATTGTTCGTGCTGCGCACGCAACGAAACCTTATCTGTTGTGTGTTCGCTTTTTTATTTAAATTGCATTGATATTATAAAATAATGTGGAATGTTAAATTTCTCTCCAAATTTTTCTGGTGAAATTTCAGATTGAGCAACTTCACAATACGAACCCGATCCATCTTTATGTTTTGTTGCAGTTATAATTGCTAAAATCGGAAATTCTTCATTCAAAGGAACGTTTAAAAACTTTTTTGAGCCTTGAAAATCTTTTAAAACATATTTTCCATTCCCTTCTTCTAAATCAAAATACTCTTGACGACTTCCAAATCTTTTCCCTTTTAAATATGTTTTTAATTTGTTGTTTTCCATTTTCGTGAAAAATTTAAAAGAAGTAAAAGTTGAATCAATTTTGAAATATTCCGAATCAGAACCTTCAAATAAACTTTTGGATTTTATAAGTTTACCGTTTTTGTATTCCTTTATGTTTATTTCGTAATATTTTCCTTTAATTTCGGAACTTTCGAAATTCAAAGTTTCTAAACCAATATTTTCAAAACTTAACACTTCTTCTAATTCTCTGTTTTTTGCTCCATATTCAGTAACCATTTTTACCGTTTTTTGGCTGTAATTTAATTGGCTGACAATTAAAATTGCAATTAATATTATTCTTTTTTTCATTTTTAATTTATTTTTCGGTTTTCTGTCGCTCGAAAGTGACGCATAACTTGTATATAGGCGAAACAAACCATCTTTAATACACCCAAATATGGGTAGATTGGCGAAGTTTTGTTTCGCTTTATTGATTTTCAAATATATTAAATTTTTCTTACAAATTATAAAAGTACTTTTATTAGTTAGATATTTATTTCAATAGAAATGGGATGATTTTAGTTGGTTATCCCGAGAGCTTTCAGGTTACTTTTTTACTTTATGGGATGATAAACATTTTTTTGATGTAGATTTCAAATTAACCTATCTTTGCCAGCCGAACAATCGGGTGAAATACGTTACTATGAAGTTTGATTTATTAAAAAAAGATCCGCAGTCCAAAGCCAGAGCGGGAAGTATTACTACTGATCACGGGGTGATTGAAACTCCAATTTTTATGCCTGTGGGTACAGTAGCTTCGGTTAAAGGAGTACATCAACGGGAATTGAAAGAAGACATTAACCCAGATATTATACTGGGAAACACCTACCACTTATACTTGCGACCACAAACGGAAATCCTGGAGAAAGCCGGTGGTTTGCATAAATTCATGAACTGGGACCGTAATATTTTGACGGATTCTGGTGGCTACCAAGTGTATTCACTTTCGGCCAACAGAAAAATCAAGGAAGAAGGAGTGAAGTTCAAATCGCATATTGACGGTTCGTACCACTTTTTTACGCCAGAGAATGTGATGGAAATTCAACGTACCATTGGTGCTGATATTATCATGGCTTTTGATGAGTGTACGCCGTATCCTTGTGATTACAACTACGCAAAACGATCCATGAAAATGACGCATCGTTGGTTAGACCGTTGCATCAATCATTTAGACACGCAGCCTTTAAAATACGGATACGATCAAGCTTTTTTCCCAATTGTTCAAGGGAGTTGTTATAAAGATTTACGCCAACAATCAGCGGAATATATTGCAAATTCAAATCAAGTAGGAAACGCTATTGGTGGACTTTCAGTAGGGGAACCTGCCGAAGAAATGTACGCGATGACCGAAGTGGTTTGTGAAATTTTACCGGAAGACAAACCGCGTTACTTGATGGGCGTGGGAACTCCGATAAATATTTTGGAAAACATTGCCCTTGGAATCGACATGTTTGACTGTGTGATGCCTACGCGTAACGCCAGAAACGGAATGTTGTTTACTGCAAATGGTACGATCAATATCAAAAATAAAAAGTGGGAAGCTGATTTCTCTCCAATTGACGAAATGGGAATCACGTTTGTAGATACAGAATACACGAAAGCATATTTACGTCACCTTTTTGCTGCTAATGAATACCTGGGAAAACAAATTGCTACGATACACAATCTTGGTTTTTATATGTGGTTGGTTCGTGAAGCGAGAAAACATATCTTAGCGGGCGATTTCAGACCTTGGAAAGAAATGATGGTGAAAAATATGAGCCAAAGATTGTAAATTGGTGGATTTGTTGATTCGGTTATTTGTTTAATCGAATCAACGAGTAAGCGATTGACTGTTTTAGCGAATAACCAAATAAACGATTAACCGAATACACCTTTATGCTTACAATAATAGACAAATACATCCTAAAAAGATATTTAGCCACATTTGTGGTGATGCTGTTGTTGTTTATCCCCATAGGAATTGTTGTTGACGTATCAGAGAAGATCAATAAAATGCTGGAGAATAAAATCCCATTTTTAGAGATTGCACTGTACTATTATAACTTTACTATTTATTTTGCGAATTCCCTTTTTCCAATATTTTTGTTTTTATCGGTGATTTGGTTTACGTCAAAACTGGCAAATGATACGGAGATTATCGCTATTTTAAGTTCGGGAATTTCATTCACGCGCTTTTTAAGACCTTATATAATTGGCGCTTCGATTGTTTCTGTTTTTGTGTTGCTGATGGGTTTCTTTGTGGTTCCTGCAGCTAGTGAAGGATTCAATAATTTTAGGTATACATACTTGAAAGGTGGCGGCAAAGAAGCGATGCGTGGCGATAATACTGACGTTTATAGACAAATTAGTGATGATGAGTTTATCTATGTAAACAGCTTCAATACAGAGTCTAAAACGGCTTTTAATTTTTCGCTTGAAAAATTTAAAAACCAGAAATTAGTTCATAAAATTACCGCTACCAGAATAAAATGGAATCCAAAGGACAGCACTTACACCATGTATGATTATACTAAAAGAACGGTGGGTGAACTCAATGATAAGATTGAAAAAGCACCTCAAAAAGACGCTGTTTTTACTTTTGATTTAGAAGATTTAACACCGGTGGTTTACATAGCCGAAACCTTGAGTTTAGGGAAATTAAATGCCTTTATTGAAAAAGAAAGAGAAAGAGGATCCTCTAATATCAATGTTTATTTGGTGGTTTTGTATAAGAAATATAGCGTTCCAGTATCGGCATTTATTCTTACTATTATTGCCGTTGCGGTTTCTTCGATGAAGCGAAGAGGCGGAATGGGAACGAATCTAGCGATAGGAATTGCACTAGCTTTTGCCTTTGTGTTTTTTGATAAAATCTTTGGCGTATTAGCCGAAAAATCGAGTATACCACCCATGTTAGCCGTTTGGTTGCCTAACATTGCTTTTGGAATTTTAGCCATTTATTTGTTACGTAATGCAAAACGATAAATTAAAAAGTTACTTAAACCTTCATTTGATTGTTTTTATATGGGGTTTTACGGCTATTTTAGGTGCTTTAATCACCATTACCGCCGATGCTTTAGTTTGGTATCGCATGTTTTTTGCAGGGCTGTTTTTAGCTTTATTTATTGCATTCAAAAAGATATCGTTTAAAATTCCTTTACAATCCTTCTTGAAATTGATTTTTGTGGGATTGCTGATTGCCTTGCATTGGATCTTTTTCTTCAAAGCCATCCATGTTTCTAATGTGTCCATTACACTATCTGTTTTTTCGTTGGGAGCTTTTTTCGCTTCAATATTAGAGCCTGTTTTTTATGGTCGAAAGGTATTGTGGTACGAAGTGTTTTTTGGTCTTATTATTATTGCTGGTTTAGCATTGATTATGAAAGTCGAAATTAATTATTTGGATGGGATGCTATACGCCTTGGCATCGATCATATTAGGTGTTTTGTTTACGCTAATGAACGGAAAATTGATTGAAAGACACGAACCTTCCGTAATTGCTTTTTACGAATTTCTGGCAGGTGTTTTCTTCATTACGATTTACTTTTTGTTCCAACAAAAATTCACGGCTGATTTCTTTATACTGACAGCTAATAATTGGGTTTTAATTCTGGTTTTAGCATCAATTTGTACTGCGTATGCCTTTACAGCTTCGGTAAAAGTGATGCGGAAACTGACACCGTATACCGTAATGCTGACTACAAATTTAGAGCCGGTTTACGGGATAGTTTTGGCCTATCTTATCCTTGGCGGAAAAGAGAAAATGAGCTTTGAGTTTTACATCGGGGCACTAATAATTGTAATCACCGTAATCCTAAACGGAGTTATAAAACACTATAAAAAGGACAAACAAGAATAACTTTCTCAAGGTTTTGAGAAGCAAACTTTTACACATAAATATAAAATTTACCTTTTTGAACGATTTAAAATTTTATATTTGCGGCTCCAAATAAAAACAAAAACGCAAAAATCCTATGGAATATTTAGATTTTGAGCTTCCAATAAAAGAACTAGAAGAACAGTTAGACAAATGTCTTATTATTGGTCAAGAATCGGATGTTGATGTAACGAATACTTGCAAACAAATCAACAAAAAGTTAGAGGAGACTAAAAGGCATATTTATAAAAACTTGACTGCTTGGCAACGTGTCCAACTATCTCGTCACCCTAATAGACCTTATGTGCTAGAGCATATTACTAATCTTACTAAAGGTACATTTCTTGAACTTTTTGGAGATAGATCATTTAAGGATGACAAAGCCATGATTGGTGGTTTAGGGCAAATTAATGGACAATCATTCATGTTTGTCGGCCAACAAAAAGGAATCAATACTAAAATGCGTCAGTTTCGTAATTTTGGGATGGCAAACCCTGAAGGGTATAGAAAAGCGTTGCGCTTGATGAAAATGGCTGAAAAATTTGGTATTCCAGTGGTCACTCTTATAGACACTCCGGGAGCTTATCCAGGATTAGAAGCTGAGGAACGTGGACAAGGTGAAGCTATTGCCAGAAACATATTTGAAATGATTCGTTTAAAAGTGCCTATTATCACAGTAATTGTTGGTGAAGGAGCCTCTGGAGGAGCATTAGGAATAGGAGTTGGAGACAAAGTTTACATGATGGAAAACACCTGGTATTCTGTTATTTCACCAGAATCGTGTTCTTCTATTTTATGGAAAAGCTGGGAATACAAAGAACAAGCTGCCGAAGCATTAAAATTGACTTCTGCAGACATGAAAAAACAAAAATTAGTGGATGATATCATTCCGGAACCTTTAGGTGGAGCACACTATGATAAAGAGACTACTTTCAAAACGGTAGAGCAATATATCATGAAAGGTTTTAATGAATTGAAAGACTTATCAACAGAAGAATTAATAGCCCAAAGAATGGACAAATACAGTAAAATGGGCGAATATAAAGAGTAAAATCTTACAAATTTATCTTTAATCCGTCTCGTCAGTAGACTGCCCCAAGAAGTTAGATAATATCTGGGGGCAGTCTACTGATGAGACGGATTTTTTTGGGTTATAAACAAAAAATAGTTACTTATGAACAATTATTTGTAACAACTCAATGACAATAATTTTTTAATTTTTGCTACTTTCGCTCTATGGAAAACTTCAGAAATATAAACCCTGTAAAGGTGGATAAAACAACAATTATAAGCTTAGAAAAAGGGAAGTTGCCTCCTCAGGTTCTCGATTTAGAAGAGGCGGTGCTGGGTGCCATGATGATTGATAAAAAAGGGGTAGATGATGTGATTGACATTTTACAGCCTGATGCTTTTTACAAAGATGCTCACAAACATATTTTTGAGGCTATCGTTCAACTGTTTACAGAAACACAGCCTATTGACTTATTAACCGTTTCTGCCCAACTTAAAAAAAATGCAAAATTAGAGTTGGCAGGTGGTGATTTTTATTTAATTCAGCTTACGCAAAAGATTTCCTCTTCGGCACACATAGAATTTCACTCCAGAATCATTTTACAAAAATTTATTCAGCGTAGTTTGATTCGAATCTCTTCAGAAATCATCGAAGAATCCTATGATGAAACAACAGATGTTTTTGATTTATTGGATAGAGCCGAATCTAAATTATACGAAGTAACACAAGGGAACATAAAACGTAGTTCTGAAACAGCACAGAGTTTAGTGTTACAGGCCAAGAAAAGAATCGAGGAAATTGCCGGTCAAGAAGGACTTAGTGGTGTTGCAACAGGTTTTGATAAATTAGATAAGATTACCTCAGGTTGGCAACCTAGTGATTTAATTATTATAGCGGCAAGGCCTGCAATGGGTAAGACCGCATTTGTATTATCGATGGCTAGAAATATGGCAATTGATTTTGGGATGCCAGTTGCTTTATTTTCTTTGGAGATGGCATCGGTTCAGTTGATTACCCGTTTGATTTCTTCTGAGACAGGTTTGTCGTCGGAAAAATTACGTACCGGGAAACTGGAAAAACACGAATGGGAACAACTGAGTACCAAAGTTAAAAATTTAGAAAAAGCACCTTTGTTTATTGATGATACACCTTCGTTGTCTATTTTCGATTTAAGGGCTAAAGCAAGACGTTTGGTTTCGCAGCATGGTATCCGAATTATTATTGTCGATTATTTGCAATTGATGACAGCCGGAGGAAACGGAAAAGGAGGTGGAAATAGAGAGCAGGAGATTTCTACAATTTCCCGAAACTTAAAAGCATTGGCTAAGGAATTAAATGTTCCGGTTATTGCACTTTCGCAATTGTCGCGTGCGGTAGAAACGCGTGGATCAAGTAAAAGACCTTTATTATCGGATTTACGTGAGTCGGGAGCGATTGAGCAAGATGCTGATATTGTATCGTTTTTATACCGTCCTGAATATTACAAAATTGATGAGTGGGATGATGATGAAGCTTCACCAACGACTGGTCAGGCGGAAATAATGATTGCAAAACACCGTAATGGTAGTATAGAAAACGTTAGATTGAAGTTTATTGGACATCTAGGAAAATTTGACAATCTTGAAGATTTTAGTGGTGGTTATGATGATTTACCTTCAAGTATGAATCAAGACGATAATCCTTTTATCACTAAAAACCTCCCATCGGCTAATGAAGCTTTTGGAAGTAATTTGAATGATTTAGATGATGATAGCGACGTTCCGTTTTAGAAAATTAAACAAGTCTAATATTTTTTTAGAATATAAACATTAAAAGCCTAAATTATCCATGAACATGCCCCAAAAAGGTATACACTATTTGGGGCATTTTTATGGAAAAAAAGTAAAATATGATTATGCTTTTAAGTTAGAATGTGTAGAATTAGTTTTAAAACAACATTTCACAGATGGATATGTTTCAAAATTGAAGCGGATTCCAAGATACTCTTCTGAAAACCATAAAGAAATCAAAACTGTCTTTAATATTATAGACAATGAGAAACATTTGCTGGTATTTAGAATTTTACAAGAGCTGATGAATAATTCGTTGCGTTATGGAAAAGTATCTATTATCTCGATTATTTTTGAAAAAAAGGATGAAGTGGATTGGTGTTTTTTATACGGATGACAGGATTAGTTTTGAAATGAAATCCGACGAAAATAAGAAAAGTTTGGGAATGAGATATATAGAAAGTAGAATTGCTTTTTTAAACGGTAAGATGAACTTGGAATCATCTATAATAAAGGAATTTTAGTAGTTTTTAATTTTTAAGAAATGAGTAAAACTATGCAATTAATAGTAGTCGATGATGAGATTCTTTTTAGAAAAGGAATCTCTTTTTTTTGGGCGCGAAACAAATATTGAGATTGTTTGTGAAGCTTCTATTGGAGATGAACTAATTTCTTTCCTCCAAAACAATAAAAATAGTCATCCAGATATTATCATTATGAATTTAAAAAATGCCAATAATAAATGGAGTTGAAGCAACTGAGATTATTCGAAAAGAATTTCCGGAACTAAAAAATATTGCATTAATCAGTTATGATTCAAAATCTTTTGCTGCTAATAGGATTGATGTAGGAGCTGTTTCGTATTTAATAAAAAATGCAACACCACAAGAATTATTGACAACAATAAATGAAGTTGCCTCAAAGGGATTTTATTATACGGATTATGTAATGAAAATCATTCAGGCCGATGTATTGACAAATAAAAAGACCAAGAGTAATTTTGACAGCAACTTTCCTAGTCCACCTGATATTGAAGTGCTTAAACTGATTTGTGCTAAAAAAAATACGTTGAAAATTGCAGAACTACTTTTTATAAGTCCAAGAACAGTACAAGGGTATAGAAATAATTTGTTGTTGAAAACCGAATCCAGAAATAGTGCAGGTTAGTGGTTTATGCCGTTAAGAATGAATTGATGTTGTTGAATAATTAATATTATTTAAATTGAGTGGTTATTTTTTTGGGAGGTTTACATCAAGAAACCTTTAGTAATTTTTCTGTTCTTTTGTAGGTTTTAAATCGGAGTTTATATTCCTTTAAATCTCTTTCAAAAATTTTTTCAATAAATTCTCCAATTTTTTTGTCTCCAAAATCCCTTAAATAAGACAATAAAAAAGCGGAAACTCTAATTGTTTTTGATTCGTGGTCAAATTCAGTTTACAAACGAATAAAATCGTTGGTAACTTCAGTAAGTTGTTTTTCTATTTCGTCACAATCGAAACAGTCAATAGTTTTTTTCTCTAATTCAAGGCTTCTTATTGCAAAATGGATTTTGTAATCGACTTTGTATACAGCTATGGTTTTTATACAATTAGAGTAGAATGGATTAGTAATAAATCCATAACCAATTCTAAATTTGTACTTCCTTAAAATACCATGTTCAATATCATTTAATGAAAATACTGCACGTGCAATTTTGATTTTTTTTAGATAAAAAATTTATTTTCTTAGTTTTGTTTCTTTTAAAGTGATAAGGTAAAAAGCATTGTATATATTTATCCAAAAAGTCTTTTTCAATTCATCCGTGTTTAAACTTTGTTCAAGTTTAGCTTGTCTGATATAAAAAAGTTGTCTTCGCAATGCTATAGTATCTTTCCCTGATTTTGCAACAGAAAGAATCTCTTCAGATAAAGTTGTGTAATAATTTTTACAATAATTGGTATTCTATGTTATAGCTTTTTAGGAATATTAATTAAAAATACGATGATAACACAATACATTGAAGGTAATGATAAGTATTATTAAAAATCCTATTGCAACATTTTTTATAATATTCTTAATATTGAAAGGTCTATTTTTTTAGTTGAATTCATTATTAAATTTTTCATCTTCATTGATTATGGGATATTTGCGAGTTTAGGAATAGGAAATTGTTTGGCTATTCGTATTTTTACGTGTTTTACCTCTAAACTTATTTTAGGAATTGATTTATTAGTTAAATTTCATGTATTTGAATTGCTTACTTTCTATCTTTGAGGTATAAAAATTAAAAATCGATGTCGAAGCCATTTCTATATATTCTTATTTTTTTGCTGACAATTACGGCAAAAGCTTCTTTTATTTTGTTGCCAATGGATGAAACGAGCCAACAGAATCATCTCAAAGCATACGGAATCACCTATTGGTGCTTAGATAAAAATTATAAAGCCAGTTGGTTGCTTAATTATCGTGGAGGTTCTTTTTTATTGCCTGATGCTGAAGAAATACGCAAAGAATGCCAAATTAGAGGAGTGAGTTTTGAGGTTATTTCAGATGGAGATGAATTGGCAATCTTAAACGAAATATCCAGTCCTTCCCAAAATATGGAATCAGTTGTACTGGAAAAAGCACCAAAAATTGCTGTTTATACTCCAAAAGGCAAACAACCTTGGGATGATGCGGTGACTATGGTATTGACTTATGCTGAAATTCCTTTTACGCCAATTTATGATGAAGAAGTTTTAAGTGAACAATTGTTATTGTATGATTGGTTGCACTTGCATCATGAGGATTTTACTGGGCAATATGGCAAATTTTATGGCACTTATAAAAATGCACCTTGGTATATCGAGCAAAAGAAAGATGCTGAGACACTGGCAAATAAATTAGGATTTCAGAAAGTATCTCAAGAGAAAGGAGCAGTTGCTAAGAAAATCAGGGATTTTGTAGTAGGTGGAGGATTTATGTTTGCCATGTGTTCTGCAACGGATAGTTTTGATATTGCTTTGGCCGGAGATGGTGTTGATATTTGTGAAGCAATGTTTGATGGGGACCCGAGCGAAGGAAATTACCAATCAAAAATGAATTACAGCAATTCATTTGCTTTCAAAGATTTTACTTTAGAAAGAAAACCAGAACAATATGAATTTTCAGATATTGATATGACTTCAAAACGGAGAGTTCCTAAAGAGAAAGATTATTTTACATTAATGGAATTTTCGGCAAAATGGGATCCAATTCCTAGTATGCTTTGTCAAAATCATACTCAATTAGTAAAAGGATTCATGGGACAAACCACCGCATTTGATATTCCTTTAATTAAATCGAATATTTTGGTGATGGGTACTTGTGAGGTCAATGGTGAAGCACGTTACATTCATGGTCAAAAAGGGAAGGGAATGTTCACATTTTATGGTGGTCATGACCCAGAGGATTTTCAGCACCAAGTAGGAGATCCACCAACGGTTCTGGATTTGCATCCTAATTCGCCGGGATATCGTTTGATTTTGAATAATGTATTATTTCCTGCAGCTAGAAAGAAAAAACTGAAAACGTAATCGTATCATTTTAAATATATCAAATTCTTTACATGAATTACAAAATTATTTTACAAGAAATATATAATGAATCTGAAAAACTTCCAACATTAGGGAAGGTTACTTCTTCCATTCCCGAATTAGCTAAGGTAAATCCTGATAAATTTGGAATTCATTTAACGACAATTTCCGGCGAGGACTTTGCAATAGGTAATAGTGTGGAGAAATTTTCTATTCAAAGTATTTCTAAAGCACTGACAGTTGCATTAGCATTTTCTTTTTTGGATGAAAAAATATGGGAACGAGTAGGAGTCGAGCCATCAGGAAGTGCTTTTAATTCCTTAGTACAATTAGAATATGAAAAAGGAATTCCCCGGAATCCTTTTATCAATGCAGGAGCAATTGTTATTGCTGATATGCTTGTAACTCATTTAGAAAACCCAAAACAAGATTTTCTGAATTTTATAAGAATGATTTCTGGGAGTTCTGCAATTGAGTATAATTTAAAAGTAGCGCAATCTGAGAAAGATACTCGTTTCAGGAATGCTGCTTTAGCTAATTTTTTAAAATCTTTTGGAAATATAAATAACGATGTTGACGAAGTGCTGGATTTTTATTTTCATCAGTGTTCTATAGAAATGACATGTAAAGAATTAGCCCATTCCTTTTTCTTTCTTGCCAATGAAGGAAAAACTAAAGCTGGAATACCAATTTTAACGAAAAGTCAGGTAAAGAGACTCAATGCTTTGATGCAAACTTGTGGTTTCTATGATGAGTCAGGCGAGTTTACTTATAAAGTGGGATTGCCGGGTAAAAGCGGAATTGGAGGAGGAATTGCGGCTTTGTACCCTAAGAATTTTGTAGTTGCCACTTGGAGTCCTCGACTTAATGAAAAAGGAAATTCAGAGTTAGGGATGAATGCTTTGGAATTATTAACTACCAAAACGGAAATGTCAATTTTCTAAGAATATAGTTGTTTAAAACGGTATGGTTTATAGCCCTGATAAAGCCGATATCCTTTGAGAGGAACGAACAAAGATAAAGGCGAAAGCAGGAAATAGCTCCTGAATATTTATAATGTAATAAAATGCAGTCATCATTTATCAAAAAAAAAAGCTACTTGTTACAGTAGCTTTTGTCATTTATTGAAAAAAATTAAACGGTACCATGTTCGTTTTCTTTGTCTAAATATTCTTGTACAATATCGATGGCATTAGTAACAACGTCACTTAATGCGGTGATGAAACTTCCTTCTTCGGCACAATTTATGGCATGTCTAATAGCTTCGGTTTCTTTAGGGATAATCTCATAAGTTACCATTTTTTCAGAATTTTTGATTCCTTCGAGAATTAAATTAATAATTTCATCTTCGGTTCTTCCTCTTAGGTATTTTTCTTGTCGAATGATAATATGGTCAAACATTCGGGCGGCAATCGAAGCACATTCTTTGATATCTTCGTCGCGACGGTCTCCAACACCGGCAATAATTCCAATTTTTTTAGTAGCTTCAACACTTTGTAAATATTCTTCGACACCTTTATAACCGGAAGCATTGTGTGCAAAGTCAATCAATACTTTGAATTTTTTAAACTCAAAAATGTTCATACGCCCTGGTGTTTGGGCGGCACTTGGAATGAAAGTTTGTAATGACAAGCTGATATCTTCGGTTTTAAATCCCCATAAATAACTTGCTAAAGTGGCAGCAAGCACATTAGCAATCATGAATTTTGCTTTCCCGCCTAATGTTAATGGGACATGAGTGGCACGTTCGATACGGATTTTCCATTCTCCTTTTTTGATGGTAATGTATCCGTTTTCATATACGGCAACTGTTTTTCCTTCGGCACAAAGTTTTTTGATAAAATCACTGTCTTCGCTTAAACTAAAATAAGCGACATTGCAATTCAAATCTTGACCTATTTTTACACAATGATCGTCATCTCCATTCAAAACTGCCCAACCATTTTTCTTGATGCTTTTGACAACCGTAGCTTTTACTCTGGCCAAATCGTCTAAAGTATGAATGTCACTTAAACCCAAATGATCTTCCTGAATATTGGTAATGATTCCAATATCACAAAGGCTAAAACCTAAACCTGAACGAAGGATTCCTCCACGAGCAGTTTCCAGAACAGCAAATTCTACCGTAGGATCTCTCAAAACATATTCTGCACTGAGTGGTCCGGTGGTATCGCCTTTTTCCATCATATGATTTTGAATATAAATCCCATCTGATGTAGTGAATCCTACTTTGAATCCATTATTTTTTACAATATGAGCTAATAGTCGGGTAGTGGTCGTTTTCCCATTGGTTCCTGTAACAGCAATTATAGGAATGCGACACGATTTCCCCGGAGGATACAACATGTCAATTACTGGCGAGGCGACATTTCTTGGTAATCCTTCGGAAGGAGCAAGGTGCATTCTAAACCCTGGAGCTGCATTAACTTCCAGAATTACACCACCATTTTCTTTTAACGGTTGTGTTAAATTCTCGGCCATGATATCAACTCCACACACATCGAGTCCAATTACTCTTGAAATTCTTTCGGCAAGAAAGATATTTTCTGGGTGCATCATATCAGTAACATCCACAGAAGTTCCACCAGTGCTTAAGTTTGCAGTAGATTTTAGGAATACAATTTCACCAATTTTAGGAATGGTTTCTAATGTGTAGCCTAGTTTTTCTAATAAATCTTCAGTATCTCTATCGACATCAATTTGAGTTAGTACATTTTCATGGCCATATCCTCTTCTTGGATCCAGATTTGTTGTTTCAATTAATTCTTGAATAGTATCTTTTCCGTTTCCAATTACATGTGCAGGAACTCGTTTTGCAGCGGCAACTAATTTATTATCAATTACCAATATTCTAAAGTCGAATCCGGTAATAAATTTTTCTACAATGATTCGTTTGCTGTATTCTTTGGCGAAAGCCAAGCCTGAAACGGCATCTTCCCAATTAGTAACATTGATTGAAGCACCTTTTCCGTGATTTCCATCCAATGGTTTTAACACGATAGGATAGCCAATTTTTTTTATGGTCTCTGCCAAATCGTCTTCGTCTACACAAATACTTCCGCTGGCAACAGGAATTGATGCCATATCCAACATTTTTTTCGTAAGCTCTTTATTGCAGGCAATGTCAACCGCAATACTGCTTGTTTTGCAAGTGATTGTTGCCTGAAAACGCATTTGATTGATTCCATATCCTAGTTGAACCAAAGAATTAGTTCCTAATCTTATCCAGGGAATATTTCTGGAAACTGCTTCTTCTACAATACTTCCGGTACTTGGTCCAAGTCGTACACGTTCACGTATTTCCCGCATTTTCTGTAAGTCGGCATTTAAATCGTAATCTGTTCCGGCAATTAAAGCTTCTGCAATGGCAACAGAAGATTCTGCTGCAAAAAGACCCACATTTTCTTCGGTATAACTAAAGACGACATTATAAGTTCCAGGAGTTTTAGTTTCTCGAGTTCTTCCAAATCCAGTTTCCATTCCTGCTAAAGACTGAATTTCAAGAGCAATATGTTCTATCACATGGCCCATCCAGGTACCACGTTCTACTCTGGAAAAAAATCCACCGCGACAGCCCTCAGAACAACGATGTTCAATCATCGTAGGAAACATAGCTTCAATACGTTCTTTAAATCCTTCAATTTTATTAGTTGGAAACTGTTCCATTTCTTCCAAATCCAATCGCATTTGAATTAATTTTTTTCTTTGTATGCTCCATATATTAGGACCGCGTAGGGCTTGTACTTTGATTATTTTCATAAAATGGGGTATTAATTTTTGGAATAGGATTAATAGGTAGTGGTTTGTTTTAAAATTAATATGGTCTGTTTCTTTTTTAAAGAAGACGATAATGTGTTTTTGTTTTGGTTAATGTATAGAACTAAATTAAAAGTAGCTTTTTAAAAAAAGGTATCAAAATTTATTTTCTTAAAAATAAACAATAAATATTGAGTTTGTGATAATTAAAAAAAAAAGCATAGTTCAATAGCTCCTTTTATCTTTTTGGTTATTTTTGCCAAATGAATATACTAGGAAAACTAATAATAATAGGAGGTGCGGTTGATAAAGGAAGTTTTACTGAAACCGATTTGGATAAAAATGCAACTAGCAATTTAAACTTTTTTGAAACTGGCATTTTAAAAAGGATACTAAACGAATCAAAACACAAAGAGAATTCACGAATCGAAGTCATTACAACCGCTTCAATCATTCCACGCGAAATAGGTCCTGAATATGTTAAGGCTTTTGAATATTTGAATGCTAAAAATGTAGATATACTTACTATTGAAAGACGGGAACAAGCTGCAGATGAAGAAGTTTTGGCCCGATTAAAAGCAGCAGATATTGTTATGTTTACCGGAGGCGATCAATTGCGATTGACTTCCATTCTTGGTGGAACACCATTTCATGATATTTTATTGGATAAATACCATAATGAAGAATTCATTTATGCCGGAACTTCAGCAGGAGCAGCAGCGGCATCTAATACTATGATTTATCAAGGCAGTAGTTCTGAAGCTTTATTGAAAGGTGAAGTGAAAATTTCAAGCGGATTAGGTTTAATCGATGGAGTTATTATCGATACCCATTTTGTTCAACGCGGGCGAATTGGTAGACTTTTTCAAGCTGTTGTAGGTAATCCTAGAGTACTGGGAATAGGTTTAGGTGAGGATACCGGTTTGTTAATTACCAATAATACCCAAATGGAAGCTATAGGTTCCGGATTAGTCATTTTGGTTGATGGTCGTGAAATAAAAGACACTAATTTAACGAAAGTGGAATTAGGCCAACCAATATCAATCTCACATTTGGTAACGCATGTTATGAGTAAATTTGATACTTATAATCTTGAAACACACAAAATGCACATTCAATCGTCACACTACGTATAAATAAGATAGCAATTTAGTATTTAGAGAACTGTCTAAATCTGGAATCTGCACCCAATACATTATGAAACTAATCATACACGGAGGTTTTTTTTCGGAATCATCCACTAATCACGAAACAAAAGTTGCTAAACAAAATGCATTAGAGCGAATTGTAAAAGATTCGTATGATTTTTTAAAAACACATTCGGCATTGGAAACAGTTGTTTATGCAGTTTCACTTTTGGAAGATGATGAATTATTTAATGCGGGAATAGGTTCCCAAATTCAAAGTGACGGAAAAATCAGAATGAGCGCTGCAGTTATGGATGGTGAAACCCAGAAAATGAGCGGTGTTATCAATATCGAAGAAGTTAAAAACCCAGTTCAGGTAGCTGAAATATTGATGCAGTATGACGATAGGGTTTTAGGGGGAAGTGGAGCGACTAATTTTGCAAGAGAGAATGGTTTTGAATCTTTTTCAACTGAGATTCCACAACGTCGAGCTGAATATGAAGCAAAGCTAAAATCTCTAGGAATCGGAACTGTGGGTTGTGTCGCTTTAGATACAAATGGAAAAATTGCTGTAGCGACTTCAACAGGAGGAAAAGGATTTGAAATTCCCGGACGCATTTCAGATTCGGCTACTGTAGCGGGGAATTATGCCAATGCTTTTTGCGGTGTGAGTTTAACAGGAGTAGGTGAGGACATTGTAAGTAATGGCACCGCTACAAAAATTGTGACTCGTGTTACTGATGGTTTTACATTGCAAGAAGCCTTTACTAAAACGTTCAACGAATTAAAACCTTATGATGGTTTTGCAGGGGCAATTGCTATCGATAAGAAAGGAAATATGTTTCATCAGGACTCGCATCCCAGTATGGTTTTTGCTAGTTTTGACGGAGATAATTTGGAAGTTTTTGACTAATTTAATTCAAAGAAAATTCAAACCAAATAGGGATATGATCTGATATTATTCGGGCTTCTTTTAATGAATTAAAGTTTTTATAAAAAGGAATAATTCCAGAATTTATAGTTTTGATTTTTGAGGTTTTATAGTATATATTGTCAAATTCGGATGCTAGACATTTACCATTTTTGCATTCTTGTTTCAAAGAGGTTTTCTGATTAACCAAAATCGATTGATATCCCATTTTTTTCAAAGGATTAAAAACCGTGTGAGATTGTGGACAATTAAAATCTCCAGCAAATATTAAATTCAAGTTGGGATATTCATCTGGTAGAAATTTAAAATATTTAATTTCGGTTTCAGGTTGCCTATTTTTAGTAATAGCATGAAAATTAACGACAGTAAATTGCTTGTTTTCATATTGAAACGTACAAAAATAAGGTTCTCGATCAATCTCTAGATGGTATTTTTTTTCGAGCCAAGCGTTGCCAATTTTTTTTAATTTCCTGGTTTTCCAAATAAACGCATAGCGTTCCGTTTTGTAAGCACTGCTGCTTGTTGGGTCACTAATTACATAATCCCATTTAGCACCCTTGCGATTGAGTTCATCCGCTAATCTGGATACTGCTAGAGTACCACCATAACCAGCTACAACTTCTTGAATAGCAATAATGTCATAGTCACAAAGTGTATTAGCGATATAGTTTATAGTTTTGTCTGTTTTAGATTTCCCAAGATTTTCTATATTCCAAGAAAGGAGCTTAGTTTGTGAAAAACAAAAGGTTGAAATAAGAAAAAGTTGTAGAAAAAAGAGGGGTTTCAATTTATAGGGGATTGTATTTTAAAGTTTTTTAGTTAAAGGACAACGGAAATTAATTGTCAAGAATTGTTGGGACTTATATCAAATTATGAGTAGAGTACATTTTGCTTTGATTTTACTCTTTATTACCTTTCTGTCTAAAACTGATTTGAGAGCAAAAATAGCGAAATGACTCTGGAATTTAAACTTTGTGATTTTTATCTTTTGATTTACAAATTAATGAATCTACCTTTTATTTTATCTCCTTTTCCAGATTTTATATACTAAATAAATGAGGCATAGAGAACCGAAAAGAATTATTGTTATGTGTGTGGCGTATAATAGACTAGATGTTAAAATAAATAATGACTTCATTGGTTTGGTTTTTTATTGGAGCAAAACTAAATCCTTAAAAAGATATTAATTTACGGTTTTCCTCATTTGAAACAAAAAATAAAAAGTGTTTTTATTCCAAAACAAAAGTATGATTTTTTGTGTTGATAATTTTTCCTTTTAGATTTCTGGATGAATGTTTTACTGGGGGTTGTTTATTAGAAATGTTTAGGTTGTTATTTATTGGCTCATCAAATTTGTATGACGAATGATTATTTCTATTGATCATTAGTTGCTTTTCATTCACATCATATTTATTTTGTGAATCTCTTTTTTTTTCTGGTTGTTTTTTTGAAGTATAAGCGAATGATGCTATAAATATCAAGAGTCCTATAACTATAATTTTTTTCATTTATTTTTAAATAGTATTTAATTACAACATGCATTCACTATTTTTTCTCGAATTTTAAAAACCTTTGTAAGTTGCTTTTTTGTTAATAGCTCTTTCTCAATTCCTCTATTTAGTTTTTTACTTAAGCTTTCGGATTTTACTTTCAAATAGGGATATTTTGATAATGAAATGCTATTGCCTTTAAGAGATTTTTTATAATGTATGAGATATTCTTTGACGTAATTATTATAGTCATTGAGTTTTTTATCCCATTTATTAAGTATTATTTCTTCTTTATTTTTTTCTAGTACGTTCTGAATGGATATAGCTTCGTTTTTCTTCATGACCTAAGTTTTTTTTTGAAAATGGCTTAAATTTTTTATAACATCAAAAGTAACTTTGATAAAAGAGAATTCGTTACGGGAATCCGTAAACCATTAAAAAATTAAATACCAGAATACTATATAGGCTCTCGTAGCTTATTAAATATTCTAAAATTAGGAATTAGTGCATTGAAATGAAAAACTATTATATTTTTATCCAATTGCTTGCAATCCAGTCTAATAATTGAGATCTGTAGATTTCGTTTTCCAAAGAGGGATGTTGTAAAAAGCTTTCTGCTTTTTGAAAACTTGCTTTGGTTTTAGGAACTTTATATTTCTTTAGAAACTGATTACAGAAATGAATTACTTCAAACTCTTCTGTTTTATCAACATAAATCCTATCAATAACTTCGATAGTTTTAGGATAATCATTAGCATCTATTGTTTGTGAATATCCAGTAAATGCTAAGTCTTCTTTAGTGAAATCTGCCATTTTATATGATTTAAAGTTTTATTAGTCAAACCTAATATCTTTAGAAATCATTTCTTTACGGGAAACCGTAAAAGGGTTAAATTATTAAAAAAAAAATATAGATTCAATTTCTACGATTTAAAATTGTTTGTTTTCTAAATGGCTTTTATTGATTTTTATGCCTTTTTTTATTAGAGAGGAAAAAATTAGTTTAAACTAAACCTAAATCTTTGGTAATAGCAATAAGATGTACATTATTACTGGCTTTGAAATATATTTTTAATCTGTTGATTCGTTTTTCAAGACTGCTGCTGCCATTTGGAATAATTCCGGAGTCTTTAAATTCGGATGAAATATCCTCAAGAGTTAAGCCTTTGGACAATGATTTCAAAAGTGAAATGTCATAGGATTCAATTTCAAAAAGTGATTTATCTCTTAAAGCATGAGATATTTCAGCTGATGGTTTTATTTCTTCATTGTTGTATATGTGTTGAATCGACTTTTTTAGCTCAGGAATGCTATCTCTTCCTTTAGATACATAGGCATTAATTCCCAAGTTATTGAATAATGATTTTATTCTAAAAGATTTGTCTTCTATTGAGAATACTATAGTTTTGATGTTAGGTTGAACTTTTTTCACTGCCTTAATTAATTCTTCACCGGAGTTCAGCTTATTCTCTCTATGATCTGGTTTAAATGATAAATCACTAATTAATAAGTCATAGGGCTGATTGTCATGAAGTGCTTTTTTTATTTTTAAAAAAGCATCATCACAGTATTTAGCATGATGAATTTCTGAGATAGAAATTTCTTTCAGAGCTTGAACAACTGCTATGCTAATACTATCTAAATCTTCGGCTATTAAAACTTTGTGGAACATAGAATGGAGTATTATATTGGAATAATAAATTGTACTTTAAATCCTTTATTTGATTTAGTTTCAAAAGTAATTATTCCTTTTATAGCCTGAATACGGTTTTCCACATTTTGAAGCCCATTTTTTGAATTTAATTGTTCTAATGTTGCTCCAAGCCCGTTATCAGTATAATCTATTTCTAATTTATTTCCTGTTTTTTTAAAAGTTAGAACAACTAAACTACATTGACTGTGTTTTTTCATGTTAACCAGTAATTCTTGAATCACACGATAAATGATGATTTTTTTGTTATCATCTAATACTATCCAATTGATTGAATCCATTCCATTAGTTATCACATTTACTTCTTGAGTATTAAAACCAGACATCATTTCTTTCAAATCAGTTATAAATAATGGTCCAGTTTCCATAGAATTGTTTTCTCGGGAGATATTTCGTGTCCTTGAATAAATAGTGTCTAGATTAGAAATCAATATTTCCTTATTATGTATTGTGGATAAATCTTGAGTTTCTGCAAAAGCCATGGTATGATATACATCGTTTGCTAATTCATCGTGAAGTTTTTTAGCTATTCGAATTTCGGTATTATAAGAAGCTTTAATCTTTTCCCTTTTGTTTCTGGCTAATAGCATATTGGTTAAAAAAATACTTATTACAGTAATGATTCCCACAACTAAATATAACATCAAATTTTTCTTTTTTTGATGTTCTAATTGAAGTATTTTTAGGGCTTTTAGTTTATGATTTTCATCTTGCTCTTTCTTGAAATCATATTTGATTTTAGCAAATTGATTCTTAGCTTTTTGTCTAACTTTAGTAATACTATCATTAATATGGAGGTATTTTAAAGTGTATTCTTTGGATTTATTTGCTGAACTGTTCTTTATTAATAACTTTAGAGATTCCAACTTTGAATCAACGCTATTAAGCTTTGTTGCTTTTTCATATGCTAGCTGGGCATAATTATTACCTAAATTGACATTACTTTTTTTATGAAACTCAGAAAGATGGTAATAACTTGAAATCAGTCCCCAGTCATCCTTTCTTTGCGTTCTTATTTTTAAGGATTGATTTAAATAATTAAAAGCTTTTGAATTTCCTACTTTAAAATAGGAATATCCTAGATTATCAATTATTCTAGAAAATGATTCGGCATTGTTTAAAACTTCTTTTTTGAAAGTTAATGGATAGAGAATTTGAATAGCACGCATATGATTTCCCATTTCCATATATGTTACGGCGATATTGTTTTTTATATCTGATTTTCGAAGTTCATCAGTTTTTAAATTTAATGCTTTTTTGTAGTAATAAAGTGCATTATCATAATCATATCCATATAAATAGTTGATACCAATTATAGTGTAAATATTCCATTTATATTTGGGATTTTTAGTTTTTTCTAAAAATGGAATCGCCTCCATAGCTGTAGTTTCACTACCACAATAATCTCCTTGATTTTGTTGTATGGTTGCTAAATTTGATAATGAATAGATGATTTTCGATACATCTTTTTTTTCATCACAAGTAGCTTTAGCTTTGTTGAAATAATAATAGGAACTATCATATTCTGATTTCTCAAAATATTTGTCTCCTAGGTCAATCAGTCGGTCAATTTCAGCAGTATTGTTTTTTTTATTGGGATTGTTTAATGCCTTTTCTTCACAGGAATGAAGGATTAAAAAGAATGACAATGATAAAAAATAAACTATGGGGTGTAACTTTTTTAGAATCATTCATCGAAAATACAGAAATTAATTAAAATATTCAGACTATCTTCTAAGCAATTTATAGTATGGATTTAGAAGAAGAACGGTTCTAAGGACCAATTAAATTAAGCTCAGTATTTTAGATGATTGAATTGTTTTAATTTTGGTAGTTAAATTTAATAAACATTAGAAATTATATTGGGAGAGTAAAATGTACTTTAAAACCTTTATCGGATTTAGTATCAAAAGTTATTATTCCTTTTATAGTCCTCATACGGTTTTCAATATTTTGAAGCCCATTTTTTGAATTTAATTGTTCTATTGTTGCTCCAACTCCGTTATCGGTATAATCTATCTGTAATTTTTTTTCATTGTGTTTGAAAGTCAGTACAACTAAACTGCATTGACTATGTTTTTTCATGTTGACAAGCAATTCTTGAAGTATCCGATAGACAATTATCTTTTTAGTACTCTCTATAGCCAACCAATCAACCAAATCTATACCATTGGTTAAAACATTCACATTATCAGTATTGAATCCAGACATCATTTCTTTTAATTGAGACACAAATAATGTTCCTGTTTCTATTGTGCTGTTTTCACGGGATATATTTCGTGTTCGGGAATAAATAGTATCCAGATTAGTAAGTAATATTTCTTTATTCTGGCTGGTAGATAAATCTTGTGTTTCAGCAAAAGCCATAGTATGATAGACATCATTCGCTAATTCATCATGAAGTTTCTTAGCAATTCGAGTTTCAGTATTGTAAGAGGTTTTTATTTTTTCTCTTTTGTTTTTGGCTACCAGATAATTATATACAAAAACACTTATCATAATTATAATTCCAACGGCTAAGTATAATAATAAATTTCTGTTTTTTTGTTGTTCTAACAGAAGTGCATTTTCGGCCTTTTGTGTTTTTAGATTTAGATTCTCTTCTCTCTCTTTCTTGGAATCGTATTTGATTTTGGCAAATTGATTCTTGGCCTTTTGTCTGACCTTATTGATGCTGTCATTGATGCGCAGGTGTAATATGGAGAATTCTTTCGATTCATTGCCCGAGATATTCTCTATTAATAATGCTAATGATTTTAAGCGATCATCAACACTGTTTATTTTGGTTGCTTTCTCATAGGCTAAATGGGCATAATCATTGGATAGCTTGGGTTTGTTTTTTTTATAAAATTCTGAAAGATGCATATAACTCGAGATCATACCAAAGTCATCTTTTATCTGTTTTCTTATTTTTAAAGATTGATTTAAATGGTCAAGACTTTTTGAATTACCTATTTTATAATAGGAATAGCCTAAATTATCGAGTACTCGGGCATAGTTTTCGGAGTTATTAAGAATTTCTTTTTTTAGAGTCAGAGGCATTAGGGTTTGTATGGCGCGCTGATAATCGTGCTTGTCCATATATACAACTGCGACATTGTTTTGAAGAATTGCTTTTTGTAATTCATCTGTAGCTTGTTGATAAGCTAGGTTGTAATTAATAATAGCATTGTCAAAGTCCAATAGGTTCTCATAATTTATCCCCAATATATTATAAACAGCACACTTGTAATAGGGATTTGTGGTTTTTTGAAAAAAAGAAATGGCTTCAGTAGCCGTAGTTTCACTACTTGAATAATCGCCTTCATTTTGTTGAATAATGGACATTTTCAATAATGAATAAATTATCTTTTCACTATCCGTTTTTAAATTACAAGCTAATTTTGATTTGTTGTAATAATAAAAGGCACTATCATTTTCTTGATTTACCAGATGTTTTTCTGCAAGAGTAAAATAGGCAGAATAATTGGTATTGGCTTTAGTTTTGCTATTATTTGGTTGTTTCTTTTTACAGGAGTACAAAGCAAAAAACATTGCCAGTAAAAGAATAATAATCGGGAAATGTAACTTTTTTTGTAGCATTTCCCGAAAATACAGAATTTAATTAGAATATGAAAATGATCTAATCAAACAATTTATATTATGGTTTTGGAGGAGGAATGGGAGTTTGCCCATTTTGCCCACCGATATCATCAGCTTGGACTTCTGCAACTATTTGTTGTTCATTATTGTTTGGGGTTGTTTCCATTTCATCGTTGGTACAGGAAACCATGAAAACGCTTGCGATGATATAACACGATACTAAAATTATTCTTTTCATTTTTTCATTTTAAAAATTAGACATAGTTTGGCCTGTTCGATATTTAAATCGAATCATGCTTGTAGCAATCATTGTGAAATCAATGAACTGCGGTTTTGCTTTTTGGGAAGTGAAGTGTGCTGAAACAGAATAGTTTGGTTATACTTCCCGAATAAACTTGCTATACTGTTTAGCGACACTTTTTTTAGAACTAGTTTTGTACATTTGTCCTTATTGCAATTCAAGACATGAACTAATTCTGCAGCAAAGGAATGTGGTCTTTGTTGATTAAATTAGAAGGAATTCTGGTAATTCCAGTAATTCCGATTGATTCCGTTTAATGCTTGTTATTACCAGTAAATGCTTATGAATAAAATTACTTTTGAAGAGTATAAGAGTGCTATTAAAAGCCAATATGAAGTAAAGAAAAGTGTAGATGTTTCGGGTATTTTATTAAATCCTACACCTGCTCAATTGCGAAATCTGTGCCTGATGATTTTAGATAATTCGTTGTCTAAATCAGATGAAAATATATTTAAATTATTTTTTAATTTAAAAGAAGAACAAAGTATAAGGAGGTGTATAGCAAATTATGATATTGCAAGATTTAGACCTATAATTTCCTTTCTAAAAGGGGAAAAAGATTCGGAGAATACATTAAGGATTGAATTGGCAGCCATTCTTATTGATTTTAATCCAAGACCTTATAATAAATATTTGCTTAATGGAAAAATTGATGCGATAGAAAATTCAGAAGCTTCTGCATTAGTTGAAGTTAAGGAATTTGTAGAGCGTAATTCTGATGATAAAAAAAAGGAAGGGGAAACAGTAGGCGTAAACAAAGAATTTGGAAAAAAAACAGTCTTCTTTTTAGCCGTATTATTATCCCCTTTTTTTATTGGATATACAATAAAAGGGGTGTTTTTTCCGGAAAAGGATTGTATGATTTGGAAAGTGGATCATTACGTTGCTGTAGATTGTCTGGATAAAAATGGAGCATTAGGGATGGTTATCCCTATTGAAGAAAATGGGATGAAGTTAAAGAAATTAGACTCTAATGTGAAGTTGAGTTTCTTTAATAACGAGAAACCGGTTGTTTGGTATTTTAAACATGATGGGGTTGTAGAACTTTTCTACGCTCCCGGATTTCATCCTGTATCCAAGAAACCATTAAAACCAATAACTAAGTATATGATTAAGAAATACAATTTGAAGGAATAAGTATGCCATTTGGAGATGTAGATTAATCCAATCTTTGCATCTTCTCCTTATTTACATAAAGCTTGAATTACTTTTAGCTTTAGCCGGAGGGTGAAAAAGGAATTCTGAATTGCTTTTAATCAAAAGACTATGGATTGACAATTCAGCATAGCATGCACCTCACAGAAAACAAAAAAACCCCAATCTTTCGATTGAGGTTTCTATATAAGTAAGTAATCTAAATTTAGTTGATAAAACGTTTATTTTACTTTATTAAGTACTGCTTTGAAAGCTTCTGGGTGGTTCATAGCTAAATCGGCAAGAACTTTACGGTTCAATTCGATTCCATTAGCTTTTACTTTACCCATGAATTGTGAATAAGACATTCCTTCCAATCTAGCTCCAGCGTTGATACGTTGAATCCATAAAGCACGGAAATTTCTTTTATTCACTTTTCTATCACGGTAAGCGTAGCACATTGCTTTCTCTACCGCATTCTTAGCAACTGTCCAAACGTTTTTACGTCTACCAAAGAAACCTTTGGCTTGCTTCATTATTTTTTTTCTTCTTGCTCTTTTAGCAACTGAATTTACCGATCTTGGCATAATTTTACTGTTTTTTTGTAGCAGGCGGCTTGAATTTAATCAAAAGCACTTAATGGCCATACTCCAAGGTTATTTTAAATTGTTTTAACCTAAAGATTATTTAGTTGAAAATTTTAAAGTGGAATGTCGAAAGTTTTTAAGACTTTTGGCTTTACAACTTTAAGACTTAATTAAATAATTCTTAATTGTTGTTTGATGCTTTTCATATCTGTTTTGTGAACTAGCGCTGAGTGAGTCAAAGCTAATTTACGTTTTTTAGACTTTTTAGTCAAGATGTGACTTTTAAAAGCATGCTTTCTTTTAATCTTTCCAGAACCAGTAACTTTAAAACGTTTCTTGGCGCTAGATTTGGTTTTCATTTTAGGCATTTTTTCCTAGTGTTTTAATTTATTCTTACTTACTTATCTTTTTTAGTCAGAAAGTTTTTAAAGTCTTAAAGTCAAAAGTTGAATACTTTTGACTTTAAGACTTTTGACTTTAAGACTTATTTCTTTTTCTTAGGAGCAATGAACATAATCATTCTCTTCCCTTCTAAAACTGGCATCGCTTCCACTTTACCAAATTCTTCAAGATCTGTAGCTAATCTTAATAATAAGATTTGACCTTGATCTTTATAGATAATCGAACGTCCTTTAAAGAAAACAAATGCTTTTAATTTAGCACCTTCTTTCAAGAACTTTTCAGCATTCTTTCTCTTAAATTCGTAATCATGCTCATCTGTTTGAGGTCCAAAACGAATTTCCTTAACGACTACTTGTGTAGATTTCGCTTTAAGGATTTTATCTCGTTTCTTTTGCTCGTAAACAAATTTCTTATAATCCATGATTTTACAAACCGGTGGATCAGCATTAGGTGAAATCTCTACTAAATCCAATTCAAATTGGTCAGCTAGTCTTAGAGCTTCCGAAAGTTTAAAAACTCCAGGCTCAATATTTTCACCTACAAGTCTTACTTCTTGTATACCACGAATAAGATTATTTATTCTGTGTGCATCTTTTTTTTCTACGCGAGGTTGGTAACCTCTGTTGCTTCTTATTGCTATGACTTTATAATTTAAGTTAAACTGTAAATACTTTTAATGTTTTGTTGATTTCTTCGTTTACAATAGTTACAAATTCTTCTATTGTTACGGTGATATTTCCTTTTCCTTCTTGTCCGTGACGACGTATAGAAATAGTCCCATTTTTCTCTTCTTCCTCGCCTACAATCAGCATAAACGGGGTTTTTTGCATTTCGGCATCTCTAATTTTCTTCCCGATTGTCTCGTTTCTATTGTCTATGAGGGCGCGAATTTCGTGATTTTCTAGGAGATTTAAAACTTTTTTCGCATATATTTCATATTTCTCACTCAAAGACAATATTATAGCCTGTTCAGGCATTAGCCAAAGAGGGAAATTTCCTGCGGTATGTTCTAATAAAATCGCAATAAATCGTTCCATTGAGCCAAAAGGAGCTCTGTGAATCATTACAGGTCTATGTAATTCGTTATCAGATCCTTTATATGTCAAATCAAAACGTTCAGGTAAGTTGTAATCCACCTGAATCGTACCTAATTGCCACTGTCTTCCAAGGGCATCTTTTACCATGAAATCCAATTTTGGGCCATAGAAAGCGGCTTCGCCATATTCAACTACAGTATTCAAACCTTTATCTGCAGCAGCATTGATAATAGCATTTTCTGCTTTTTCCCAGTTTTCGTCTGTACCTATATACTTATCTCTGTTTTCTTTGTCTCTCAATGAAATCTGAGCAGTAAAGTTTTCGAATCCTAACGAACCAAATACATAAAGTACCAAGTCAATTACTTTCTTAAACTCTTCATCCAGTTGTTCAGGAGTACAAAAGATATGCGCATCATCCTGAGTAAACCCTCTTACACGAGTTAAACCATGTAGTTCACCACTTTGTTCGTATCTGTAAACAGTACCAAATTCAGCATAACGTTTTGGTAAATCTTTGTATGACCAAGGACGTACATTGTATATTTCGCAGTGATGAGGACAGTTCATTGGTTTTAATAGAAACTCTTCTCCTTCGGCTGGAGTACTTATAGGTTGAAAACTATCGGCACCATATTTTGCATAATGTCCTGAAGTTACATACAATTCTTTTTGACCAATATGCGGAGTCACTACTTGCTCGTAACCACCTTTTTTCTGTGCTTTTTTCAAGAACTGCTCTAGTCTGTCTCTTAAGGCAGCCCCTTTAGGTAGCCATAATGGTAAACCCGCACCTACTTTTTGTGAGAAAGCAAACAATTCTAGTTCTTTTCCTAGTTTTCTGTGGTCACGACGTTTCGCTTCTTCCAGTAGTTCTAAATATTCAGTTAAATCCTTTTGTTTTGGGAAAGAAGTTCCGTAAACACGAGTCAATTGTTTGTTTTTTTCATCACCACGCCAGTAAGCACCGGCAACGCTCATGATTTTCATGGCTTTTATTATTCCTGTATTGGGAATATGACCACCACGACATAAATCAGTAAAGGTATCATGATCACAAAACGTAATGGTTCCGTCCTCAAGATTGGTAATCAATTCGGTTTTGTAAACGTTGTCCTTATATAGTTCTAGAGCTTCAGCTTTAGAAACAGGGCGCAGTTTAAACTCATGCTTTCCTCTTGATATTTCAAGAACACGATCTTCAATTTTTTTAAAATCAGCATCAGTGATTTTCTGATCTTCAAAGTCCACATCATAATAAAATCCATTGGATATTGCTGGTCCAAGTGTTAGTTTGATTCCAGGAAACATTTCCTCAAGAACCTGTGCCATTACATGTGAAGTCGAATGCCAAAAAGCTTTTTTTCCGCCTTCGTCATTCCAGGTATATAATATAAGACTGCCGTCCGTCGTCAAAGGAGTTGTGGTTTCCACAGTTGTACCATCAAAAGAAGCCGAAATAACATTTCTGGCAAATCCTTCACTAATGCTCTTGGCAACATCCATAGGAGTAATCCCAGGAGCAAACTCTTTAATTGACCCGTCGGGCAAAGTAATCTTAATCATCGTTTGTTATTTTAAGAATGCAAATATAGACCATTACAAAAATACATACAATATATATGTGAGGTTTGTTGCTTCATAAGTTTAAAAACAAAATCGGCACTCATTATATATAGGGGAAGGGCAAAAGGTTCCATTAGGAGCTGTTTCCCGCTATTCGTTTTAATCTTTTCTCTCGTGAAAGAAACGAGAGAAAAGGATTTTCACTGCTATCGGGGCTGGGAGAGTAGTTTTATAATGCGCAATTCGTTTAAAATAGTAATAACTCCAGTCTTTATTAGGTATTCAATAGGTGGAGAAAGTTGCGATAAGGTTGCTTATGTATAAAGTCTACCGCTATTTTAGGAGAAAAAGCCGCTCTTTCCTTTGGAGAGGGCAGAGGAGAGTAAAATAATTTACTTTCAAAATTCACGTTTTCAGCTATTTAAAGTTTAAGTTAAGAAAAGGACAAAAAAAGAGTTTAAAAAAGCTTGAATAACGGTATAAAGGATGTAGTTTTGCACCCGCAATGGCGCAGATGTTTTTTTAAATACTGACAAGTAAAGTTAATCAAAGTAGAAAATTTATTTTGAAAAAAAAGATTAAAAAAGCTTGTGAGATTAGAAAACGGAAGTTACATTTGCACCCCGCAAAACGGTCAAAGTTCCTTGATAGATTGATGAGAAAAGAGAAGAAAACGAGATAAAAATTATTTCAAAAAAAACTTTAAAATTTTCTTGCCAGTTAAAAAGAAAGTTGTACTTTTGCACCCGCTTCTGGAGAGACACAATGTGAATCGAACGAAGGGAAAAATAGATAAGAACACGTTCCTAGACATATTGAATTGACAGCCGTTCCGATGCAAATCGGAACAAAAGAATAAGAGTAATAGAATCGAGAGATTTGAAAAAACCACTAGAATTTAGTCGAA
>NZ_JBLVPN010000010.1:0-132607 GCF_048286615.1 Flavobacterium pasteuri | reverse complement strand
GTAAAAACCATCTTGATTTTACCGCACAAAAAAAGAGGACACTAAATCCTCTTGATATTTTCTCTCTAAACTTTACGATAACTCCATAGTTCCTGCCAATGAACGGTTCCGTTCAACACAGGTTTCATTGTTCGGCTTGCAGCCGCAACGAAACCTTATCTGTTATGTGCTGGCATTTTCAACCTATAATATCTTCATTAATAAAGTCATACTCGTTGTCAATTAGTTTTTGCAAATACTCTTCAAAGTTTTCAGCTATCACTTTAAATTCGTCGGGGTCGTGTAAAAACCTAATTATTTGACCTTTTTTTCCTTTTTCTGATGGTGTGAAATCTATAAATAGTTGTGAAGTTCCACCGTTGTTCATACAATCTGAAAAATGCAACCATTTTAGATTACTGGTTCTATTTGTGATTTTTTCGTCAATATCAACTTCGTCATATTTTCTTTCAATATAATCTGAATAGTATTCAACAGCTTGATTTTGGTTTTCTATAATTTGTTTGGCTGATAATAAATAATATGGATATTCTTCAATATCTGAACCTAGAAGGTAGAAAATTATTTCTTCTTCTTTGAATTTTCTCCAATACGTCCCATCAACATATTTTAGCAAATCAATTAATGTTTGTGGTATTTCAGGGTATATTTTTTGTAATTGGTCAAGTTTTTCTTTACTAACTCCTTCTTTCACGCTTTCAAAATGTTCCCAATCTTCACCTGCACCATTGTCAATATATGATTTTTTAAGTCCTAAAATATATTTTTCTGTGGTATTCATTGCTTAGTTTTTTTGGTCATTAATTTTTGCAGTATTGTTGGTATATGCTTGCACATAACGTCCCGCTGCTTTGAGATGGCTAGAAAATCGTAACCGCTCAGTTTTCGGCTTAACGAAAACTTGATGCGAAACGGTAATTCCACTAAACTCCAGCTATATCAAAACAGCTGTTAGGCACTGTAATTTTTATTTAGTTTGATATTTCTCCATATTCATACGTGTGATATTTGTCTTTGGCTTTGTCATCATTAATTATTTCAAAACTATTAATATCAACTGCATTGAGAATTTTCCCTTTATATAATATTTCGGTTTTCGTTCTTCCCCAGTTTTCTGATATAACCTTAAAATCATTTATGTTTTTTATTTCTGCAATATCGTGACCATAAATAATGTGTTTGTCATCAGATGCCCAAGGATATGTTTTAAATATTCTTAGTTTATTCGGATTAACACCAATTATTTCACAATCATTTTTGCTACTATAAAACCCAAAAAAGTATGCAGAATCTTTATCAACAAAATAATAATTTCCTATGTATTTTAGAGTTTTTGGATCAAAATTGTCAATGATTTCGTTTTCAAAAAAAACATACTTATTATCTTTTCCAATTGTTAAATTTTCGTCGTTTTTTATTTTTTGGAATGTTTTAGCATCGGCTTTTTCAACTAATCTTTCATAGTTTCCACTTCCTTCATTCCATCCTTTCAAATATACTTGGTTATCTCTAATTGAGTATTTCTGTTCACAACTGAACAGGAAAAGTGAAAGTATGATAATGACTGTGTTTTTCGGTTTCATATTATTGTGCCTAACGGTTTGCCGCTTGGCGATGTGGCGGACCAAATAAAGCCCAAATTTCGGTTAATGACTACTTTTCCAAGTACAAAACCATCTTTAAATTAAGCCTAAACCCGCCATATTGCCAAACGGCGGTTATGCCCAGTTTTCTATTGTCCAAAGTGGTTACTTATTTTATTGTTGTATGTCGTAATATTGTCAAATAGTTTGGTTAAGTTCTGAATTTGTTCGGTTAGAATCCTATAATTATCGCTAACTGATTTAAATTCTTTTTGGAATTCTTCAAACTCTGGAAATTTAGCAGTGAACTCAAGATTTACTTTTGTCATATCAATTTGTAATGAATTATATTGCAATGGGTTAAATTGTTTTGATGCTGTCATTTGACGTTGAAGTTCTGTTTTTTCTTTTATATAAAATAGGTTTTTGTCAACTATTGCCAAATATTTTGGTTTTAGAACTGTCATTTCTGAATTAAAATTAGATAACTTAACTTTTATTATTTTCAGTTCTTCTATTAAAATAGGTTGAATTTTTCTATTACATGTTTCAATCCGTTGTATAAAAGACTTTATTTCTGCAATTGTTTCAAACTCTAAAATTTTTGAAATAAAATCAAGTGCACCACTTATCTTTTCTCCTCGGAATTCAGTTAATAGGTGTCCTTTTTTGTCTATGGAATATTGTTGTTTTTCTCTGTCCTTGAATGAAAAATGATCTTTGCTGAATATTCCTTCTAAACCAATCAACATTTTTTCACATTCATCAATAACATATTTTTCTACAAATTTCACTTCATCTGTCATTGATAGATTACAAGCGTCTTTGGAGAAGTTCATAGCTTCTAACCAATATTTATTCTCTAATAAGTGTTTTTGAGTGTAGCGAATTATTTCAGAAAATTTTGCAAATTCATAATCAATCCATTCTGAAAATGGGGATATTTCTATGTTTTTGTATTTCAATTTTGTGTAAAAATAACTCGCACTTCCATAACCAAAATTTGTCTTTATTTCAACTGAAAAATTTGGGGTTAATTGGTAAAGTGGATTTGACCAACCGACAAGCCTATGAGAAAATGTTAATACACTTTTGTCTTCATTGCAAATGCGATAAGTTTTCTTGATTGCAAAAGCTTTGCTCCATAATAGATATTGTTCTTTTAATTCTTGTTTGTATTCAGTAATTTTTTCCGCAGGGTTATAAATATCAGGTTTAAGTTCGTGATTTATTTGAATGAGTTGCTGTCGGTTTGTTATTTGGATAATAGTATCCTGATTATTTACGTTAAAACCCTGATAGGGTCTTGCTAGCAAAACACAATACAGGTAATGATCAGTAAGTAAATTTAATTCTGTTGTCTTTCTAATGTATGCAATTAAGTCGTTCAAAGAAGTATTCGGATCGTCGCATAATTTTAAAAATTCATCTATTGGTCTGATTAATGAATTTTGGATTTGCACATAACCAACTTCAATTTGATTTGTCGTTTGATTTTTGACCAAAGTGCAGATTAACTCTTCGTTGATTTTGTCTTCCATTGTAGTCTGTTAAAATTGGGCATAACTTGTATATAGGCGAAACAAACTTTCGTTTATACACCCAATTATGGGTAGATTGGCGAAGGTTTGTTTCTTATTATTGATTTTCAAATATATTAAAATTTTCTTACAAATTAGTATAATAGCTTTTTATTTGATAGATGTTTTTGATACGTGTGTGAATAGGTATTGCACTATTTTTTAGATTTTTAAAGTGCTTTTTTTTTATAGAATTTAGGAAATCAAAAAGTTCTAATTTAGCCCCGATGGGAGCAAGTATCCCACGCTTTTGGGCGTGGATACTGCGGACAGCGGGACAACTCGTGTTGAAAAATTAGAAATGTTCTGCTCCTAAAAAAAGACATAAAAAAACACCAGCCTTTCGACTGATGTTCTCCTATTTTTTTAATTATGTATGCGGCTAAAGTGTATTCAACTGTTGCTTACTTTTTGCCAATGATCTTTTTGAACAGCGTAACCATTCCCAAAACAATTCCACCAAATACAAGTCCTAATAAAAATTCAGTTAGAATGGAAGGTAATTGGGGTAATACGCCATGTAAAAAACCGATGTTGTGCACAAATATGCCACCTGCTACTAACAGTAAGGCGATGGTACCTATAAAGGATAAACTCTTGATGACTTTTGGCAAGGCTTGTACCAGAATATTTCCGATAGTCTTTGAGAAGCTACGCTCTCTGGTGCTCATGCTTATCAGTTTTAAACCTGCTTCATCCATACGTACAATTAGGGCTACAATCCCATAAACACCTACGGTTGCTATTATTGCAATGATGGAAACAACCATAATTTGTGATAAAATAGGTTTGCCAATAACGGTTCCCAATGCAATAATTACGATTTCTACAGATAAAATAAAATCGGTTACGATGGCTGATTTTATTTTTTCTTTTTCAAAGGCTAAAATTTGTTCTTCGGTCATTGGTTCCAACGAAATTTCGTGCTTTGCATGTTCGTGCGGAAAGAAGTATTCGTATATTTTTTCGGCACCTTCGTAGGCTAAATAAAGTCCTCCAAGCACTAAGATTATGATAACTGCTACCGGTAAAAATGCACTCAGCAGAAAGGCGATGGGTAAAATGATTACCTTATTAATGAAAGAACCTTTTGCAATTGCCCATAATACGGGAAGTTCTCTTGAGGAGATAAATCCGGAGGCTTTCTCGGCATTTACTGCCAAATCATCACCTAAAATACCAGCCGTTTTTTTGGCTGCAAATTTACTCATTACGGCAACATCGTCCATAATTGCTGCGATATCATCTAATAGTGCGAAAAAACCTGATGCCATTTTGATTGTTTTAGAAACTGCATTGATTTTGGTATTGCTTTGCCAAAATTTAAACTGCGTGTTTTGTTTATTCCTGCGAAGCTAAAACTTTTTTTATTTACTCTATTTATAAAATGGGTGAATTTTTAGTTAATATTCACCCAAAATCTTTCTGGATTAGTAGTCTCGTTTTTATTTACTTTTGAAATAAAAAAAATTATGGGGTTCAAACATGTATTTAAAGCTAAATTAGATTGGTTTTTTTCTAAAAAGGAATCGATGACTTATACTAAAAGTCATACCATAGCGATTGACGGTAAGGCTGTTCTAAATGTTTCGGCTGCTAAAGCTTTCAAAGGCGATCCTGTTTTGTACAATCCTGAAGACTTGTTATTGAGCAGTCTGGTTTCCTGTCACATGATGTCTTACTTGTATGTTTGCAGCCAAAATGGGATAGATGTGGTTTCTTATACAGACGAAGCAGAGGCAACTCTGGAGGTTTTGGAAGACGGAAGCGGACGTTTTATAGCCATTAATCTCAATCCTAAAGTTTGTATTAGCAACAAAGATAAAATAGAGGAGGCACTTAGCTTGCATAAAAAAGCGAATGAACTCTGTTTTATAGCGAATTCTTGTAATTTTCCAATTTTGCATTTTCCAATTTGTGAAATTAAAAATAGCAATTAAATCAATCGATTTACTCCATGAAAACTGAAAAGCATAAAAAAACACCAGTCTTTCGACTGATGTTTTCATAATTTTAAATGTTTCTAGATTCTTAAGAAACTAATTCACTCTGCTCCTAAAAAAAAGGATGATATAAAAAAACACCAACCTTTCGATTGGTGTTTTTGATATTAAAAAAAAGAGATTAATAATCATGTAATTTTTCTTGGTATTTTACAAAACCAAAAACTTCAATTGTTTCTTCATTTATTTTGTAAACGATAGTATAACCCTTGAAAATTAAATCCCTAATAGTGTTGTCTTCAAAATAGGTTGATTTTCTAAATCTATAAGGATTTGGATGAATATTTTTCACTTCTTTTAACACATTCATATTGAATTTTCGAGCTCTACTAGGGCTATCTTTTGCAATATATATAACCTGATTTTCAAGCCGATCAACAAAGGAACTTTTAAGAAGGATTCTCATACTTTCGAATTGTTTTTTCAATTCTTATTTCCGCTTCTTCTACGGTAAAAAATGTTGCTGTGCCACTTTTTATGTCTTCAAGTTCCCGCTCTAAATAGTTTTTAGTTTCAGTAAAATCTTCATTTTCTTTAATGATTTCAACTTCATCTTTACTGAATCGATTAAGAAACCACATTAACTCATTATAGATACTATCGTTTATTTTTAACTTAATAGTTTGCATAATTTTATTTTTATCAAAGATAGGCAAATATTTACTCTACTAACTCGGTTTGATTTCTAAAAACCAGTTTTCCATCAAACGCATCGATCAAAACAATACTGTCTGTTGCGATTTTTCCAGCTAGAATTTCTTTGGATAATTCATTGAGAACATCTCTTTGAATCACACGTTTCACCGGTCTGGCGCCAAATTGAGGATCATAACCTTTCTCAGCTAAATAGGCAATGGCTTCCGGAGTTGCATCCATAGTGATGCCTTGCAACGCCAGCATTTTAGTTACGCTTTTTAGTTGTAACCCTACGATTTTTGTAATATTTTCATTGGTTAATGGTGTAAACATCACAATTTCGTCAATACGGTTTATGAATTCCGGACGAACGGTTTGTTTCAATAAGCCTAGCACTTCCACTTTTGCAGCTTCGGTTGCGACTTCCACGCTTCCTTTCAAATTATCAAATTTATCCTGAATAATTTGGCTTCCCATATTCGAAGTCATGATGATAATCGTGTTTTTAAAATCAGCTAAACGTCCTTTGTTATCTGTCAAACGTCCTTCATCCAAGACTTGTAACAAGATGTTAAACGTATCAGGATGTGCTTTTTCAATTTCATCCAATAGGATTACAGAATACGGTTTTCTACGAACGGCTTCCGTTAATTGTCCGCCTTCATCATAACCTACATATCCGGGAGGCGCACCCACCAGTCGGCTTACGCTGTGGCGTTCTTGGTATTCGCTCATATCAATACGCGTCATCGCATTTTCATCGTCAAAGAGGTATTCGGCTAATGCTTTCGCCAATTCGGTTTTACCAACCCCTGTAGTTCCAAGGAATAGAAAGGTTCCCACTGGTTTTTTCATGTCCTGTAATCCCGCGCGGCTTCTGCGCACGGCATCGCTCACGGCTTGAATGGCTTCTTCCTGTCCTACGACTCTTTGATGCAATTCATCTTCCAGTTTAAGCAGTTTTTCCCTTTCGCCTTGAAGCATTTTCATAACTGGGATTCCAGTCCATTTAGCCACGACTTCAGCAATATCTTCGCGGGTTACTTCTTCTTTTATAAGGGAAGTTCCTCCAGTTTGATCTTCGGCCAATTGTTTTTGAAATGCATCCAATCTTTCTTGGGCTTCTTTGATTTTCCCATAACGAATTTCGGCTACTTTTCCATAATCACCATCACGTTCCGCGCGTTCTGCTTCGTATTTGAAATCTTCAATCTCCGTTTTTACTGCTTGAATGTTATCGACTACATCTTTCTCTGATTTCCATTTGGCGTAGATTTCGTTTCGATCTTCTTTTAGGTTGGCTAAATCCATTCCTAAAACTTTGAGTTTACTTTCGTCTTTTTCTCTTTTAATCGCTTCAATTTCGATTTCCAACTGCATTACTTTTCGATCTAAAACGTCCAGTTCTTCTGGTTTTGAATTGATTTCCATGCGTATTTTTGATGCTGCCTCGTCCATTAAATCAATGGCTTTGTCCGGAAGAAAACGATTGGTAATATAGCGTTGTGATAATTCGACAGCCGCAATAATAGCATCATCTTTTATCTGAACTTTATGATGCGTTTCGTATTTTTCCTTGATACCACGTAAAATCGAAATGGCACTTTCGGTATCCGGTTCTTCAATCATTATTTTTTGGAAACGTCTTTCTAGTGCTTTGTCTTTTTCAAAATATTTTTGATATTCGTCTAATGTGGTTGCACCAATAGCGCGCAGTTCTCCACGAGCTAAGGCAGGTTTCAAGATGTTTGCAGCATCCATAGCGCCTTCGCCACCTCCGGCACCCACAAGCGTGTGAATTTCGTCAATGAATAAAACAATATCCCCTTCGGCAGAAGTTACTTCTTTCACCACAGATTTCAAACGTTCCTCAAATTCTCCTTTGTATTTGGCACCTGCAATAAGTGCACCCATATCAAGGGAATACACGATTTTATCTTTCAGGTTTTCAGGAACGTCTCCATCAACAATTCGGTGTGCTAATCCTTCGGCAATGGCAGTTTTCCCAACTCCGGGTTCTCCCACGAGCATTGGATTATTTTTAGTTCTTCGGGTTAAAATTTGCAACACTCTGCGAATTTCCTCATCACGACCAATAACAGGATCCAGTTTTCCGGATCGAGCCAGTTCGTTGAGGTTTTTTGCGTATTTATTTAATGAATTATAGGTTTCTTCAGCAGATGCCGAAGTTACTCTTTCGCCTTTTCGCAATTCTTCTATGGCGGCTTTCAATCCTTTTCCGGTTACGCCCTGATCTTTTAATATTTGGGCTGCTTTGGTTTTAGAATCAAAAATCGCCAAAATTAAATGCTCTACCGAAACGAATTCGTCATTCATTTTTTTAGCGATAATTTCAGCTTCATTAAGCGTCGTGTTTGCAGTCCTGGAAAGCATTATTTCGCCACCGGAAACTTTAGGGAAACTTTGAATCGTGCTGTCCAATATTTGAAGAAATAGAGGAACATTCACATTGAGTTTTTTCAATATAAAAGGAGCCACATTTTCGTCGACTTCAAAAATAGCCTTGAAAATATGTTCATTTTCTATTTGTTGCTGTCCTTGGCTTTGCGCCAATTGTTGCGAAAGCTGAATGGCTTCCTGGGATTTGATAGTAAATTTATTTATGTTCATGATGTTATATTGTTTTGTGGTTATTTGACTAACTTTGCGAATCAATATTCAATATATATTCCAATACAATAATAAAGACAAATTGACAGAAATTTCATGATTTTTATCATGTTTTAAAGTCAAAATGTCTTAAAACAAGACAATTATGAGTTTTTTTAAAAATATGTTCAACAGTTCAGAAGAAAAAGATTCAAACGAAAACAAAATCAACTGGAATGAATTAACCGATTTAGGGCAACTGAGTGAAATTATCGAGATTTCAAATGAAAAACCGGTAGCCATTTTCAAACACAGTACACGTTGCAGCGTCAGTAGGATGGCACTGAAACAGTTTGAAAATGAGTTTAATAGCTCAGATAAAGTTACGCCTTATTTTTTAGATTTAATAGCACATCGCGATATTTCTAATGAAATTGCGAGTCGTTTTGGAGTCACTCATCAATCACCGCAATTGATATTAATTAAGGAAGGAAAAGCTGTTTATAACGTTTCGCACAGTGATATTGATGCGGAAGAATTGGCTAAAAAGGTTTAATATCCAAAAAATTTAAGTTTGAAACATAAAAAAAATCCATTCGTTGAAGCGAATGGATTTTTTTGGAGTAATTATTTTGGTTTTGAATTAATAAGAATCGTCCATTTTCTTTTTTATTTCCTCCAAACAAAGGTTGTTGATGCTTCCTTCGTGTGTATGTTTAGTTTCTTTTGGAGATTGAAAAGTACCATTTTCCAATTGTTCTGCAACCGCTTTATAGGCGTCTCTAAAAGGCATTCCAGCAACCACCATTTCGTTTAAGGTATCAACCGTAAATAAATAGTTGTATTTTGGATCCGCAAGAATATTGTCTTTTACCTTAATGTCTTTAATTGCAAAAATTGCGATATCCAAACAGGCTTTCAGGTTTTGAATCGCTGGAAACAATCCTTCTTTCAACAATTGCAAATCCCTATGATAGCCACTCGGAAGGTTGTTGGTGATTAAAGTAATTTCGTATGGCAACGCTTGAATTTTGTTGCATTTTCCACGAATTAATTCAAAAACGTCTGGGTTTTTCTTGTGTGGCATGATGCTCGAACCTGTTGTAAGATGCGAAGGCAAAGTGATGAAATCAAAATTCTGACTCATATACAAACAAACATCCATCGAGAATTTAGCCAAAGTTGCTGCCACACTACTCATTGCAAAAGCGACTGTTTTCTCTGATTTTCCACGGCTCATTTGAGCAGCTACCGAATTGAATTTTAAAGTTTCAAAACCCAATTCCTGTGTAGTGAATGTTCTGTTGATAGGAAACGAACTTCCGTAACCTGCGGCTGAACCTAATGGGTTTTGGTCTACAATTTTCAAAGCGGCACTCAACATCGTAATATCATCAATCAAAGTTTCGGCGTAAGCGGAAAACCACATCCCAAAAGAAGAGGGCATCGCAATTTGAAGGTGTGTATATCCTGGCAATAATACATTTTGGTGCTTTTCTGCGGATTCCATTAGCAAATCGAACAATGTTTTTACTTGTTCCTTTAGTTCTTTAACGACATCTTTCAGATATAAATTAACATCTACCAAAACTTGGTCGTTGCGAGAACGGGCCGTGTGAATTTTTTTTCCGGCGTCCCCAAGTTTTACTGTTAGCAAATATTCGATTTTGGAATGCACGTCTTCAAAGCTGTCTTCGATTTCGAAATTACCGTTTTCAGCATCTTTTATTATTTCTTCCAAAGCCAAAACCAAAGAAACGGTTTCGGAGTCTGTTAAAAGCCCGATCTGTCCCAGCATTTTTGCATGTGCGATAGAACCTAATGCATCATATTTTGCCAGAACTAAATCCAGTTCTCTGTCGTTTCCAACGGTGAAATGTTCGATTTGCTTATCGGTTGGTATTCCTTTTTCCCAAAGTTTCATAGGTGTGTTTTTTTGTATCGCATAATCGTAGGGACAAGTCGCGACTTGTCCGTACTTGTTATTTTATTGTTTGAAAAAATCAGTTAGTATTTTGATATACAATTGAATTCCTTCTTCTATTTCGTTTATAAATATAAATTCGTCTGCCGAATGTGACCGCAGGGTTTCGCCTGGTCCTAATTTCAAGGATTGGCAGCTCAAAACAGATTGATCCGAAAGAGTAGGTGAACCATACGTGGTTCTTCCCAATGCAATTCCGGCTTGTACTAATCCGTGTGTAATAGGAATTGATGACGCATTCAAATGCATCGAACGTGGATTAGTTTCAGCAGTCAAATGTTTTCTTACGGTATCTAAAATTTCCTGATTGTTATAGCAATCATTTACTCTGATATCGACAACCAAATGACATTCCGCAGGAACTACATTGTGTTGTTTTCCTGCAGATATTTGTGTTACGGTCATTTTTACAGGACCTAAAACCTCCGATATTTTTTCGAATTGATAGCTGTTAAACCATTCCATAACGGGAATCGCATTGTAAATAGGATTGTCAGGATTATTATGGGCGGCGTGACTGGCAGTGCCTTTTACGATTACATCTAGAACCAATAACCCTTTTTCGGCTACAGCCAATTGCATCAAAGTGGGCTCACCTACAATAGCACATTCCAATTCCGGTAAATGTTTTAAAACGCTGTTTAATCCATTTTTCCCACTGCTTTCTTCTTCAGCAGAAGCGACCATCACAATGTTGTAAGGCAGATTTTCATTCGAATAAAAATGTACAAAAGTGGCTAAAAGCGAAACCAGACAACCTCCCGCATCATTGCTTCCTAATCCAAATAATTTACCATCTTTTACGATGGCTTCAAATGGATCATTGGTATAGCCTTGGTTCGGTTTTACGGTATCGTGGTGAGAATTCAGTAAAAGCGTAGGTTTGGACTTATCAAAATTCTTATTGAAAGCCCAAATATTATTATTCTCTCTTTCGAAAGGTATATTATTTTGTTTAAACCAATTTTCGATTAAAAGGGCTGTTTGGTCCTCTTCACTTGAAAATGAAGGCGTTTCAATCAGCGACTTTAATAGTGCTATGGCTTGTTGTGTAAGAATTTCTATACTCTTCATAGTGTAATTGTAGTGTACAATGCGGCCTTGTCTTGCAACATGCGGTGATGACCAATTTTTATTTTTTGAACTCCTTTGGACAAACTATTGAAACAGTTGTCTAATTTAGGAATCATACCGGAATGTATGGCTTTTTCGGCTTTTAATTTGGAATATAATTCTTGATTGATGTTCTCAATTACGGAAGAATCGTCTTCGGCATCATATAAAACACCGGGTTTTTCGAAGCAATAATTCAAAGTAACATCAAAAACTTCCGATAAAGCAATAGCTAATTCACTGGCAATAGTATCCGCATTTGTGTTTAATAATTGTCCTTTTCCATCGTGTGTTATCGCGCAGAATACCGGAACTATGCCATTTGAAAGTAACGTTTCCAATAAGTTTGTATTCACTTTTTTTACATCGCCCACAAAACCATAATTGATGGTTGGGTGGTTTCTTTTATCGGATTGAATTAAATTCCCATCAGCACCTGAAAACCCCATCGCATTGGTTGAATTTGCTTGCAATTGAGCAACGATACTTTTGTTAATTTGACCAGCATAAATCATCACAACTACATCAAGCATAGCGGCATCAGTAATGCGTCTTCCATCAATCATTTGAGGTACTAAACCTATGCTTTCGGCCATTTTGGTAGCTGATTTTCCGCCGCCATGAACGAGAATTTTATTTCCTTCAATCTTTGAAAAATCAGATAAAAACTGTTCTAATTCCGTTGGATTATCAATAATGTTTCCACCAATTTTTATTAGCGTTAGCGGTTTTTTATTTTCCATTTTCCAATATTTTTTGCAACACTAATTGTGCAGCATAGGTTCTATTGTTGGCTTGTTCGATAACAATAGAATTTTCGCTGTCGATCACTTCATCAGTAACAATTACATTACGTCTTACCGGCAAACAGTGCATGAATTTTGCATTGTTGGTCAGTTTCATTTTATCGGCAGTTACAGTCCAATTTGGATCAGAATTTGTAATCTGACCATACTCATTATAGTTACTCCAGTTTTTAGCATAGATAAAATCGGCATTTTCAAAAGCTTTGTCTTGGTCGTATTCAATTTTAGAATCTTTCGTGATTTCAGGATTCAATTCGTAGCCTTCGGGATGTGTAATAACAAAGTCTGCATCTTGTAACTGCATCATTTGCACGAAAGAATTGGCAACTGCTTGAGGTAACGCTTTAGGGTGTGGTGCCCAAGTCAAAACTACTTTTGGCTTGTGTTCTGTTTTGTATTCCGCCATAGTTATCGCATCAGCCAGCGATTGTAACGGATGTCCCGTAGCGCTTTCCATATTGACAACAGGAACAGTAGCGTATTTCAAAAAGCCAGAAAGTACGATTTCGGCATTGTCTTTTTCTTTGTCTACCAATCCGGCAAAAGCTCTGATAGCAACAATATCGCAATATTGAGAAACTACTGCAGCAGCTTCTTTAATGTGTTCCGAAGCACCAGAGTTCATAATGGCTCCGTCTTCAAATTCTAATGTCCAACCTTCACTGGTAAAATTCATTACCATGACGTTCATCCCCAAGTTTAGAGCTGCTTTTTGTGTACTCAAACGCGTTCTTAAACTCGAATTAAAAAACAACATTCCTAAGGTTTTGTTTTTACCCAGTTTTTTATTTTTAAGTGGTTTTTTCTTGATTTTTAAGGCTTGTTTCACCCATTTATCGAGCGAATCTATGTTTTGTATGGAGATGTAGTTCATTGTTTTGTATTTTAAGTTTTTGGACGCGGATTAAACGGATTCGCTATCGCGAAGACACGGATAAAAACGAATTTTTATTATTTCTTATTTTCTGTTGTTTTCAAAAATTTTCCTTTTGAATTCAGGTTTCTTTCCAAAGTTTAAAAGTAGGCCTACTTCACAATCGGTGCTTCTTAAATAATTTAAAATTTGATTTTCAAAATCTTTTACAATATAATCAACTGCTTTTAGTTCCAATATCACTAAATTCTCTACTATTAAATCTGCATAATATTCGCTAACTTCAGTTCCTTTATAGTAAACTTTAATTTTATTCTGAGCTTCAACTTGGTATCCTTTATTTTTCAATTCTATATACATTGAATTTTGATATACTTTTCTAAAAAGCCATAGCCCAATTCATTATACACTTCATAAAAAGTTTTTAAAATTCCATCCGTTAATTCTTTATGTTTTAAATCCATTTTAAAAATCTGTATTAATCAGCGTCTTCGCAACGCGAATCCGTTTTATCTGTGTCCCTTCTTTATAGAATTTTAGTAAAAGGTATTTCGTTTTTTAAAGCTTTCAAAATAAAATTATCTTCCAATCCGTTAACAATCCAAGTTTCTATAGCTGCGTCTTTGGCAATCGCTGAGGCTTCTATTTTAGATTGCATTCCACCTGTTCCATGAGAGGATTTCGAATCGCCAATCTCTTTTTCTAATACTTTTAAATCAGTTACCAAAGAAATTGTTTCAGGAACGGCATCATGGATAGATGCTTTGGTGTAAATCCCGTTTGTATTGGTAGCGATGATTAGAATGTCAACATCTAATAAAACAGCCGTTAAAGCGGCTAATTTGTCATTATCACCAAACCGAATCTCATCCGTAGCCACCGTATCATTTTCATTGATAATCGGAATGTAATTATTTTTGACCAACACATTGATGGTGTTCACGATATTTACTTTGGATTGTTCTTTTTCGAAATCAGAATACGAAAGCAAACACTGCGAAATCAGTAATCCTAAATCGCTGAAGTTTTCATGATAAATCCGCATCAAATGTGGCTGACCAATTGAAGCCAATGCTTGCTTCACAAAAACATCTTTGTCTTGATTTTCAAGTTTTACAAATTGTTTAGCTGCTGCAATCGCACCGGAGCTTACAATGATAAACTCGTAATCGTCTTGTAAAGCGGCTATTTGCATCCCAATATCTTCAATCTTTCCTCTCGAAATGTGATTGGTTTCTTTGGTTAATGTATTGCTTCCTAACTTTAATAAAATTCTTTTTTTAGCCATTTTTAAAATTTAACCACAAAGGGCACAAAGTTTTTTTTATATAATGCTTTAAAAACACAAAAGTCATAAAGCTGTTTTTTTATGTTTATTAATTAAAATATTTAATAATTTGAAAATTTCGTTTCATAATTTTTTAATATTTCAATCTTTTAATTTATCGGATTTGTCCATTTCCGTAAATATACCACTTATTAGTAACTAAATGTTGCAAACCAATTGGTCCACGTTGGTGCAATTTGTCTGTGCTTATAGCCAATTCTCCTCCTAAACCAAATTGTCCTCCATCAGTAAATCGGGTGGAGGCGTTTTGATATACGGCTGCCGTATCCACGTTTTCCATGAATTCCTGGGCAATTGCATCATTTTTTGTGATTATCGAAGCCGAATGTCCGCCACAATATTTATTTATTTTGTCAATTGCTTCTTGATCCGAATTTGTTATTCCAATAACAATTTTATAATCTAGAAACTCTTCGTGCCAAATTAAATCCGATTCAATCTGAGGAACGTTTGCTATTTTTGAAATACTTTCATCTCCTAAAACGGTTACGTTTCTTTGTTGTAATTTGGTAATTACTTTCTTTGCAAAAGCTTCCCAATTGTCAATATTTTTATCAATTAATACTTTATCTAGAGCATTGCAAACAGATATATTTGAGGTCTTTCCGTTGATAATAATATCAAGCGCCTGATCTAAGTCAGCTTCCTTATTTACATACACAAAGTTATTTCCTCGACCACTTATAATCACTGGGCAAGTAGCGTGTTTCTTTACAAAAGCAATCAATTTTTCACCACCACGAGGAACGATTAAATCTACTTTTTGCGTTGGTTTTTCCAAAAAAGCCCGCGTTTCTTCCCGATTGTAATTCAGGTATTCTACCCATTCTGTCGCAACATTATTTGCTGTTAAAGCCTGATGCCACAATTCCACAATTTTTAAATTGGATAGTAAAGATTCTTTTCCGCCTTTCAATAGAATTTTATTTCCGGATTTAAAAGCGATTCCGCCTGCTTCAACAGTAACATCAGGTCTGGATTCATAAATAATCATTATGGTTCCAAAAGCTGCTGTTTTATTGATGATTTTCATTCCGTTTTCATGGTCGAAATTAAAACGCTCCACACCAATAGGATCTTCTTGACTGGCTAATTGTTGCATGGACAAAATCATGCCGTCAATTTTGGCATCATCAACCAATAAACGTTTTTCCATGGCCAAATCATCCCCAGAATAATTATTTAAATCTTGTTGATTTATAGTCTTAAGATTGGCTCTTTCTTGTTCAAGAAGTTCGGCCATATGGCTTAAAACTGCATTTCGCTTTTCTATTGGTAATAAGTGGTTCATTAGTTTTTGGTTTGCTATTTTAGAAAAAAAATCATTTCAATTCTGCCAATGCTTCTTTTAAAGCTATGATAAAGGTATCAATTGCTTCCTTCTTGATTGTCAAAGGAGGAAGGATTCTTAATAAGTTTTTATTATTAGCGTTTCCGGTAAAAATATGTTTGTCAATAATCATTTTTTTACGAAGTGTACTTACGTCAAAATCAAATTCTACACCAAGCATTAATCCTCTTCCTTTGACTTTTATCACTTCAGGAACTTGTTTGATTGCTTCTAAAAAATAGGCGTAAACGTCATTTACGTTATCCATTAATTTTTCGCTTTCAATCACATCCAAAACTGCTATTCCGGCAGCACAAGCTAAATGGTTTCCACCAAAAGTAGTTCCCAATAATCCGTAACTCGCTGTAAATTTTGGAGAAATCAAGATTCCGCCAATAGGAAATCCGTTACCCATTCCTTTAGCTAAACAAATAACATCTGCTTTGATGTCATGATGTTGGTGGGCAAAAAACTTTCCGCTTCTTACGTATCCGGATTGCACTTCGTCCAAAATCAATACAACTTCATAAGCGGCACATAGTTTTTCTAATGCCTGAAAAAATTCAGTTGTTCCTTGGTCTAAACCGCCAACTCCTTGAATTCCTTCGATAATAACAGAAGAAACATCTCCTTTTTTTAGTTCGTTTTCTACCAACTCGATATTATTCAAAGGCAAAAAAGTAACGATTTGTTGTGCATTGATTGGGGCAATAATTTTTTTGTTATCTGTAACTGCAACTGCCGCCGAGGTTCTTCCGTGGAAAGAATTATCAAAAGCAATTACACGAGATTTATTGTTGTGAAAAGAAGCCAGTTTCAAAGCATTTTCATTGGCTTCAGCTCCAGAACTGCACAAGAATAAAGTATAGTCTTCTAGTCCGGAAAGTTTCCCTAATTTTTCTGCTAATTCTACTTGCAATGGATTCTGAATCGCATTGGAATAAAAACCAATATTATCCAATTGATTTTTTAGTTTGGCTACATAATCCGGTTGGGTGTGTCCAATGGAAATTACTCCATGACCACCATATAAATCTAAATATTCCACTCCTTTTTCATCTGTAATAGTACAATCCAGTGCTTTTACAGGAGTGATGTTGTATAATGGGTAAACGTCAAATAAGTTCATTTTCTTTTTTGTTTAAAGTTTAAAGTTTCAGGTTTAAAGTTGTAGAAGTAAATAATTGTATCGCTCCTAACTTTAAACCTTAAACTTTAAACAAATTTTTTCTAAAACCCGCTTGGTTTCAAATACAATCCTGTGGTTTCATCCAATCCAAACATTAAATTCATGTTTTGTATGGCTTGTCCTGAGGCTCCTTTTGTTAAATTATCAATTACTGAAGTAATCAATAACCGGTTTCCTTTTTTCATTAAACTAATAATACACTTGTTCGTTTGAACCACTTGTTTCATATTGATTCCGGTGGTCGTAACTGTTACGAAAGGTTGGTCTTTGTAAAAAGCCTCATATTTAGCTACTACATCTTCCAAGTTTTCTTCGATTGTTGTGTATAATGTAGCGAAAATTCCTCTAGCAAAATCACCTCTGTTAGGTACAAAAATCAATTCGTTTGCATAATCCGCTTGCAATTGGTTGACACTTTGGTTTATTTCGCCCAAATGTTGGTGTTCAAAAGCTTTGTAATGCGACATATTATTTGATCTCCAGCTAAAATGCGTCGTTTCCGAAGGCGTAACTCCGGCTCCCGTACTTCCCGTTGTGGCATTGATATGAACGTCAGTCGTAAGCATTTCGTTTTTGGCCAATGGCAATAATGCTAATTGAATCGCTGTCGCAAAACAACCAGGATTAGCGATAAATTGTGCGTTTTTGATAACCGTTTTATTCAATTCGGGCAAACCGTAAATGAAAGATTTATTATCGAACTCTTTGTCTTTTGTCAATCTGAAATCATTTCCTAAATCGATAATTTTGGTATGACTCGCAAATTGATTTTGCTCTAAAAATGATTTTGATTTACCGTGTCCTAAACACAAGAAGACAACATTCACATTTGGATTTACGGTATCGGTAAAATTCATTTCGATATCGCCCATCAAATCATGATGCGCAACCGAAAGTGGTTTTCCAGCGTTTGTTGTGCTGTAAACAAAATCAAGTGTAGCATTGGGATGAAACATCAATATTCTGATGAGTTCTCCCGCAGTGTAACCTGAACCGCCAATTATTCCAATATTAATCATGTGTCAGTTTATTTACAGATGAAAATATGTTTTGGGCATTCCCCAGAATTTTGATAAATCCTTTAGCATCGTCAGAGGTCCAAGCATTGTTCATTTCTCCATATTGCCCAAAACCGGTATTCATTAAATCATTTTCAGATTCAATTCCGTCCAATGTAAAGTGATATGGTTTTAGAGAAACGATAACGGTTCCATTTACAGTCGTTTGAGTGTCTTCTAGGAAAGCCTCGATGTTTCTCATTACAGGGTCCAAAAATTGTCCTTCATGAAACAACATTCCGTACCAGTTTCCTAATTGTTCTTTCCAGTATTGTTGCCATTTACCCAGCGTGTGTTTCTCTAATAAATGGTGCGCTTTGATGATGATTAAAGGCGCAGCAGCTTCAAAACCAACTCTTCCTTTAATTCCTATTATAGTATCACCAACATGGATATCTCTACCAATTGCATACGCGCTGGCTAATTTTTCTAAGGCAACGATGTTTTTTGTTGGTGTGTCCAAAGTACCGTTGATACCTACTAATTGTCCTTTTTCAAATTGTAGTGTTACTTTCTCTTCACCCGTTTTTTGCAATTGAGAAGGGTACGCTTCACTTGGTAAAGTTTGATTTGAGGTCAATGTTTCTTTACCGCCTACGCTTGTTCCCCACAATCCTTTATTAATGGAATATTGTGCTTTTTCCCAAGAATAATGAACTCCGTTTTTAGATAAATAATCAACTTCTTCCTGTCTTGATAACTTTAAATCTCTTATAGGTGTAATGATTTCAATTTCGGGAGCAATGGTTTGGAAAATTAAATCAAAACGAATTTGGTCATTTCCTGCACCAGTACTTCCGTGGGCGATTGCTTCAGCACCAACAGATTTTGCATATTTAATCGCTTCGATAGCTTGAAAAACACGTTCTGCACTTACAGATAATGGATACGTATTGTTTTTTAATACATTCCCATAAATCAAATATTTAATGGCTTTGTCATAATATTTATCTACAATGGTAAGATTTGCATGTTGCGCACTTCCTAATTCGTAAGCTCTTTCTTCGATAGCGGCTAGTTCAGCTTCATCAAATCCTCCAGTATTTATAAGAACGGTATGAACTTCATATCCTTTTTCGTTTTTTAAATATTTCAGGCAATATGAGGTATCTAATCCTCCACTATAAGCTAATACAACTTTTTTCATGATATTATTTTTTTTAAGAACAAGGCTTCTTTAATTGATTTTAATCTGTTTAATACTCTGACATTAAATGGATGTTTAGGCGGGTCTTTAGGTTTTTCTTTTGGGTCATAAAGCATTCCGGTACACAAGCACATTTTGTTGTCTTTACTTTTTAGGATTTCATAATTGGTACACGTTTGGCATCCTTTCCAAAAACTGGGATCACTGGTCAATTCTGAAAAAGGAACAGGTTTGTACCCCAAATCGGAGTTGATTTTCATTACCGCTAAACCAGTTGTGATTCCAAATACTTTAGCCTCTGGATATTTTTCCAATGAATAATCAAAAACAAATGATTTGATTTTTTTTGCTAAACCTAAATTTCTGTAATCAGGATGTACAATCAACCCAGAATGTGCTACAAACTTTCCGTGTTGCCAACTTTCGATATAGCAAAAACCGGCAAATTTCCCATTATCTAATGCGATAACGGCATCTTTACTTTCCATCTTTTTTTGGATGTATTCAGGAGTTCTTTTTGCAATCCCAGTACCTCTCAATAAGGCGGACGATTCAATAGTATCGCATATTTCTTGCGAATACTTATAATGTTCTTCCTGAGTTACAATGATAGAAATTTTCATTTCAAGCGATTATTTTGAGTTAAAAAATGATTCGTGTATTTGTTTTTGAAATGCATTTTCGCCAAATTCAAATATAATACTAAAACAGTCGATTGTTGTGCAATAAATTGAACTACAATACGATAGTGATAAATAAGTATTAATTTTTGGATATATTAATCCAATGGAAAATAGCGGTAATTTCAAAACGGAAAAAATGAAAAATGAATAAAGATACGAAACAGCTTTTGGGTACTATAGGGATAGTATCCGTACTTCGGGAGAAGTAGTAGGTCTGTTTGTCCGTGACAAAGAAGTTATATGTAAACTTGTTTTATTCATTGGTGCAAAAGTACACATATTTTTAAAACACAACACTAATTTTGTGTTTTGTAACAAAATTTTAATGTATTGTTGATTTCTTAAATCGAAAAACTCCTTGATAGGCTTAATTATCAAGGAGTTTTATGTAATAGTGTTAATTTAAAATATTAGTTTCTAAACCTGTTTCTGCTGATTACATCTTTTATTTTGACTTTTAAATCTTCTCCGGTGTCATAAACCATTTGTTCATTGCTTGGAAAAGCTACCGCTCTTTTGTCAAAATAAGAGTAATAATTATCATCAGAAGCGCGTCGGTCTCCCTTATAAGTGGCGTAAATATTTTCGAAAATAAACTCACTGGCTATTGGGAAAGATTGTAATAATTGATTGTTTTTAAAGTTGATGTAATCTACTTTGGCAGTAATTTGACAAGATTTAAACTGTCTGAATTCATAAATGCGTACTGTTGCATTTCTCATATCATCCACCATGACCACTTTACCTTTTTCGTCTAGTACTTCTTTTCCGTTGGCGTCAATTAGTTTTTTGACACCATCTTTTATAATGCGGTCTTTTATAAACTCTCTTTCTTTTATTTGCTCAGGCGAGATATAAATATGTCTAAAGTTGATTACCATTCCATAATCATAATCAATCCCTTTTTGTTTGTTGCTGTGGTATACAGTCCATTTGTCGTTCAATCCATAGGTGCTAAAGTCCAATAAGTCATTTTGAAGACGAACCGGGATGATCATATTCGTTTCGTTTTTGGTGTAAACCGATACATAATCAGAACCTTTAAATTTAGCTTCATCCATGAGTTGTAAAACGTTTTTATAATTTGGAGTTATTTGGTTTAAATATTCCATATCATCATACGCTTTTCGGTAATTCATTTTGTCTGAAGTTCCCATTAATTTTTTTGCATTAGCATACAAATACGCTGATAAGGCATTTTTGCTGTCAATGATTTGATCGTTATAATTCTCAAATGGAAAAATTGCATTTCGTCCTTCTTTAAGTAGTTTTAAAGGAAGTAACGGTTTGATTTTTTCCTGACGGGAATTCAATTGTAAATACGTGTTGTACATTTTTTCCAATTGTGCAGGATTAGCATCTTTTGCTAATAAATTAATGGCATTCAAATCACGTTCTTTTGCTTTGGCGAAAGCCTCTTCCAGCAAGTAAACATAATCTTGTTTGCCTTTTTTATCTTTATTGGTTCGCAAATTTGAAACGGCATTATCAATTGCTTGATCGTAATTTCCAGAGCTTAATAAATTTTGGGTTTGTTTCACGCCACATGAGGAAACAAGGAGAAACAGGGATAATAAAAGAGTAATTTTTTTCATAAGCTTACAGTTAAGTAAATGATTTTTCGAAATTGTTTCTACTGTTTTTAAGCAGTTTTACGGGTTTTGAATTTTAAAATCCAAAAATAATGCCATAAAAAAACCTAACAAAAATAGAATAAATGTTAGGTTTTAAAAAGTGTATTTCTAATTTTTATTGTCTCACAAAAGGAGGCAGTAATTTGCTGGAAACTTCACCAAAACCAATTCGGACCTGACCATTTTGGCAAAAACCTTTCATGATTACGGTGTCATTGTCATTGATAAATTTACGCTCTGTTCCGTCGCCCATTTTTATTGGATTTTTTCCGCCCCAAGTTAATTCTAACATGGAACCAAAGCTATCTTCAGTTGGGCCGGAAATAGTTCCTGAACCCATCATATCACCAGAATTTACGCGACATCCATTTGAGGTGTGATGTGCTAATTGTTGGCACATTGACCAGTATAGATATTTAAAATTAGAGTGCGAAACTACTGTTGGTTTTGCATTTTCAGGCTGAATTGCCACTTCTAAATTGATATCAAATGAATGTTTTCCTTTTTGTTGCAAATAAGGAAGTGGAGTAGGCTCTTGTTTTGGTCCTTTGGTTCTAAAAGGTTCCAAAGCATCCATAGTAACTATCCAAGGCGAAATTGAAGTTGCAAAGTTTTTTGCCAAGAATGGTCCTAATGGTACATATTCCCATTTTTGAATGTCGCGGGCACTCCAGTCATTCAATAAAACCATCCCGAAAATATAATCTTCAGCTTCAGTTACAGCAATGTTTTCTCCCATTATATTTACATCCGTAGTAATGAAAGCAGTTTCAAGTTCAAAATCGACTGAACGAGAAGGGCCAAAAACCGGAGTAGTTTCTCCATTTGGCAGTGTTTGTCCCATTGGTCTGTGAACCGGAATTCCTGATGGAACTATGGTAGAACTTCTGCCGTGATATCCTACAGGGATATGAAGCCAGTTTGGTAATAATGCATTTTCAGGGTCACGGAACATTTTTCCTACATTAGTTGCGTGCTCTTTACTGGAATAGAAGTCAGTGTAATCACCTATAAGTACCGGTAATTGCATTTCGACATCTTCCATTTTGAAAATTATAATATCTCTGTCTTTAATATTATCTTGTAGTTTCGAATTTGTCACATCAAAAAGTTCCGCAATTCGGTTTCGAACCAAACGCCATGTTTTTTGACCGTCAGAAATAAAATCATTCAAAGTATCCTGCATGAACATATCATCCGTCAGTTCAATGCCTTCAAAATAATTTAATTGTTGTAAAGCTCCCAAATCGATTGCAAAATCACCAATTCTTGTCCCTACGGTTACTATGTTTTCTTTGGTAAGAAAAACTCCAAAAGGAATGTTTTGAATAGGGAAATCACTTTTGGCAGGTACTTCAAGCCATGATTTTCTATTGGTATCGTTAGCTGTTATTGGCATATTTTGTTAATTATTTTGTTAAAAAATTACTCATCAAATATATTATAATCTAACTATTAACCAAACGTTTTTTTGTATTTTTGCATCAAATTAACGAAAATCAAAAAAATGCAACGCGACGAACAAATTTTTGACCTTATTCTAGAAGAACAAGAAAGACAAATTCACGGATTAGAACTTATTGCTTCGGAAAACTTCGTAAGTGACGAAGTAATGGAAGCAGCTGGTTCTGTTTTAACTAACAAATATGCTGAAGGATATCCTGGCAAAAGATACTACGGCGGTTGTGAAGTAGTTGATGTTGTTGAACAAATTGCTATTGACAGAGCCAAAGAATTGTTTGGAGCTGCTTACGCAAATGTACAGCCACACTCCGGTTCACAAGCTAATACAGCGGTTTACCACGCATGTATCAAACCAGGTGATAAAATTTTAGGTTTTGATTTGTCTCATGGAGGACACTTAACTCATGGTTCACCAGTTAATTTTTCAGGACGTTTATACACGCCTTCATTTTACGGTGTAGATAAGGAAACTGGAAGATTAGATTATGATAAAATCCAAGAAATAGCTACTAAAGAACAACCAAAATTAATCATAGCAGGAGCTTCGGCTTATTCTCGTGATATGGATTTTGAGCGTTTCAGAGTAATTGCTGACAGTGTTGGTGCTATTTTATTGGCTGATATTTCTCACCCTGCAGGACTTATTGCTAAAGGCTTGATGAATGATCCATTGCCACATTGCCATATTGTAACTACTACAACTCACAAAACATTACGTGGTCCTCGTGGAGGATTAATCTTAATGGGTAAAGATTTCGAAAATCCGTTTGGTTTAACAACTCCAAAAGGAGAAATCAGAATGATGTCTTCTTTATTAGACTTGGCTGTTTTCCCTGGAAATCAAGGAGGTCCTTTAATGCACATTATTGCTGCAAAAGCAGTAGCTTTTGGTGAAGCTTTGAAAGATGAATTTTTTACATATGCTTTACAATTACAAAAAAATGCTAACGCTATGGCGGATGCTTTTGTGAAAAGAGGATATGAAATCATTTCTGGCGGAACGGATAATCACATGATGTTGATTGATTTAAGAAACAAGAATATTTCTGGAAAAGATGCTGAAAATGCATTAGTAAAAGCAGAAATTACTGTAAATAAAAACATGGTTCCATTTGATGATAAATCACCATTTGTAACTTCAGGTATTCGTGTAGGAACTGCAGCTATTACCACTCGTGGTCTAGTTGAAGAAGATATGGAAACTATTGTTGCTCTTATTGACAGAGTATTGGTAGACCATACTAACGAAGACGTTATCGAGGCGGTAGCTAATGAAGTAAACGAAATGATGAGCGAAAGAGCTATTTTCGTATATTAACAAATACGTTTTAAAGTTTTAAAGTCGAAAGTCGAAAGTCTTTGATTAGAATTTAATATTCTGTCTTAGTTTTGGCTTTCGACTTTTGACTTTATGACTTTATGACTTTCTAACTTTAAGACTAAAATTATGTCTGTACTAAGATTAAAATTACCAACGGATCCAAGATGGGTCAATATAGTAGAAAAAAACATTGAGGAAATCTTGACAGATCACGCTTGGTGCGAACAAAAAGCAGCTACAAATGCCATTACCATTATCACAAACAATTCAGAGCATCAAGATTTAGTGAAGGATTTATTGGCTTTGGCCAAAGAAGAAATCGATCACTTTGAGCAAGTTCACAATATTATTATAAAGCGTGGCTTAAAATTGGGACGTGAACGCAAAGATGAGTATGTGAATGAATTGTATTTGTACATGAAAAAAAGCAGTGATGGAAGCAGAGTTTCCAGCTTAGTGGAACGGTTATTGTTTTCAGCAATGATAGAGGCCAGAAGTTGTGAGCGTTTCAAAGTGCTTTCAGAAAATATTCAAGACGAAGAATTATCTGTTTTTTATAGAGATTTAATGGAAAGTGAAGCAGGACATTACACCACTTTTATTACTTACGCTAGGAAATATGGTATAGGAATTGACGTTGAAAAGCGTTGGAGAGAATGGCTCGAATTTGAAGAAAATATTATAACAAATTATGGTAAAAACGAAACAATTCATGGGTAGTTTTTTATGACAGGTAATTTTAGTTCTAATTTTTAGTAAATTAATAAACGATTTAAGAACCTTAATAATCAGTTATTTATATTTATTATGTTTTAAGTAGATAATGTTTTGTATTTTAATTAAATTATTTATGACAGATTAATATTTATTTGATTTACATTTATCATTTAATTTTAACTTTAACACTTGTTTATTGATATGAAGCTCAATTTTAATTACGATGGAAATGTTGCTTGTAAGGCAATATTACAAGATCAATTAGAAAAATTTGATATTAAATATCAGCTGTTGGATTTAGGACAAATTGAAATTGGAGATAATGTTTCTGAGGATGTTTTAACTGAACTTCAGGTTTGTTTAACTAAGTATGGGATTCAGATTATTGACAATCCAAAAGGACAATTAATACAAAAAATTAAAGATGCTATAATTGAGATTGTCTATGAAAAAGAAAAATTTCCAAACATAACAATTTCTCAATATTTATCTGATAAACTGAACTTTAGATACGGTTATATTACTAATGTTTTTTCGGAATATACATTTACATCTATTGAAAATTTTATTATTATTCAAAAGATTGAAAGAGCCAAAAAACTTATAATTGAAGAGAAACTCACCCTAACCGAAATTTCTCATGAGTTAAACTATAGTAGTGTTGCTTACTTATCAACTCAATTTAAAAAAGTTACAGGATTAACACCTTCAATGTTTAAAAGAATAGTAAGTAAAAAGAGAGAGTTATCTAATAAAGATTAAATAAAATTTTAAAAACATACCCCCATATTTTATGATTACACACCAAGATTCAATGCATATTCTTTTAGCTGACGATGATGAAGATGATCGTATTTTTTTTAGTGAAGCTATACAAGAGCTTAAAATGAATAATAAGTTGACTCTATTTAAAGATGGTAATGATCTAATGGATTATTTAGTGCATCCTGAAATTAAGTTGCCTCATGTTTTATTTCTTGATTTGAATATGCCCGGAAAAACAGGAATAGACTGTCTGAAAGAAATTAGATCGAACACTCGTTTTAAAGATGTTTCGATTGCTATATATTCGACCTCTTCATCAGAAAAAGATATTGAAGATACTTTTATTGAAGGAGCAAATATTTATATTAAAAAACCTAATGATTTTTCTAAACTAAAAAAAGTAATCAAGGAGGTTGTAAATATGAATTGGCAATTCCATACCTCAGGTTTAAATATTGAAACTTTTTTCTTTAATATATAAAAAGGAATTGATGAAAATTCATGGACTATATAAAAACTCACAAGTCTTTAAAATAGCTTTAGCTATTGCAATTGTTGTTGTTTGTTATATAGCCTCGATGTTTTATTCCCAAATGAAAAAGCTCGATTCAACGGTTGAATTAATAGCTAATTCAAATGAAACTCAACTCGAATTAGAAAAACTATTATCCGTAATGAGTAATTACGAAACGAGCCTGCGAAGTTATATTATCACAAAAGATACGGCTTATATACAAGATCGATTTTTGAGTAGGGGTAAAATTGAAGAAAGTATTACAAAGCTTAGGTTGTTAACTGCAAATGACACTGCCAGATATAATGATATAGACCGATTAAAAAAACTTATTGATCTTAGATTCAAATTGTTAAGAAGAACCTTGCTTCTTGCACAAAGTAAAAATTCTGGTCCAGTAGCGATAAATGCGATGTTATTGCAGAACAGTAATGTTACTGAAATGATGAAATCCTTTGTCACTAAAATTATATTTTCTGAAAGTGCAAAAACGGAATTTGAAAACAATAATCATCAGTTTGAATTACAAGATTCAATCATTACCGCTTTTTTATTAGTGATACTTTCGCTTCTTATATTACTGCTTTCGTTCCAAAAAATGAATGTTGATATTGATGAACTCAAAAAGGCGAATGATCAATTAAAACTGTTGAATGAGTCCTATAATTCTGCTGAAATGACAGCCAGTTTCGGGCATTGGATGGTTAATTTAGAAAGTAATACCTATACTTTTTCAGATAATTTATTTCGATTGATGGGAGTTGAACCCAATGCATTCGAACCAAATATAGAAAATTCAATTAAATATATTCATCCGGATGATTTAGAATATGTCACTAAAGTACACATTGATTCGTTGGTTAATCATCAATCCACTTCAATGATATTTCGATTTTTGACACCAAGTGGTGATATAAAATATATCATGGGAGTAGGTAGTTTTACTAAAAACGGTAATGGAGATTTGATTAAAATAGGCGTTAATTATGACATTACAAGCCAGTATAATAAAACACTCGAGCTGGAAAATAATAATAAAGAACTTAAATATATTAATACTGAACTCGAGGCTTTTAACAATATTGTAAGCCACGACTTGCAGGAGCCGCTTCGTAAGATTCAAATGTTTATCTCCAGATTAGAAGGAAAGGAATCGGACTTGCTTTCGTCACAAGGGAAAGAATATTTCTCTAAAATTCGTGTAACTGCAAATAGAATGCAGACTTTATTAATTGATCTGGTGAATTATTCCAGAACAATAAAAGGCGATAAGGTTTTTGTAAAAACGGATCTAAATAAAGTTATTGAAGAAATACTTCAAGATTTATCTTCTAATATTGAAGATAAAAAAGCCATAATCACAATTGGAAATTTGCCTATAATCAAAGCGATACCTTTTCAGGTGAAGCAGCTTTTTATAAATTTAATTTCAAATTCTCTGAAATATAGTAAAGAAAATATTGCTCCAGAAATCAGTATTACTTCTAAAAAAATTACAGAAAAAGAAATGCATGATTATAAAATTGCTAATAAAAAGGATTACTATAAAATTGTCATTTCTGATAACGGAATTGGTTTTAAACAAGAGTATTCAGATAAAATATTCCTATTATTCAAGCGATTGGAAACAGACCCTAAATATTCTGGAACTGGACTTGGTCTGGCTATTTGCAGTAGAATTGTAGATAATCACAAAGGATTTATAAAAGTAAAAGCAAAACAGGGTGTAGGTGCTAAATTTTATATTTTTATTCCAAAAGGAGATTTGCTTTAAATTTTAATAATTATTACCAATACATACAATGTTATTACTAGCTGACGCCGCCATAAACGACTTTAAAACTATTCGAGAAATTGCCTATAAATCTTGGCCAAGTGCTTATGGTTCTATTTTATCGAAAGAGCAAATTGATTATATGCTCGGTTTGTTCTATTCAGAGAAAACCTTACTTAAAAATTTAAACGAAAAAGGACATCGTTTCCTATTGGTAAATGAGGGAGAAGTATGTCTTGGATTTGCTTCGTATGAACACAATTATTTAAACGAAAAATGCACTCGCCTTCATAAAATTTATATTTTGCCTGAGGCGCAAGGAAAAGGAGTGGGGAAGCTACTGATGAATGCTGTAGAAGACTTAGCCAAGGAAAATCAATCGGTTGTAGTTTCATTAAATGTAAATAAATTTAATAAAGCCATTTCGTTTTATAAAAAAATAGGATTTGAAGTAGTTTCAGAAGAAGAGATTCTATTGGAACATGGTTACAAAATGGAAGATTACAAAATGGAAAAGAAGCTTTAATTCCTTTGGTTAAAGCAATCTGAATCCAAAATTGCGTGAAATCTAAATCTTCGGATCTTTTAGAACCTACATTTTTATACATTTTCCAAGCTGTCTGCATAGCTGTTGAACTTAATTCAGGCACTCAAAAAACAACTATTTTAAGTAGTAAATTACTATTATTGCACTATAATTTCATGTTTGTAAAGCAATCCTTTTAATCCTTCTAAAGCAAAGACTGCTTTTTTTAACTTTGTTGTTTTTGGATCAATCGTATAGTTATAGCTTGTTTTGAAATCAGCTTTGTAAGCAATTGCTTTCGCAAATTCGGAACGGTATAAATCACAGTTTTCAAAAATAACTTCGGTTAAATCAGTGCTCATAAAATCAACTGCAATAATACTACAATTGGTAAATGAAGCTCCTTTCATCTTTAGAGTATAAAATTTGGAGAAATCCAAAATGCAATTGTTAAAAGTAATTTCGAAAATTAATTTATCGCACATCGCAAAATTCACGTCTTTGATTTCACACCGATTGAAAATCACGGTTCTAAAGGCGACATAGTTAATTTTGGCATTACTAAAAGTACAATCATTGAAGGTGCAATCAATAAAAGTAACCGCCACAAAAGCACATTGAGAGAAATTACAATTGGTAAACGTACAGCACTCAAACTCCTTAAAATTGACTTCTTCCTCTTGGTAGGTGATATCATTATACTCAATATCTAGAAAATATTCTGCCATTTATGGATTTTAATTTAGCTTTTAGTGCTGTTTTTCGGAACAAAGAAACAAAATTCTGAATCGTTATATTGGTTAAACTAAAGTATTATTTTTTGGATTTAAACTCTTTCATAGTCGCCTTTCCAGTGCTGAATCGCTTTTTTAATTTCCTTTCCCGAAAGATTTTCATGTAGCGCTCTTTGAGTAAGTCCAGGGAATTCATCGTCTGTGGTAAACCGCAAGGCAAATAATTGGTCATCATTTAATCGATGTTCGAAATCTTCCAGTCTTTTTCCTGTAATCGAAAAATAGCGGTATCGAAGTTCCAAACGCACGATTCGGTTTTGTAAAGTCAAAGTATAATGTTGACGTAACATGAAAGCCAGACAAAACAGAACAACGAAAATTCCACTTATAAATGACCAAATTAATGAATCTTCGGTGGTGCAACTAAAATATATACTGAATGCCAGAAATGTTATTACTATGGGATAATAAACAAAATGATGCGGTGGGTAATATCGAATATGATTTTTATAGGATTGTGTTTCCATAATTTTATTTTAAAGTTTTTTAAAGATAGTTAAAACAGTTTATTTTGAAGGCAACAGGTTTTTTAATTATGGAAAATCCCAAAATTATATATGTTTTGGCAGTGTTTAATAATAAAAAAAAGACTTGATTAATATGAAAAACAATTCAATGTAGGTTTTCAATATCGTATTATTAATGCTTTATCAAAACTATTTGGTAACAATAAAATTAGTGCACTCACCTATGACCTCTTAGCCTTGTAAATAATCAAACTGGTTGAAAATATTTTAGAATTAATATTTATGCTAGTACTAAATAATTTCTTTATACTTGCCAATTTCCTTGCTAAAAAAGAATAAACTGTTTGAAGTACTATAGATAAACTATCAGTATTTAACTTAATTTCAGTAGCAAGTAGGTTCTGTAAAATAGTCTCCACACTTGAAATAGCAATGTGGTTACTATCAGTACAAATGCTAAGTTCTTTTAAAACTTTGACTATTTCTTTGCTCTGTAATTTGATTTCAAAAAAATTTATTGTTTGATTGAATAGACTACTGTTTAAGAACTTTATTAATTTCATATTTTCTTCTTTGGCAACAATAAGCTGGGATTGATAAATAACCAAGTAGAACTTAACTTTTATATTTTTTTCAAAATTCAATACCGAATTAATACTGCATTGACTCTTTAAGATAACTTTATCTTGTACCGCAATCATATTTTTTGAACTAGTATCTCCAAAACTATGATTTAACCTACCTTCAGTGCAATACATAAAAAAAATAGGGGAATTTGAAATAGCCTCAGCGCTAATTCTTATATTTTGATAAATCATTAGATCAAATTCTAACAAATTTATTCCCGCTTGACTTTGTAATATCTTGATATTGCCTTTCGCAAAACATGAATCTATTTCAAGATTTAAATGATCTTCATCTGATGACAAGATACCTTCAAATTGATTGCTCATGTCAATGAAAATATCTTTTATATTTCCCGCATTTAAGTATATGTTTTTCATAAGTAATTTGGGGTTTATTATATTTAACTATTGGTTGTTAATAAGAAATTCTATTCGCATTGCATTATTAAAACAATATTGTGTAGAAAAACAGGATTTGAGTTTACCTGGAATTTGATAATTTACTGGAATAAAAAATTAATATCTTTTTACAGCGTTTTAACTACAAGGTGAACATCCTTATGTTGATTTAAAATAAATTGTAGTTACTTAGCTATGAACTAATTAAAATTGAAGTAAAATTATTTTAAATTTTTGTGGCTACATAACAGGTCACAACCATTTTAATTTTATAAAAGCAGTTCAGATGTGCCTAGATATTGATAGATTAATATCTATGTTTGTTTATATTTTCTTTGCATCCCAGTTAATGAACTCCTTTGCTTTACTTATTCTGATAGCTATGGGCGAGCCTTCATCTAGCTTACCTACTTCTAATATTGTATTTGCTATTTCAATAGCTTTGTTACGAACTTTCTTTGATAAATTTTTCATTGCTAGGGGAAATCTTTACGTATCTATGGCATAATATTGAATTTTAAAGTTTATTTGTTTTAATAATTAAAAACTAGTTTAGTATCAGCTAATTTTATTACCATCTAACAATATTGTGCTGCAGTTATATGAGTTTATAATTTAATTTCTAGTGGTATAAAGTATAATAAGGAAGTGAATAAAATACAATTACTGAAATTATGATTTCAAAACGTAGTCAATTGCAAAAATACAAGTGTTACATTTCTTTCAGAAAATAAAAGGCGCTACGATACTCAAATTCATAGGAATTTAAAAAGTTGTAGCGCCAGAATTAAATGATCAACATTAATTACATTCATAATTAAAAAAATCGTCACATACTATATGTCTATCTGCAATAATCAATAATTTTATCACAACTTAAAATCTTATCCACAAAGACAAAAGCTTTACTTCTGACCCGATTCTAAATAAGTTTTAAGTTTATTGATATCATCTGTGATCATTTTTTCAAAAAGTGGATTCAACAGATTTGCAATTACTTCTCCCGGCCCTCCCATTGGAGCTCTGTATGAAATCAAGATATCAAGCTCGGTAGTATTTTCTTTTGATCTAAAAACGACTATTCCTTCGTTTTCAATTGTGGATTCAGGCAGAGAATGCCAACTTAACAATTTTTCCTTTTCATCTTTTACTATCTCAGCTTTCCATGTTACTGTACCAATACCAGCCGGACCTTTAGCAGTCCATTGAGATGTTTTATCACTTATATTTTTTACCGATTCTAAATGTGTCATGAATTTTGGTAGATTTTCTAAATTTCTCCAAAAGTTGTAAACTTCAGCAACTGGCAAATTAATAGAACTAATAATTTTAATATTAATATCGTTTGATTTCAATTTTTTTGACTGTTCTAAAACGTCATAAACAGGACAGTAACCTGTGATTCCTCTCAAAAGCATGGCACTTCCTATACTTGTTTGGGTAAAACTCTTGTCTTTATTTTTTAAACCGTTGCAAAGAATCAAGGCGCCACCTGCCAGCATTAAAATTCGTTCCATCTTTGAAACATTGTTATTTTCTTTAAAAAAAATTAAAGGTGATTGTGTTATTGCTTCCATAAGTATTGTGTTAAAGTTATAATGCAGCAAGGCTGCTTTTAAAACGAAATTTATTTCGAGTATTTATTAGAATGATAGCCTATTTGTTAAATACTATATATTAAAATCATGAAACTAAACTTATTTTTTTTCAAAATATAAGTATTGAAAAATAAATATTTCCAAAGTATTTCGATAATTAAAAATTGAGGTCGCTGACTTTTATCTGGAAAACAACCTCAATCAGAGGATAATCATTTAAATAATATGACCAATATTATCAGCTTTGCCATTATCATTTTCAAAGCCTTTTTCATCGTCATCATCGTCATCATCGTCATCATCTTTTTCATCGTCATCATTATCATCGGCATTAAACTCGCTTTGATTTTCTGAAACAGATTCTACAAAAATCCCTTCATTCTGATTTATATCTTTAAAAGCGTCATCATCTCTTTCACCTAGTTCTTCAATAGTATCATCAGAATTAAAATTTGGATTTGAATTTTGATCATTGTCACTATTCCTGCTTCCGTTTCCTGATGCACTTTCTTGGAAGTTTGATGAAGATGTAGCTGATTCACTATCCCTCTGTTCAAACGAATTAAATCTCTCCTCGTTTAGTTGTCCATCATTCTCGGCAAACTGATTTGGATCTTGATTCAATTTAGATTTTTCAAATTCTGTAATTCTTGGTTCGTCTTTATAATTACGATCATCCTGATTGTAATTACCATTTGCATTGTTTTCCATAGTTTTAATTTTTAATTTAATTACTTAATTCATTTAACATTGATTTTGTGGTGATTATTTTAAACTAGTGCTGTACAACGCTTACAAGTTCCAGTTCTAGTTATTGTTTTAAATCCAATCCTCTTTTTAATTTTATTTCTAACAGTTTCTCTCATACTTTTAGCTTTAAACATTATTCTAATGATTATATATTTCAAATTTAGGATTATTACCCACTAAGATTTTACACGTTTAAACGGATGGTTTACAAGATTTTATAACCTTGAAAATATTTAATTATAAAAATGATGTAATACAATAGTTAAATTGTGTAAAAGAGATTAATCAGTTAATGATATTTTTGACATTATCCTTGTAGTAGCATACTAAATGAGAGCAAATAGTAATTTAGGAATCATTAGAAAATATGAAGAAATGTTAAAATATGTCGACTTGAGATTTTATTTTTTAGCGTCTCATCATTAATTGCTTATTGTTAAAACATGTTATTTAACCTAAAATACACTATTCATGAGAATTGAATTTTTAACAATTGTTTAATAAAAATTTATAGATTTTAATTACATCACTGTATAGTCTTTACTTTTATAAAATTTACAGTAGTGTTTTAGTAAAAGTACTTAGCCCATTAATTTTAGTAACATTAGCATCAGCATTAAAAATATAACACTAAGGGTTATAAAGATTACACTGTAGGCCTTCTGCCTTAAATTTAATTTTTGATAACTTTTATTAATGCTTAATAAACCAAATTATAAGATGAAAAATATGGGCTACGATTTCAATAATTCACATATAAAATTAGATTAGCCAAGATGAAAGTGGAAATTATATAATGTTTATTTTTAATTATATAAGTAAAAGTAACATTATTGAAGTAAATTCGTAATGCATCAAAAGCAATTTTTTAAACGCAAAAAAAGTGAATATTATGATTTTTGAAGATGTAAAATTTAAGAGTGGTTTTGATTATATTGAAAAAAATAATTTTTATAATTTTTTAACGGCTTTAATTACTTTGGAAATTATTGATTGGAAATTTGCCTTAAAAATAATAAAATCATATGTCCATTTTCAAATTAAACTAATTAATGATCCGTAAATCCGAGAAATTAAAAAATTATAAACTTTAAACAAATATTAAATTTTGGATAATTAAAATTTTGACAAATTTCAGCAGATGTAATTTATCTCTTTACTATTAAAAAGATACCTAATTAAAAAATTAGATCTCATCCTGTTGAAAAACAAACATAACTTTTAGCTGCCCCGCTGGAACATTATGTTACTTTATGAAAAATTATTGTAAGTGCCCCAAACGTAATTTTATCAATCTTGTAAACTAGAAACTTAACCGGTAATTGATTTAACAAATTAATTATTTCTTAAAATCTGAAACAAATGCATTTCCAAATAAAATATAACTCAAATAAATGCTGTGAAATAGTAACTAGAGAGCAATTAGAGAATTTCTCAATTCCATATGAAATTAATAATATGATGATTATTATTAAACAAGGGATTTCTCGTGAAGTTTTTCAAAATTTAGAAAAAAATCTAGCCCGTTATGGAATCGAAATTAGTGACGATCCTAAAAGAATTTTTTTACAAAGAATAAAGGATGCAATTTCTTTGGTCATCAAAAATGATAGAGCTTTGAAAAACAGAAAAACTTCTGTATATCTGAGCGAGACTTTGGACTTAAGCTACACCCATATTTCTACAGTATTTTCCGAAATAGCATATATTTCAATTGAAAATTACATAATTCTTCAAAAAATTGAAATAGCAAAGCAAATGATAATTGAGGGTAAATATTCACTCACAGAAATCGCTTATGAACTAAATTATAGTAGTGTGGCTCATTTATCCAATCAATTTAAAACCAAAATCGGAATTACACCGACTATGTTTAAACAAATAATGGATGAAAAAAAGACACAACAACTCAACAAAATTATAAAACTTTAACATCAATAATTTATGAAAGACATTACTATGAACATAATCTTCGCTGATGATGATTCAGAAGAACGTATTTTTTTTAAAGATGCTATTGCATCTTTCTCAAAAAAAATATTAATCAAATTTGTGAATGATGGCGAAGAATTGATGGAATATCTAAAAACTTTTGATATCAAATTACCCACAATATTATTTTTAGATTTAAATATGCCAGGAAGAAGTGGGATAGATTGCCTAACAGAAATTCGACAGTCTCCAGAATTGCAACTTTTAACAATAGCAATATATTCAACTTCGTGTGAAACTGAGGATATTCATAATTGTTTTGTTTTAGGAGCTAATGTTTATATCAAAAAACCTAACGATTTTGAAATTCTTAAAAAAAATCTGCAAAAAGTTATTAGTGTGAACTGGCAGTACCAAATATCGGATCTTAGTAGAGAAACCTTTTTTTTAACACTTTAAAATTTTAATCATTTTGAAGGAAATTGTTAAATTGAAAAATATTAAGAACTCATATTAATTTAATGACGAACCAATATTTCTTGTTCTAGAACTTTTGTGAGTAACTAATCATAGTGATAAACAGAATATTTTTCTGCTTAAAATTATTCTTTATTTTAAATACTTTTCTTAATAAAAGAAGAATCAAAAAAATCCTGTGATTAAAGAACATCACAGGATGATTAAAGGGTATCGATTTTGATTTCATGTAATTGAAATTATTTTATTTCTACTCTACAGCATCAAAATTTATTGTATTGTAGGCAGCTTCCGTTAACTTAATATCCGCCTCTTTCTCTTCACCTAGCGTAACCTCTAACAAGCGAGCAGCCTCTTTTTCTCCAAGTGTTTTAGCAAATGCAGCTAAAGTACCATAAGTTGCTATTTCGTAGTGCTCGATTTTTTGTGATGTGGCAATTATTCCGGCATCACGCACGGAACCTGCTTTGGTTTCTTCTACAATAGATTCCCCTTCTGTAATTAAGCCCTCCATAGCTTCACACTTTTTTGCGCTAGCTTTTTCCCCAATAGATTTAAAAATATTTTCAAGTCTAGTAACTTGTTCCTTAGTGACTGTTAAATGACTATTAATTGCTTCTACAAGATTAGCTGAGGTTGCATTTTTTGCCATTTTGGGTAATGCTTTGACAAGTGCCTTTTCAGCCCAATAAATGTCTTTTAGAGAGTTTATAAATAATTCTCTCAACCCTTCCGCAGCGTTTATCATTTTACTATCTGACCCTTTACTCTTAGCTTTTGATGAAGTTTGAGCCTCTTTTTCTGTTACATTAGTTTTCATAGGATTATTTTTTTAAAGATTAATAAAAGCAAATTTATGGAAACGCTATCGCTTAATTTTTATACCATTTGTACCATTAGTTACATGATTTTATTATCCCAAATTAGATATTTAAAAAGAAATAATATCTCTTATATAATTGTAATACTTTTTATTCATAGGTATGAAAATGATATAATTGTTAAAAGTAGAAGTAAACTAATTTTGAGAATTCAATAGATAATATTTTTCTTCCAATATCTCATCAAATAAATATTAACTTAAAATTTGAATTACTATGAAAACTAAAATGGAGAAAACAATAATGCTTAATAATAATGTGGCTCTAGTAAAAAAAGACATTGTACCGCAGTATGACATGATTGTATTTTGTCACCTAAGATGGGAGTTTGTATATCAAAGACCGCAACACCTTATTAGTAGATTATCAAAAAATATGAAAGTACTTTTCGTAGAGGAGCCTATTGCAAAATCACCAGGAGCAAAAGACACGTATACGACTATCAATATCACTGAGAATATTGACGTTTTTAAACCAAAAGTAGATGATATAGAGGATATTGCTCTTTTACTGAAAAAATTTTTAAAAAGCAATAAACCAGTAATTGGGTGGTTTTACTCTTCATCATTTAGCCCTTTGCTAACTGTCATAAATTTTGAAACAGTTATTTATGATTGCATGGATGAACTTTCACTATTTAAGGGAGCATCCAAACATTTAATTAATCAAGAAAAATTTCTACTGTCCCATGCTGATATTGTATTTACTGGAGGGAAGTCATTATTCGAATCAAAAAAGAATCTACATTCAAATGTGTACTGTTTTCCAAGTTCGGTTGATGAAACACACTTTGCGAAAGCACAGAATGGAATTGAAGTACCATCTGATATTTTCTTTCTTAAAAATCCTATAGTAGGATATTATGGTGTAATTGATGAAAGAATTGATTTAGAATTATTACATAACACTGCTAAAATTTTACCCAATGTATCATTTGTTATGATTGGTCCATTAGCCAAAATTGAAGATGGTGATTTGCCCAAAGATCAAAATATTTACTACTTGGGCATGCGATCTTATGAAGTGTTACCCAATTATCTAAAAGCTTTTGATATAGCCATGATGCCGTTTGCACTGAATGAATCAACTAAATATATAAGTCCTACAAAGACCTTAGAGTTTATGGCTGCGGATAAACCCATCATATCCACAAAAATCAAAGACGTGGTACGCGATTACGAAAACTGTATAAATCTTATAGATACTGCCGAAGAGTTTGCCAATACGATTACCACTATCCTTGACTCTGATAAAAGTATGTTGAGCAAGCAAGAAGGTTATTGTAAAATTCTTAAGAATACTTCGTGGGATGCTACAGCTCAAAAAATGACAACTATTATAAACACATTTGCTAAATGAAAAAAATCGACATTGTTATAATAGGCGCAGGAATCTCTGGTGCCGTTCTTGCAGAGCGATACGCATCTATTGGTAAAAAAGTTCTGATTTTGGAAAAGCGGAACCATATCGGCGGTAATTGTTACGATTTTATAGATGAAAATGGAATTTTAGTGTCAAAATATGGCGCTCACTTATTTCACACAAATGATGAAGAAGTCTGGAAATATATTAACAGATTTTCGTCTTGGTACCCTTGGGAGCACACTGTGGTTGCAAGAGTAGATAATCAAACAGTACCTATACCAGTGAACATCAAAACAGTTAATATTTTATTTGGTACAAACATCACTACTGAGGAAGAAATGAGGTTCTGGTTAGAGGAGAATCGTACTCCCTTTGCAAATCCTCGAAACGGAGAGGAAGCGGTTTTGGATCGTGTTGGAGCTGTATTATACGACAAAATGTTTAAGTACTACACAAAAAAACAATGGGATAAATACCCATCAGAACTAGATGCCTCTGTGTTAAATCGTATTCCTGTAAGATATAATCACGATGACCGCTACTTCATAGATAAATATCAGGCGCTGCCTATGGGTGGCTATACGCAACTTTTTGAAAATATGCTTAGTCATAGCAATATTGAAATTAAATTAGAAACTGATTATTTTGATAATAGAAGTGAGTATTCCCATTTTGAAAAGCTATTTTATACGGGTCCCGTGGATCGTTTTTTTGATTTTAAGCACAGTTTGAGTGAAAAACTAGAATATCGGTCTATTAATTTTGTTAGTGAAACTATAGATGCTCCATACTTTCAAGAAAATTCCGTGGTGAACTATCCTGGAATCGAAGTTGATTTTACACGTATTATTGAATACAAGCATTTTGGAAATCAAAAATCAGCAAAAACAACTATTGTAAGAGAATTTACAGTAGATGAGGGCGAGCCTTATTACCCTGTGCCAAATCCTAAAAATCAGGAAATATATTTAAAATACAAATTTGAAGCTGAACAACTTACTAATATTCATTTCGTAGGTAGATTGGCAAACTACAAATATTTTAATATGGATCAAGCTTTTAAAAATGCTTTAGATCTATTCAAAAGTTTAAATTGTGCTGAAAATCTAAAAACAACTTCATAATGAATCTTTTCAATAGTTTTTTTATGGGTGGCTTTGAATGTGCTGATCATATTAATCGCTCAGGCAATAGAGTAAATCTTTTAAAAGAAACTCAACACGACATACGATATTTTAGCGATTATGAAATACTATCCTCCCTTGGTATTAAGACAGTGCGTGAAGGCATATGCTGGAGCAAAGTAGAGAAAACTCCCGGTGTTTTCGATTTTTCTGGAGTCATTAATCGCATCAAAGCGGCTGATAATTTTGGTATACAACTGATTTGGGATCTAATTCATTTTGGCTATCCTGATGGGATTTACCCGAGTCACCCTCATTTTAATCACAGATTTAATTCCCTTTGCCGCGAATTTGCAATTTTTCACAAAAATAGCACAACTAATCAATTGTATGTAGTCCCTATAAATGAAATTAGTTTTTTATCGTGGTATAGTGGGGATAATAAAGGTACTGTTCCCTTTGCTACCAATAATGGTTGGGATATTAAATACCATTTATGTCAAGCAGCCATTATTGGAATACAAACATTAAAAAAAGTTGACCCTGATTGTATAATTGTACTCGTAGAACCCTTGGTGAGTATTCATAAATGTCCACAGGAAGACTATAAAGATTTTGAATTATTGAATGAGCATCAATATCAAGCTATGGATATCATAAGTGGTAGAATGTGCCCAGAACTGGGCGGATCAGAAGAGTTTCTTGATATTCTAGGCTTTAACTACTACTGGAATTGCCAGTGGTCAGTTGATGGTCAAACTCTTGAGTGGCCAGAGCAAACACATAAGATTAGAAAACCACTATCCATTTTATTGCAGTCAGCTTATAAAAGATATCGCAAACCTATATTCTTATCTGAGACAGGCCATTTTGGTACAGGTCGTGTAGAATGGATGGATGAAATTACCCAAGAATGTGAGAGGGCAAAAAAAAATGGCGTTGACTTCAATGGTATCTGTATTTACCCTGTAATCGATCGACCTGACTGGGATAATCTATTAAATTATAGTCAGTGTGGCATATGGGATTTGAATCCGAATGGTGATAGGTTACCGAATCTACCATACATAAATTGTATCAAAAATGCTCAAGAAAAATTCCAACAACCTATAGGAATTATTGATTATGTCTTGACCCTTTTAAAACAAATCATTTAAAAAAAATATAAAATGAGAAATATCAAATTAATAACAGGTATTACCTTCAGTGCCTTTGATCTTTTACATGCAGGCCATGTTCGTATGCTAGAAGAGGCAAAAATGTATTGTGATTATTTAATTGTAGGATTGCAGACCGATCCAACCATAGATCGACCAGAAAAAAATAAACCTACCCAATCCGTGGTAGAACGTTATATTCAACTAAAAGCCTGCAAATTTGTTGATGAAATTATCCCATATACAACTGAGCAGGATTTAGAAGATATTTTACAAACCCTCCCTATTGATGTTAGAGTATTAGGTGATGAATATAAAAACATCAATTTTACAGGTCGATCATTCTGTGAAAAAATGAAAATTAAATTAGTTTATAATACTCGCAAACATCGTTTCTCAAGTAGCGGACTCCGTAAAGAGGTATTCCAATGCGAGTCCTTAAAATCAGTATAAAATCTATTAGTAAAAGAAGTCCCAACAATAGATAAATATAAATCGTGAGGTTTATCAAATATTAATGATCAATAATAAAAACAAACGGAACAAGAGGTAAAAGAACACATCTAAAACTTACTGGATAACAGCAATGCTAAAAATGTTTTAAAATCCGCCTTGTAAATTGCTTTAAAGGCAATAATAATGAGTTTGTATCTTTTTCAAAGAATAATTAATTATCCGATAGCAGTGTAAACTCAAATATGTTTTTTGTACTATTTTTTTAGTATATGAAACTAAACAACCGTTATCAATTAATGAGCGTTAATAATATCCTTGCCACCACATTTTAAATTTAACCACCATATTTAAAAAATTTTAGAAAGAATACCTAATATCCTTATGACAAAATTTTTTGATAAAAATTCTTTAATGACAAAAATCTTGTTTTCAAACTATTATAAGTATCGTGGCAGAAAGATGGATACATAGATATACAGTTTAAATTATGTAAGACTTGAATCAAAAGATGTAACAAATTACAATTGAATCATAATAATTTTGATTAAACATCAGATGCAATAATGAAAAATAAATTGTAAGCAAATTAACTAATTTAAAAAAAATCAAAATGGAAAATATGCAAGATGACAAACTTCGTGATTTATCAAAAAATAAAAGCGATGGTATCAATAAGGCTATGACAACAAATCAGGGTGTTAAAATTAATGATGATAATAATTCTCTTAAAGCAGGAGATCGAGGACCAACATTATTGGAAGATTTTATATTGAGAGAAAAAATAACGCATTTTGATCACGAGAGAATTCCTGAAAGAATTGTGCATGCTAGAGGCTCAGGAGCACATGGTTTCTTTGAAGTTACTAATCCAATACCCGAGTTAACCAAAGCTGGATTTTTACAAAAAAAAGGGATTAAAACACCTGTATTTACTAGATTTTCAACTGTTGCTGGATCACGCGGTTCAACTGATCTTGCAAGAGATGTGAGAGGTTTTTCGGTGAAATTCTACACACAAGAGGGAAATTATGATCTAGTTGGCAATAACATCCCAGTCTTTTTCATTCAGGATGCTTCAAAGTTTCCTGACCTTGTTCATGCAGTGAAACCTGAACCTCATAATGAAATACCTCAAGCAGCATCTGCTCATGATACATTTTGGGATTTCATTTCCTTGATGCCGGAATCTATGCATATGATAATGTGGGTGATGTCAGATCGAGCTATTCCTAGGAGTTATCGAATGATGGAAGGTTTTGGCGTTCATACTTTCAGATTAATCAATGAAAGCGATGAAGCCACTTTTGTAAAGTTTCATTGGAAGCCTAAATTAGGCACCCATGCCGTTGCTTGGGATGAAGCACAAAAAATTTCGGGCAAAAATTCAGATTTTCATAGACAAGACCTTTGGGAAGCAATTGATATGGGGAATTTCCCAGAGTGGGAACTTGGAGTACAAATTATTCCTATTGAAGATGAACACAAATATGATTTCGATTTGCTAGATCCAACAAAGTTAGTACCTGAAGACCTTGTTCCTGTAACCATTATCGGGAAAATGGTTCTTAACAAAAATCCAGACAATTTTTTTGCAGAAACTGAACAAATTGCTTTTCATCCTGGCCATATTGTTCCTGGAATAGATTTTAGTAATGACCCTCTACTGCAGGGCCGTCTATTTTCTTATACAGATACGCAGTTATCGAGACTTGGTAGTGCTAATTTTCATGAAATACCGATTAACAGAAGTGTTGCGCCTACACACAACAACCAACGGGATGGTGCGATGCGTCAACAAATTGACAAAGGGAGAGTAAGCTATCATCCAAATTCATTAGGAGGTGGTTGTCCTTACCAATCTAAAATCAGTGACGGCGGATTTGCAAGTTTCAGTGAGCGTATTGATGCTCATAAAGTTAGAGAACGAAGCGAAAGTTTTAATAATCATTTTTCGCAAGCAAAATTATTCTTTAATAGCCAAACAACAGTTGAAAAGAGTCATATTGTGAAAGCACTCCGTTTTGAACTTGGAAAAGTTGAGACAGCCGCTATACGTTCCAGAATGTTGGGTCTCTTATCTCTAGTCGATGAAACACTAGCTGAATGTGTATCCAAAGGTATCGGAACAATAGTTCCACCAATTTTAGAAAGACCTCTGAACCATGGTGTATCACCGGAAAATGAAAATGGTATTCAAGAACCTCTTGAGACACCCCAAGAAGTTACCAATTCCCAGGCACTTAGTATGATTAATAATCCAACTAATTCCACAATAATTGCTTCACGAAGAGTAGCTATTATTTGCACAGATGGAGTTTCAGCAGAGAGCGTATCAAGTTTAAAAATTGCCTTACTTAAAGAAGATGCTAAAGGATTTATAATTGCTCCTAATCTAGGCGCGATATCAACAAATGATGGTGGTGCTCTATCTGTAGATTATAGTTTCTTAACCTCATCCTCAGTTTTATTTGATGCAGTCTATATTCCGTATGGACTCAATTTAAATACGCTTGCGGAAAGTGACGATATGAGCGAATTTTTAAATGATGCCTACAAACATTGCAAAGTAATTGGTGCTGAAGGTGATGCAGCACTTTTAGTGAGCTTGGCACCATTTTCATCAAAAATTACAGATAGCGATTGGGGGATAATTATAACGGATGAAATAGCAAACGCTCTTCACATACAAAAGTTTATAACTACATTGAGTAGCCATCGTGTTTGGCAACGTGAACCCAATTTATACATATAAAAATTCTAAACTATGAAAGATTTAAAAATGGAAAATCAAACAAAAGGCACCACAGACAAAAGAATAGTAAATCAATTTGTACCCTCAAAAACTGGTGCGGCAACTGAACTCAAAGAGTTATTTATTGATAGTTTAAAAGATATTTATTGGGCAGAAAGCGCTTTAGTTAATGCTTTGCCTAAAATGGCAGCAAATGCAACTTCAGCAATTCTTGCAAATAATATAATGGAACATTTGGAAATTACTAAAAACCAAGTAATCCGACTTGAAAAAGTATTTGAGCTATTAGGAGTAAAGGCAGAAGGTAAAAAATGTGAAGCAATGACCGGACTCTTAAAAGAAGGTGACAGTATATTAGAAGAGACTATACCTGGCGCTGTGCGTGACGCGGGAATCATTGCTGCTTCACAAAAAATTGAACATTATGAAATTGCGTCGTACGGGACATTGATCGCCTTCGCAAAGACTATTGGCAAAAATGATGTTGCAAAATTATTGACTCAAACTTTAGCTGAAGAAAAGGAAGCAGACTGCATTTTAAATGAGGTAGCATTAAATTCTGTAAATATTTTAGCTACGACTTTGTAGTAATTACAATATGAAGATAAATTTTACACTATTTGATTAATTTTATAATCTTCATAATTGATTACTGCAATAGTGTTGGAGAAAAAGTGCAGTTTAACCTGCACTTTTTTTTATTTCATTTCATATAAAATGAATTGTAGTAATTTAATTATCCATTTTGAGATACATTATTATATCGCATAGATTACTATTTATGATTTCTAAATCAATTTTTTAATTTTTGCATTCTTAATCAAACGAAATTAATATTAAAGTAGATAGGATTTTTTTTTCATGTTTATTTCTACAATTTTTTTTTAAAATTATCATATCCTCTCTTATTTTTTTATCCAAAACTTTTGCATAATGCTATGTAGTTCTCAAATTTTTGACCTAGCATTTTACTTGCACTATCAATTGGAATACCATTTGTAAGCGTTACAGTCGTTGCAACAGTATGTCTAGCAATGTGGAAGGTTAAATCCTTATTAATGCCGCAAACATCTGCAATTTCTTTTAAATATGCATTCATTTTCTAATTACTCAAAATAAGAGGTAGTCTGTATTGATTTTTACTTTCCGGAAGGTCGTTATACTTATCGATAATCATTTGGGTGATTGGAAGAATTGGAATTTTAGAAGCGGTTTCAGTTTTCTGTCTGTGGGTAAATATCCATTTCTCGCCATCAATACCGATGCTTATATGCAATTTTGTTAAGTTTTTGACATCAATGTAACCCAAACCAGTAAAGCAGCTGAAAAGGAATATATCACGTACTAGCGATAACCTTTGTGTTTTAAAATCTTTTTCAATAATATTTTGAATTTCTCCTTCAGATAAATAAACTATCTCGACTTCTTTAGCTTTCGATTTGTAATTCGTAAACGGATTTTTGTCGAACCAGTCATTGGCCAAACAAAGTTTAATTATTTCACTAAAATTTTTAACATACTTTACCACCGTATTATTGGCACAGTTACCAACGCTTCTTAACCAAAACTCGTTATCGGTTATAAAAGCGTGATCTATTTTATTTATCTCGATATCCGAAACTTTATATTTCCATTTAGAAATTCTTTAGTATAACTCAACGAAGTTTTGTAACGTTCTAATGTACTTGGAGCATATTCTTTGCCAACCAGTTATTTGATTTTGTTATTGTGGTCTTGGAAAATGGGAATGAGCATACATTTAGTTTCAGTAGTTCCAAACAATTCATTCTTCAAATTTTCGGAAATAATTTTGATATATTTTTTTAACAATCTTTTTTCTACTTCCAAAACTTGATTTTTCAAATAATTCAGATGGCTGTTTATTGTTCTACCTTCTTCATTAGTACCCTTAACTTTAGATCCTTCGCCTGACTATCTTTCGGGATTTACATACTTGTTAGCACTAAACTCAAATCGTTTGGCTTGGATTGTTACTCTTGCTTAAATAGGGCAGATGCCTTCGTTGTTGGCTTTTGATCTCTTTATGTAAAAGAGAATTGATACATTAGTGTTCATAAGTGGTAACCTTTTAGTTATTATTAAATTTAAAATTTCTAATAATTACAAACAAGATGTACATATTTTGAATATGTTGTTGAACACCTTGCTGTACTGGTGATTTTCTGTGAGAGGTGTCACTTAAATTTTTATAATTTAGTGACACCTCGAAAGACACCAAAACTTTGAGATTAAATGAATAGTTTGATATTCCTATAAACGAAAAAACCCACTAAATTGTTGAATTTAGTGGGTTTTGTAACCATTTGCCTTTCGGCTCGCGGAGAAAGAGGGATTCGAACCCCCGGACCTGTTACAGTCAACAGTTTTCAAGACTGCCGCATTCGACCGCTCTGCCATTTCTCCAATATGTCGCTTTCATTACCTGATTGCGAGTGCAAATATAAGAACCTTTTTTGGTTATGCAAATCTATTTTTAGAAAAAAAGCATCTATTTTTAGAGCTAATTTTTAAAGGTTTCATTTTCTTTACTTTAGATTAAACTTATTTTTATAAAATAGTAACGATTGGGGTTAATACTTTACATATTCGGTTATTTCTAGCCCATATCCAATCATTCCTACTCGTTTTGTTCCCTCAGTATTGGATACTAATCTAATTTTTGAGATATCAATATCATGTAATATTTGTGCTCCGATACCAAAATCTTTGCTGTCAATAACAATTTTAGGTGCTTTCATTTCACCTTGTGCTTGTAATGATTTAAGTTCAGCGATACGATTCAATAGATTTACGGATTGCATGTCCTGATTGATGAAAATAACAGCACCTTTTCCGGCTTCATTTATCACCTGGAACATATCATCCAGTTGTTGATCCGCGTTATTGGTCAATGTGCCCAACAAATCATTATTCACCTGTGACGAATTGATTCTGGTTAAAATTGATTCTCCCAAATTCCAAGTTCCTTTGGTCAAAGCGATATGTATTTGTTTATTAGTTGTCTGTTGGTATGCTCTTAGTCTAAAAGTACCAAAACGGGTCTCAATGTCAAAATCGTCTTTTTTAACAATCAAACTATCATGTTGCATTCTATAGGCGACTAAAGCTTCGATGGAAACTAATTTCAAATCGAATTTTTTAGCCACTTCTACTAATTGTGGTAAACGTGCCATCGAACCATCTTCGTTCATGATTTCTACAATCACACCTGCGGATTTAAATCCAGCTAGTCTTGCGAAATCTATAGCGGCTTCGGTATGTCCTGTTCTTCTTAAAACACCACCTTGTTTTGCAATTAGGGGGAATATATGTCCCGGACGTGCTAAATCGTGCGGTTTGGTTTTAGAATCAACTAATGATAAAATAGTTTTTGCTCTGTCTCCCGCAGAGATTCCTGTTGTTACTCCATTGCCTCTTAAATCTACTGAAACTGTAAAAGCGGTTTCCATTGGATCCGTATTGTTGCTTACCATTACATGCAATCCCAATTCTTTACAACGGCTTTCTGTCAGTGGAGCACAAATTAATCCTCTACCGTGTGTTGCCATGAAATTTATCATTTCTGGTGTCACTTTTTCGGCTGCAGCCAAAAAATCTCCTTCATTTTCGCGGTCCTCATCGTCAACAACAATGATTATTTTTCCTTGGCGAATATCTTCAATCGCTTCTTCAATTGTGTTGAGTTGTATGTTATTTGTAACCATTTGTGTTGTTAATTTTGTGATGGTAGTATTTTTTTAATTATTTTTTGGAATGGAGCCAGAATAACGTCCATGTTTATTAATCCAATATCGTTTGTGGCTCTGTATGTTAATAGAACAGCTAAGGGAGTCAGGATAAAAGAGGATAACCAAGCTCCCATAAAAGGAGTCATTCCGTTTTCCTGTGCTATTCTTTTTCCAAAAGTATTTATAAAGTGAAATGTAATAAAAATTAAAATTGCAAAAACAATTGGAAGTCCTAAACCACCTTTTCTGATGATTGCTCCCAATGGTGCTCCAATGAAAAACATTAGAAAACAAGCAAATACAATTACAAACTTATCGTAAAAAGCTAATAAATGTTTATTTATATTTTTTCGTTTATTGTCTAGGTCTGCTTTTGTGGTATCAATGGAGTAGGTTGTGCTGGCAAGATTACTTACCGCTATTTTTAAAATATCCGATTTTTGTTCTAAAGTATATAATGACAGAATATCTTTAGGAAGCGGTTTTCTTTTTGGTGCTTTCTCCAGTTTTTTATTTACCGGAATACCAACTCGCATGTTGCTATTTTCAGAAAATGAAATAATGTCATTTTTTATATTCTTGTTTAATGAATCTAAGGTGTATTTTAATTCATTAACAGTCAGCATTGTGTTCGTATTTGCCACACTTTCATCTGTAACATCGGTCTTATTTAATTCAGATAAATCGATGTTGATGATGTGTTTTTTAAAAGAACTTTTGGCAAAAGGCATTTTATTACGATCTTCATATTTTTTTGGAACAATATCCTCGTAGTAATACCCATCGTTTAGCACCAATTGTAAAATACTGGATTGTTCACTGCTGATTAACTCCCCATCTTTTGCTTTTATTACGGTTTTACTTCCGTCACCAATGTTCGATTTTTTGTGAATTGTCACACCGGTAAGAATATTGCCTTGTTCACCGGATTTTTTATTTACCTTAATATTGTAAGATCCCACATCGTTAAACTGACCTTCGGCTATTGCTAATGCCGGTTTTACCTGTGCAATATTTTTTCTAAAATTGATGAATTTGTATTCCGCATAAGGAATAACATTATTCGAAAAGAAAAAGGCAACAATACTTAATAAAACGATGAATACTGTCAAACTTCTCATGGCTCTTTGCAATGAAATACCAGAAGATTTCATCGCTGCGAATTCATAATTCTCAGCTAAATTACCAAAGGTCATTATGGAAGCCAATAATATAGAGAGAGGCAATACCAATGGTACAATTCGAGGCATGGAAAATGCCAGGAATTTAATAATCATTAATAAATCTAAATCTTTTCCAGCCAATTCTGATATGAATAACCAGACGGTTTGAAGTATAAAAATGAAAAATAGGATTACAAATACCGTAGTAAATGTAGTCAAGAATGTTTTTAATAAGTATTTGTCAAGAATTTTCACCGAATAGATTAATCTAATTTGTTGATGTAGTAATTTGGATATTTACTTCCCGCAAATGTAAATTGATTTTTTGACAAAGGTTGGTTGGTTTTGAAAGAATTAACCGTTAATGTTGTTTTTGTACCTTTTTTACCCACTTCTATTAAGTTATAGATGTGTTTTGTTTGGATGTCAATCCCTAGTAATACTTCTTTTCTCTGATCTTTAGAATTGGTAGGAACTAATTTTATATACTGAATTTTTCGGCCTTTTACGTTCTGTAAAATATCCATATTGTATTTATAACCGGTATTGAAAAAAGTTAACATTTTCGAAGGAGTAATCGCATTGTCATCTTTTTCATTCACGTTAGAAATAGTAATCTCCTCATCTTCTGGAACAATAGTATATGTTTTTTTACCATCAAAAATTTTAGTCACTCCCATGAAATTCAATACATATTGATTGCCTTTCATAGTTACATTTCCTTTACTGTCCTGATTGATATTTTCTTTAGCGTTATTCAAAGAATACTTGAAATCGATTATGATTGTATTGTAGCTTTTTACTTTAGCGGTAACTTGATCTAAAAGTTCTTTTGCTTTTTTGTCTTGTGCTTGTATTGAGAAACTAAAAAATAATAATGCTGCAATTAAAAGAAATTTTTTCCCCATATTTTCTGTATTGTTTTTTTTAGATTCTTGAATTTTTGATTTCATGGTATTAGTTGTTTTGTTCATTGTTGAAAAATTGATCAAGAGAACTCATGTCCAAAATGTTTACACTGCGTGCTTTACTTCCTTCAAAAGGGCCTACAATTCCTGCAGCTTCGAGTTGATCAATCAATCGACCTGCTCTGTTGTAGCCTAGTTTTAGTTTTCTTTGTAACAATGAAGCCGAACCTTGTTGTGCATTTACAATGATTTCGGCAGCTTCTCTAAACAAAGTATCTCTATCGGAGATATCCATATCAAGATTAATGCCACTTTCCTCCCCAACGAACTCAGGAAGTAAATAAGCTGTTGCATATGCTTTTTGAGAACCTATAAAATCAGTGATTTTCTCTACTTCGGGAGTGTCAATAAAGGCACATTGTACCCGTACCACATCATTTCCGTTAGTATAAAGCATATCACCACGTCCTATTAATTGATCGGCGCCCTGAGTATCCAAAATGGTTCGGGAATCAATTTTTGAGGTAACTCTAAAAGCTATTCTCGCAGGAAAATTGGCTTTTATTAAACCTGTAATTACATTCACAGATGGTCTCTGTGTGGCTATAATTAAGTGAATTCCAATGGCTCGTGCCAATTGTGCGAGACGTGCAATAGGAACTTCGACTTCTTTACCGGCAGTCATAATCAAATCGGCAAACTCATCCACTACAAGAACGATGTAAGGTAAAAATCGGTGTCCGTTTTCAGGATTCAGTTTTCGAGCTTTAAATTTATCGTTGTATTCTTTGATGTTACGCACCATCGCATCTTTCAATAAAGAATAACGGTTGTCCATTTCAACACAAAGCGAATTTAACGTATTGACCACTTTTGCATTATCCGTAATAATTGCATCATCCATGTCAGGAAGCTTGGCTAAATAATGTCTTTCAATTTTATTGAAAAGTGTTAGTTCAACTTTTTTAGGGTCTACCAAAACAAACTTAACTTCGGCTGGATGTTTTTTGTACAAAAGAGAAGTCAGAACAGCATTCAAACCAACAGATTTTCCTTGTCCTGTAGCTCCCGCCATCAATAAGTGAGGCATTTTGGCTAAATCCACGACAAATGTTTCGTTCGAAATTGTTTTTCCAAGAGCGATTGGTAATTCCATTTCGGCTTCTTGAAATTTGGCAGAGCCAATAACACTTTTCATCGAAACCATCGTTGGATTCTTGTTAGGAACCTCGATTCCTATAGTCCCTTTTCCAGGAATAGGAGCAATGATACGAATTCCTAATGCCGAAAGTGATAAAGCGATGTCATCCTCTAAACTCTTGATTTTTGAAATACGAATTCCTGCTTCCGGTACAATTTCATATAAAGTAACTGATGGTCCAACGGTCGCTTTTATCTGTGCAATTTCTATTTTGTAATTGCGCAGTGTATCAACAATTCGGTTCTTATTTTCTTCTAATTCTTCTTGGTTGATGGTAATTCCTCCGGTCGAATATTCTTTTAATAAATCGATAGTAGGAAATTTATAATTGGATAAATCCAAAGTTGGATCAAATAATCCAAAATCAGCCACTAATCGTGAAGCTAGATTTTCCTCTATAATATCTTCTTCCGGAGCTGTTTCTATTACAAAAGATTCATCAGGATTTGAAATAACTTCTGGAGTCGCAACCGGTGTAACCTTCATGGCAAGCGGTTTAGCAACGGGATCTCTGTTGATGTCAGATGAATTGCTGATGGTTGGTTTCAACGCTTCTTTGTTAATTTCGAATTGTGAACCATTCGTTTTTAAATGAATGTCATCCAGTTCGTCTTCAACAACAGCAAATTCTTCCAGGTTGTAACCACTTTTTCCATTATTAACTGGATTGGTGATTGGAACTGCTTTCATTTCTTTTTTTGTAGTATCAAAAAAGGACTGAATACTCTCTGGAGAAAGTTTGATTTTAAAAATTATATAGATGATTAATCCAAACAGCAAAATTAATAATGTTCCTGTTTTTCCAATGTAGTCCTGCAGGAATAGATTCAATTCATATCCAACAGTTCCTCCTAATTCAGGCGCTGAGGTAGCAAAAAAACCAAATAAAACGGATAAGATAATTATTACGAATAAATCCCAAAACCAAATGTTCTTGAGCTTTGCTAAAGCAATACTAAGAACCATGTATATTCCAGTTAGGAAAAATAAGCGCACAAATATAAATGCAGCAATTCCAAAACCTCTGTAAATAAGTAAATCAGCTAAAAATGCGCCAAATTTCCCCAACCAGTTGTGAACTATTTCAGCTCTGTTCGTTAATTCTCTAACAGCGCTTTGATCTTGTTGTCCATAAATGAAAAAGGAAATAAACGCAAATAATAAAGCTATTGAAAACAATACCAAAAGAGAACCAAAAACAATTTTATGTTGTTTAGTAATTTTTAATAGATTATTTCCCTCGGCTTTAGCGTCGTTCTTTTTATCTAAAGGAACTGTTTTTTTTATTTTTGCCATTCTGGATTATAATAATATCTAAAGTAATATTGGGATATATATGATTAAACCGATTGCTATTGCTGTTAATGCAGCAAAAAATACTGCCCCTGCTGCAATATCTTTAATGAATCCAATTCTTTCATGATAATTAGGATGAATAAAATCTGCTACTTTTTCAATTGCTGTATTTAAACCTTCGATACTCATCACCAAACCAATGGCAAAAGTTTGAAAAAGCCATTCTGTTTTAGAAATGCCAAAATAAAACCCAGCAATGGTAATCAATATTCCTATTGAAAATTGTACCATAATGCTGTGTTCTGTAGTAATTAATTTTACGGCACCTTTAAAAGCGTAAGAAACGCTTTTTAATCTTCCGGTAAAGAAAGTATTATCTTTTTGAAACTCCATCAAGATGTGATTAAAGTACCGCTAATGCAGCTTCGTAGTTTGGTTCGTCTGCAATTTCAGCAACTTGTTCCGTATGTGTAATTGTTCCGTTTTCATCAACAACAATAATAACTCTTGAATGTAATCCAGCCAAAGGTCCGTCAGTAATTTCTAAACCATTTGCTTTACCAAAACTTCCTTCTGGAAAATCAGATAAGTTAACAACATTTTCAAGTCCTTCTGCTCCACAAAAACGTTTTTGAGCAAATGGTAAATCTCTTGAAACACATAAAACTGTTGTATTTTCTAAAGTACTGGCACTTTCATTAAATTTACGAATTGATGCTGCACACGTTCCTGTGTCAACACTTGGAAAAATATTTAAAACTAATTTTTTACCTGCAAAATCACTTAATGAAGCTACAGAAAGATCTGTTTTAACTAATTTAAAATCAGCAATTTTTGTGCCTACTTTTGGTAATTCTCCTGAAGTGTGTATTGGATTTCCGCCTAATGTAATTGAAGCCATAATATTTGTTTTTTAATGAGGTTCAAAAGTATGAAAATTATTTAAGAATTTGTCCTCAAATGTCGTGATAAGTTTACCATTTTGGTTCAAATTATCAACCGAAAGATTCCAATGTGTTCAATAAAAAAACGCACTCGTTGCGGAGTGCGTTTTATAATTGTTGAATTAAAAATTCTTTTATTTATCGATAGATCCCAGAACACGTTTCATAAAAGTGTTTAAAGCTTCTTTTTTATCAGTTCCGGTTTTCACCAGCTTATTAACCTCCAAAGCGCCATACATGTTAGAAATTAATTCCCCAATAACATCTAATTCTTCATCTTTCAATGACGAAATTTCAGTCATTGCTTCCAGAACTTCGATTGTTTCTATGATGTAATCTTCATCATTTTCTTCTATAAACTGCGTTAAATGCTTAATTACGGGTAATTTCATATTTAGACTTCTTAGATTTTTAGACATTTTAGATTTTTAGACTTCTTAAATATTTTAAAATTTCAGATGAAAGATTCTAGGAATCAATCAAACTAAGGAGTCTAAAAAATCTAAGCTAGTCTAGTAATCTAATTAAACTATTTCGTTCACTAATTCAATTAGTACTTCTTGTTTATTTGTTTGTGTTTCGTTTACCAATTTCCCGTTTACAAAAGTGGCAAAAGTTGGTAAATTACTCACGTTCGCTAATTTTCTGGATTCTGGAAAATTCTCAGCATCAACAAGAGCAAAAGTTATTGTTTCGTTTTCTGAAGCTAATTTTTTGAATTTTGGCTTCATAATTCGGCAATTTCCGCACCATGATGCCGAAAATTGAACGACTACTTTTTCGTCTTTTGCAATTAAATCCTGTAAGGTATCTTCGGTTAATTCGATTAACATATTTTTTAAATTTAAAAATACAATTGCAATAGCAATATTCAATTTTTTAAATTGAAATTTGGTATTGCAATTGACATTGTTGTTGAATTAGTTTAAACTTAAGTACTCAGCAGTACTTTTTCTGTCAGCACTCATAGCTTCTTTTCCAGCTTCCCAGTTTGCAGGACAAACTTCTCCTTTTTCTTGAATGTGTGTGTATGCATCAACCATACGTAAATACTCGTTTACGTTACGACCAAGTGGCATATCGTTAACACTTTCGTGGAAAATTTTTCCAGTTTCGTCAATTAGGTAAGTTGCTCTGTAAGTAACATTAGAACCTTCAATAATGATAGAATCAGTTTCTTCAGAATATTCAGTTGAATCGATATCAAGAATTCCTAAGATGTTAGATAAGTTTCTGTTTGTATCAGCAAGAATTGGATAAGTAACACCTTCAATTCCGCCATTGTTTTTTGCAGTATTTAGCCATGCAAAATGTACTTCGTTAGTATCACAAGAAGCACCTATTACAATTGTGTTTCTTTGTTCAAATTCTGGTAAGGCTGCTTGAAAAGCATGTAATTCAGTTGGGCAAACGAATGTGAAATCTTTTGGGTACCAAAACAAAAGTACTTTTTTGTTGTTATTTACAGCTTCTTCGAAAATGTTAATTTTTAAATTATCACCCATTTCAGAGATAGCGTCTACTGCAATACTTGGAAATTTTTTACCTACTAATGACATTTTATTTACTTTTTTAGTTGTTTTTTTTGATGGTGCAAAAGTAGTCATACTGTATGTAAATAGAAATATCAGTTGATTATAAATATTTATTTCAAAATAGGGAATTACTATACTGTTATTTTCGAAAGATTTTAATTATTAATTATCGTAAGCTAACCTCCACAGGAAGAGTTCCTTTGCAATTTGTGTTTTCTAAAAGTTGCTCTGCAGCCGCTTCTTGAAATTCTGCAAAATCTTGATACATTTCGACAATTCCTGCAGCATGTTCCAGATTTGGTATCACTTGAAGCGCATATGGATTCCCAAAAACATACAAAATACATTTTTTGGTGGTGAATAAGTTGCCTAAAAATTGAAGTACAGAGTCTTCAATATCAAAATTATTTAAAGGTTTTGCCTTTGGAACAAATAAAGAAATGACTAGCGTGTCAAATCTATTTAAATTTGTTTCTAATTCGTTTAAAATGGATTCACCTCCAGTTTCATAACTAAATTCTGGGGAAGGCAAAGCAGCAGCCAAGCTTTTAAAAAACACAGTATCGGTATTTTTATAAATGCTGACTTTGGCGAAATTCTCTCTGTTTTTAGCATCAAAAATGGTCACGGTATTGTGATTGTCTTTTATTTTTGTAATGGAGTTTTGAGCAATTTTTAGGTTTAATTTTGAAGTGGTTACAAAATCAAAATCATTTTCTGAAAGGTTTGGCAAGTTCAGATTTCCGTCTGTGATTCCTGCTTTTTGTTTGCATTTCCAAATGCGTTGAAAACTGGCTTCAATTCGCTCTGGAGTTGCGTTTTTTAGAATTTCCTGAATTCCTTCGGGAACATTTTCGGCAAAGCATAACACATCATTTCCGGCATTGAAAGCTTCCCATTCCAGTTGTCCTTTTTGATCGTATAATTTAGAAACGCTGTGCATGTTCAACGCATCCGAAATTACTAATCCATCATAACCTAATTGCTTTCGCAAAAGCGTTTCGATAACGGATTTTGACAAGGTTGCCGAAGTATCTTTTCCATCGTTCAGAGCGGGAACGGCCAAATGACCAATCATAATTGAATCGACATTATTCTCGATTCCTTTTATAAATGGAACTAGTTCATTTGTTAGTAATTCGTCCAATGTTTCTTTTAAAACCGGTAATCCTAAGTGCGAATCGACATTGGTATTTCCGTGTCCGGGAAAATGTTTGAGACAACCCAAAATCCCGACATCATTCATTCCTTTGAGATATTCCAAGGCAAAACCAGCTACTTTCTCTTTGTTTTGACCAAAAGAACGGTATCCAATTACAGGATTATTTGGGTTATTATTAATGTCCGCTAAGGGAGCTAAATTATAATGAATCCCAACGGATTTTAAGTCTAAACCTATTTGTTTTCCCACTTCATAAACCAAATTTTTTTCACTTTCAGGTAAAGCACCAAGGGTAATTGCATATGGATATTGAGGTGTTTTTTCAACGCGCATGGCTAATCCCCATTCGGCATCAATACTCATTAATAAAGGAGTTGTAGCACAATTTTGATAACGCACAATAAGTTCTTTTAAACGCTGAAAACTATCATCATTTAATACTATTTTTTTCTTGGTTTCATAATTGGTTGCTGCGCTGGCTCGACTATGAAAAAAAGTCAATCCGCCTATATTGTGCTCTTTGATTAATCGTTCTGTAGCCTGAATATTTTCTTCGGTATCATTGATGAAAACGGCAGGAAAGAAAAATTGTCCTATTTTTTGTTCTAATGTCATTAGTTAGAATTTTATGCTTTTATGGTACCCAGATAAAACGGATTCGCTATCACGAAAACGCAGATAAAAACGGATTTTATTGGTTTAACGAAAGCACTTTTTGTATTTGTTTAAATTTTAATCTTTAAGTATCTATTTTTATCCGTGTCTTTACGAAGTAAATCCTTGTTATCCGTGTGCTATTATATCATTTGGTTTTCTTACCAAAATCGGCTGGGAAAATCAAGAATCTGGATAAAATTAATCCTGGAATGGTTGCCAAAAACACCCAAATAAAGAAATTTCCATACCCAAGATATTCTTGAATATAACCGCTCAACATTCCCGGAAGCATCATTCCTAATGCCATAAATCCGGTTGCGATAGAGTAGTGAGAGGTTTTTGATTCGCCATCAGCCACATAAATTAAATACATCATGAAAGCGGCAAAACCAAAACCGTAACCAAATTGTTCCGCGATTACTGTTGCATAAATATAGAAAACGGAACCAGGGTGAAAATGTGACAGTAAAATGAATCCTATTATGGGTAAGTGCATTGCTAAAATCATGGGTAACATCCATTTTCCTAATCCATCTCTGGAAATGACAATACCTCCTAAAATTCCACCAACAGTAAGCGAAAGCACGCCAAAAGTTCCATAAATAACGCCGACATCCTGAGTGGTTAAACCCATTCCGCCTGCAGTTATTGGATCTATTAAAAAAGGAGTCAGCATTTTTAACAGTTGCGATTCCCCTAATCTGAATAATAGAATGAAAGCCAAAATCAAAACAATTTGTTTCTTTTGAAAAAAAGTTGCGAAAACAGCTCCGAAACTCTTACTAGGAACTGATTCTGTTTTCGTTTCAGCGATTTTTGCTTCAATTTTTGGAGTCGAAAAATAATTGTAAATTGTAATTACAGTCATAATTAATCCTACAACTACCATTGTATAGGACCATGCTTTTTGTTTATCGCTATATTCTTGTTCTAAGTAACCAGCAATAACCACGATTAATCCATTTCCGGTAAGCATGGAAAGTCTGTAAAAAGTACTTCTGATGCCAAGGAAAAAAGATTGTTGGTCTTTTTCTAGAACCAGTAAATAAAATCCATCACTCGCCACATCATTAGAGGCAGATGCAAATGCGGCTACCCAAAAAACGGCTAAACTGATGACGAAAAAATTACTCAAAGGAATCGTTAAACCCACAATCAAAAAAGCTAGTGAAATGAGCAATTGCATGCTTAAAAACCACTTTCTCTTAGTAGAATAAAGATCAATAAACGGACTCCACAACGGTTTAATTACCCAAGGTAAATAGAGTAAGCTAGTATAAATTCCTATGTCCTCATTGTTGATTCCGAGGTTTTTATACATAATCACCGATACCGAAATAATAATGGCATAAGGCAATCCGGAAGCAAAGTTTAAAACTGGAATCCAATACCAAGGTCTATTGTCTGTTTTCATTTTTTAGCGTATTATATTCAATTAAATTTTATAGCGTAAAGTTCACTAAAGTTGGGTCACTTTCATTACCATAAAAATCAATGAATGTAATGGCGCAGGTTGTGTTTTTGTCTAATTTATACGTTGGAATCACAACTTCAACCGTATCAACATTGTCTTTGAATGCTATTTTATCAATAATTTGACTTGGATCGTTGACATCAATTTTTGAATTGAATTTGGCGCTATAAACCACAACATAACGCACTTTACTGTACAAAGGATACGTAACATTGAATCTTGATGAAATAGGATTTATCAAAATGTTATTTGCTGTGGGTACGATAGCCATTTTTTTTACGGAACTAGGAACCACAGTAGGAAGTGCAGGATATTTGTATTGGTTTTCTGTTAGTAATTTAGTCACACTTTGATTTTTATTCAAAAATGATTTGGCACTAAAAAAAGCATTTCCCTGAATGTTTTTGTAAGATCTGGTGATGTCTATTTGATTCGGAATTTCATTTGGATTATTCCATCTTTTATCAGAATCAGCGTTGATTTTATAACTTCCGTTTCCAATGTAAATTGCGGTATTGGTCGAATTTTCAGACCACCATCGCAATAATTTCGAATAGGATGCTTTAGGATGATCCATGCTCCAATACAATTGTGGAACGAGGTAATCAATCCATTTGTTTTGCATCCACGCTAACGGATCGGCAAATAAATCATCGTAATTTGTTTGTCCCGCTTCCGTTTCAGAACCCCTGGGATCCACTGATTTATTTCTCCATACTCCAAATGGGCTGATGCCAAATTGTACCCAAGGTTTTATGTTTTTTATCGAAAGGGAAACACATCGTACAAAATTATTCACATTTGAACGTCTCCAATCTTCAATACTTAGTCCTTTTCCATATTTATTAAACGAAGCAGTATCGTTAAATAATTCTCCTTTTATTCTGTACGGATAAAAATAATCATCAAAATGTATCGCATCAATATCGTATTTTTCCACAACTTCCTCCACAATGGCCAGTAAATGGTTCTGAACTTCTGGTAATGCGGGATTGTAATAATATTTCCCACCATATTTAATCATCCAATCTGGATGCTTGAAAAAATCATGTTGCGGACTCAAAAGCGACGTGTTGTAATCCATTGTAGCTCTATACGGATTCATCCAAGCATGAAACTCAAAACCTCTGGCATGAGTTTCAGCAATCATCCAAGCTAATGTATCAAAGTAAGGTTTTGGAGCCTGGCCTTCTTTTCCGGTCAAAAAACGAGACCATGGTGCTAATTCGGTTGGATAAAAAGCATCCCCAACGCTTCTAATTTGGACAATTACAGCGTTATAATTTAGTTTTTTATAAGCGTCTAAAATTTCAATATAATCCGCTTTTTGTTTGGCAACATTATCAGTATTGGTTTTTGGCCAGTCAATATTTACCACGGTAGCAATCCAAACGGCTCTAAATTCATTTTTTGGATTTGTAGCCAATGCTTGTGCATTACCATTCCAAAAAGAAAGTAAAAGGAACGTAATAAGCAAAAGGGTGTGCTTGTAATTTTTCATTATAGTCTTGTTTATAAAGTATTCAAAAATAGTTTTTTTAGTGAAATTTACCGGTTAAAATGGTTTTAAAATTTGACTTATTTTAGCAGCGCAATTTCTTTGCCAATTTTTCATGAAGTGGTTTGAATACACTTTCTGACAAACAATAATAGATTTAAATATTTTGAATTTTTCTTATTTGATTTTTTAATTTATAATAAGGTATATATTTATATTTGTGAAAATAACAGCAATTTACTCCACTACATGTCAATTACGCCTCAATTACAAGAATTATCTCAGTCATTAGAAGGAACACTTTTATATGATGATCTCCATAAAACACTGTATGCCACAGATGCTTCGGCGTATCGAATTATGCCAGTTGCTGTAGCGATTCCAAAAACCGAGGATGATATTGTCAAAATTATTCGCTTTGCAGCAAAAAATAAGATTTCAATTACGCCCAGAACTGCCGGAACGTCACTGGCAGGTCAAACAGTAGGTAACGGAATAATTGTAGATGTTTCGAAACATTTCACAAAGATTGTCACTTTTGATTCCGCACAAAAAACGGTTACAGTACAGCCGGGAGTAATTCGGGACGAACTGAATTTATATTTAAAAGAACACGGATTATTTTTTGGACCTAATACTTCGACCTCAAATCGCTGTATGATAGGGGGAATGGTAGGCAATAATTCATCGGGAACCACATCGATACGCTATGGAGTTACCCGAGATAAAATAGTGGAAATCAAAGCGGTTTTGAGTGATGGAACTTCGGCAGTATTTAAAGAAATAACTTCGGCGGAGTTCATTGAAAAAGCAAAAGGGAATACGCTCGAAAGTTCGATTTATAAAACGATTTATGAGGAACTTTCGAATAGAGAAAACCAACAAGAGATTATTAAAGAATTCCCGAAACCTGAAATTCATAGAAGAAATACTGGATACGCAATTGATTTATTATTGAAATCGGAACTTTTTGGAGGAACTGAAAACACTATAAATTTAGGAAAACTCCTTTGCGGAAGCGAAGGAACGCTTGCTTTTACCACCGAAATCACGTTGAAAGTAGATCATGTACCGCCAATATATAATGTGATGGTGGTAGCTCATTTTCATACCATTCAGGAAAGTTTGGAAGCTGTAGTTACTGCGATGAAACATCATTTGTACACCTGTGAAATGATGGACGACACGATATTGAATTGTACCAAAACCAACCGAGAGCAAGCTAAAAACAGATTTTTTATTCAAGGCGAACCAAAAGCAGTTATTATGCTCGAAGTGGCTTCGCATAACAGTCTGGAAGATGCTGAATCACAAGCTAATGATTTGATTGCTGATTTGGAAAGAAATAATTTTGGGTATGCTTTGCCAAAAATTTATGGAGCAGATATTGATAAAATAAATGAGTTGCGAAAAGCAGGTCTTGGACTTTTAGGAAGTATTGTAGGTGATGATAAAGCCGCTGATTCTATTGAAGATACTGCTGTCGAGTTGAGTGATTTACCCAATTATATTGCCGAGTTTTCTGCTATGATGGAACGCCACGGGCAGAGCGCTATTTATTATGCGCATGCCGGTGCCGGAGAAATTCATTTGCGACCAGTTTTAAACTTAAAGACAACAGAAGGATTACATCAGTTTAGAAACATCGCAACCGAAGTGGCTATTTTGGTTAAAAAATACAGAGGATCCTTGAGTGGGGAGCATGGAGACGGAATTGTAAGAGGTGAGTTTTTGCCATTCATGATTGGGGATAAGAATTATGAATTGCTAAAAAGAATCAAACATGCTTTTGATCCCAACACCATTTTGAATGTAGGTAAAATTGTAAACGCTTTCAAAATGGATGAAAATCTTAGGGTAGAAGCGGGCAGAGTGGAACCGGAAATACAAACAATTCAGGATTTCTCGGATAGCATGGGAATTTTGCGTGCTGCAGAAAAATGTAATGGTTCTGGAGATTGTAGAAAATTACCTTCGGCTGGTGGGACTTTGTGTCCCAGTTATCGCGCCACCCTAAATGAAAAAGACACCACGCGTGCTAGAGCCAATGCGTTGCGGGAATATCTAACGCATTCAGAAAAAGACAATAAATTTGACCACGAAGAATTATATAAAGTATTTGAATTGTGTGTGAGTTGCAAAGCTTGCGCTAGTGAATGTCCCAGTAATGTGGATGTAGCGGCTTTAAAATCAGAGTTTTTGTACCAATACCAAAAAGCAAATGGATTTTCATGGCGTAATAAAATTTTTGCTTTTAATGCGAAACTGAATGGATTAGGAAGTATCACTCCAAAGTTTACGAATTTTATGGTGAATTTACCTTTGGTGAAAAAAAGCATGGGAATTGCACTAAAACGAGAAGTGCCGCTTTTGGCTCCACAAACTTTTAGGAAATGGTATGAGAAAAATTGGAATCAGGCGCCAAGTGATTCTTTTGTCAACGGAAAAGTATGTTTGTTTTGTGATGAGTTTACTAATTTCTATGATGTTTCAGTTGGAATTGATGCGCATGAGCTATTGACAGCATTAGGATATGAAGTGATTCTGGTGGATCATGAAGAAAGTGGAAGAGCTTTTATTTCGAAAGGTTTTCTCGAAGAAGCAAAAGCAATTGCGAATATAAATGTTGCTGTTTTTTCGAATTATATTACGGCTGATTTTCCTTTGATAGGAATAGAACCTTCGGCGATATTGACCTTTAGGGACGAATACATTCGATTGGCGGATGATACAGAAAGTGCTAAAAAATTAGCCAAAAATGTATTTACGATTGAAGAGTTTTTCAAAAATGAGAGTACAAAAGGTAAAATTCATGCAGAACAATTTTCTGAGGAGGAAAAAATAATAAAAATTCACGGACATTGCCACCAAAAGTCATTGAGTACCATGGAGGCGACTTTTGCAATGTTAAATGTACCGAAAAACAGTTCGGTTACTATTTACAATTCGGGTTGTTGTGGAATGGCAGGTTCTTTTGGATATGAAAAAGAACATTATGAAATCAGTATGCAAATGGGTGAAGACACTTTATTTCCAAAAATTAGAGCAACTGAACCGACGACGGATATTGCAGCAGCCGGCACGAGTTGTCGCCACCAGATTTTTGACGGAACTAGTAGAAAGGCTTTGCATCCGGTGACAATTTTAAGAAGTTGTGTGAAATAATTTTCAGCTTGAAATGAATTCTAGAAGGAATAGTAGTTTTCTGTCTGTTTAAGTGATTTTTCTTTTATTGATTGAATTGTATTCGATTTGACTTTTTAAAATAATAAAAAAAATCATTTTGTCTTTTTTAAAAAATAATATAAAAAAAAAGCTCGAGAAACTTTATTAGTTCAATTTGTTTTATACTTTTGATTTTTCAAGATAATCTGCATTATTTTTAAGATAAGAGCATATAATTTACAGTATATTAATTTTTAATGATAAAATTTACAATATGGCATTAAAGGGTTTATTCAGAAAGAAAACAGTACAAGATATTTTAAAACAGGTTGAAAAAAGGGATGCCGATGGACATAACGCTTTAGGCAAACATTTGACAGCGCGAGATTTGACAGCCTTTGGTATTGCGGCAATCGTAGGAGCGGGTATTTTTAGTACCATTGGAAAAGCGAGTGCTGATGGAGGTCCTGCAGTTATCTTTCTTTTCTTGTTTACTGCTATAGCATGCAGTTTTGCTGCTTTTGCTTACGCTGAATTCGCCTCGATGGTTCCCGTTTCAGGAAGTGCTTACACGTATTCGTATGTTGCTTTTGGTGAAATTATAGCTTGGATTATTGGTTGGGCATTGATAATGGAATACTCTGTAGGTAATATAACGGTTGCTATATCGTGGAGTGATTATTTTACAGGTTTACTAGAGAGTGGTGGCCTTCATTTGCCGCAATGGGTTCAGATGGATTTTTTGTCCGCTTCCAGAGGATTTGATGATGCCACAGCACTAATGCAAGGAGGAAAAGAGTATGCCAACTTAAGTCCTGCTTTGCAAGATGCTTATACGGCATGGACAACTTCACCAGTTATTGGTTCGTTTCATTTTGTAGCTGATCTTCCTGCATTATTAATTATCGTTTTAATCACGGCATTGATTTACCGTGGAATGAAAGAATCCCGAAATGCAAGTAATATCATGGTTGTGGTAAAATTATGTATTGTTCTTTTAGTAATTGCTGTAGGTGTTTTCTATGTAGATACCGCTAATTGGGATCCATTTGCACCTAATGGAGTTACGGGAGTTTTGAAAGGAGTTTCAGCAGTATTTTTTGCTTATATCGGTTTTGATGCTATTTCAACAACAGCTGAAGAATGTAAAGATCCGCAACGTGATTTACCAAGAGGAATGATGTGGGCTATCATCATATGTACTATTTTATATATTGCAATAGCGTTAGTATTAACAGGAATGGTTAGTTATGACTTATTGAATGTAGGTGATCCATTAGCTTTTGTATTTGAAAAATTAGACTTAAAATGGATGTCGGGAATTATTGCAGTTAGCGCAGTAGTGGCTATGGCTAGTGTTTTATTGGTTTTCCAAATGGGACAACCGCGTATTTGGATGAGTATGAGTCGTGATGGATTGTTGCCAAAGCGTTTCTCAAAAGTACATCCAAAATACAAAACACCTTCTTACGCGACTATTGTTACTGGTTTTGTAGTAGCAGTTCCAGCTTTGTTTTTGAACTTAACATTGGTTACAGATTTGTGTAGTATTGGGACTTTATTCGCTTTTGTATTAGTTTGTGCTGGAGTTTTGGCTTTGCAAAACAAGACTGATATTCCAAGAGGAAAGTTCAAAACACCGTATTTGAATTCAAAATTCATTATGCCGGTTTTGCTTATTATCGGATTGGTATTTGCTTTTGGATACAATAAGAAAGCGACTATGGATTTCATTACCAATGAAACTCAAATCAATAATGCTGCGGATATAATCACATCGTTAAATAAAGAAGAAACTCAAAAAGTATACGACTATTTAGTAACCGTTGATGCTAAAAACAGTACGACTGAAGCACCGGATTTAGAAAATTTGTTAAGCCAATACCAACAAGATGATACAAAATACGCTTCAGTAATTGCTGGCTTGCCAATTGCTGATGCTGTTAAATATGAAAGTGGTTTTGGTCTATTTAAGCACAAAATACCAATGTGGATTTTCCTAATTGTTTTAGCAGGATTAACGGTTTGGTCTTACAAAGAAAATTTATCTTTAATTCCATTATTAGGCTTAATTTGTTGTTTGTATATGATGGCAGAGCTTAGCGTTTGGAACTGGATTTATTTTGGGGTTTGGCTTTTAATTGGTTTAGTAATCTATTTTAGCTTCAGCCGCAAAAACAGTAAGTTAAATGGTCTAGAAATTTAAAAATATATATTTATACAATCAACCGTCTCGTTAAAAACGTGACGGTTTTTTTATGCTTTTAGTTAACCTATTAAAAAGAGGTGTTGCGTCCAAAATTAGTTCATTAGACTCAAGAAATATATTGGTTTTCTGGCTGTTTGATAGGTTTGTAATAGCCTGAAAGAAGATTGATAAATGTGATTTAAGCTTTGTAAATCTTGTCTTTAATGTTTTGAGAGCACGATTAAAACAATTGCTATTAAAGCTAAAAACAGCCCTATAAAATTCATTCTACTCAGTTTTTCTTTAAAAATTAAAACACCCACAACACTACCCATAATAATCACACCCATATTCATACCCGCAAAAACGGTTGAAGGACTTTTTGAAAATTCCTGATGTGCTTTAAGGTAGAAAAGAATATTTCCAAAATTAAAAATACCCACCAAACCCCCAAAAATAATGTTATGGATCTTTACTGTCACATTTTTGAAAACTACTTCATAAGCAACCACAGTAATCATTATGGTCATTGCTATTCCTAATATTACAAATAATGAAGTAGTGTAAGGCAAACTGGTATAAGTGGCAATTTGTTTGAAGAGAATATCTATAACTCCAAAGCCAATCAAAACTACCGCTGGATAACCCCATTTATTTTTAGTGTTTTCGGTATTTTTAGTAAGAATGAGCAACAGTGCCGGTATTGCCAATACGAAAGCCGAAATTTTCAGAATACTGAATTGTTCTTTGAAAAGTAGCCAAGCTGCTAGAATAGGAATGAATAAAGAGAGTCGTTGGGCAGCATCGGTTTTTACAATCCCCATGTGTTTAATGGATGCCGCCAAAAAAAGAAAAATGGAAGGTAATAAAATTCCAATAGTTATATAAAGCCACCATGGTGCTGTAGTTTCAACTGTATTTAAATCTGGACCGAATGATACATAGCAAAGCATACATGCAAACACGTAATTCCAAGCGACTATTTGGGTGTGGCTGATGGTATATTTACGAGCGACTTTAAATATTACGCCCACGGTCACACTACAAATAATACTTAAGATTAGAAATAACATAGATTTATCTATTTATGCTGTAAAATTACTATTTATATGTTTGGATTGCATATCCATCATCTGAAAAAGGAATCGTATTTGTTTTTTGACTTACTTTTTTTTAAATTGGCAGTACTAATAGAAATGTAGCAAGAATACTGAGATATAACCATAAAAAAACCCCAACTTTTGTTGGGGTTTTGTGACCTTGACTGGATTACTTTTGACACAATTAAGGGATTGTTGTTGTTCTGTTATAATGAGCGATTTAGAAACTAAATATCAATAAAATCAATGGTTTACAAGGTTTTTTAATAATGTAAAGTTGTTGAAACAAATTGAAGTAAATTGATAAAGGTGGACTAGATGTGGACTAACTTTTGTATGTTTACCGTCCAATCAAAAAAAGTACTCAAATGGCAATCATATTTTATATACAATCAAAGAAAAATCCTGCCCCTATTTATGTTAGAATAAGAGAGGGAAAAGGTATTGATGCAAAAGCAAAAACGAATTACTCAATTAATCCTGAAAGGTTCAGCAAAGGCAGTATTAAAAAATTTAAGGTTCCTGGCGGTGCAAGTGCAGACGTAAAAGCAGATGTTCAGAAGGAGAATGCTTCTTTGATTAATTTAGAAAAAGACCTTTCAAAATTGTCCAGTGAACTTACAACGCTTTTAAACGAAAGAAAAGATTTTGAGATTATAAATTCCAATTGGTTAAAGAATATTATTAATCCAAAAGTAGAAAAGATTGCACCCTCTAAATTGATCGATTATTTTGAACATTATATTGATTGTAAAGGAAGTGATATTGCGCCGTCGACAATAAAGAAAATTCGTGTTTTCAAGAATAGGATTTTTAGGTATGAGAAAACAGTAAAGCCAATTTATATTGAAAATATTGATTTAATGTTTATCACACGCTTTGAGGATTGGATGCGAGAAGTAAACTATGCTAAGAACACAATTATAAAGACAACTAAGACGATTAAGGAAATATGCAACCATTCAAAAACTAGAGGTATTAAGTTAAACCCCGAAGTTGAACAAATTGGTTTGGGTAAAGAGTATGTTTATAAACGAGCAGAACACATCACTTTAAATGAAGATGAAATACAAAAGATTGAAACGGTTAAGCTGGATGATAAACAATTGGATACTGCTAGAGATTGGTTAGTAATCAGTTTGCATACAGCCCAACGAGTAAGTGATTTTTTGAGGTTTAAGGTGGATGATATTGTAGATATTGAAGGGAGCAAATTTATTGACTTTAGACAACAAAAAACTGATACACCTGTTTACATTATTTTGCGTGAACCGGTATTAAAAATCATAAAAAAAAGAGGAGGTAAGTTTCCTCCTATATTTTCAGATAAGGCTGGAAGCAATAGTACAATTTATAATAAGTTGATAAAATTAGTTTGCAAAGAAGCTAAAATAAATGAGTTGGTTACTGTAAGTATCAAGAACAAAGAAACTAACCGTCATGAATTGAAGGAGATTAAAAAATATCTTGCAGTTAGTACACATATAGGAAGACGTAGTTTTGCTACAAATTACTATACACATATTGATACCACTTTATTAATGAGTCAAACTGGACATAAAAGCACTAAACAATTTATGGAATATGTGTCTAAAGCTGATAAAACTAACGCAACAAGTTTGGCAAAAGGATTTGCAAAGTTTGATGAGTTAAATAAAAAGCAAGCACCCATGCAAGTAATGTTTAATACAGGAACTGAATAATGAAAAATAAATATCTAACATTAATAGTTGAGGCTTTTGAAACACTTCACCCTATTACAGAATCAACAATTGAATCAAAAAGGAATCAGTTTCGAAGAAAACTCTTAGAAGAGCTAAAAAAAATACAAGAGAAAAAAAAAATTACAAAAAAAGATTTTTTGAATTATTGCGAAATTGAAGTAGACTTATTAAAAAAACATATTGTTAATCGTGTTGAACTGTTAAATGATAAAGCTACCCATTCCTTGGTTATAGAAAGAAATTTCGGCATAGGAGGTAGCTCTAAACCGTTATCAATTTATGAAAAAATTAGTCGAAAAAAAGAATTAGAAACATTAATAGAAAAGGCAGATGAATCTTATGGAAATCACACTTGTATAAATATAAATACTTTAATAGAAACAGCTAAAACAGAAATGTGTTTAAATGATATTGAATTTATTGAATCTGTTTTTGAAAATTTTAATTTTATTAAACTTGAACAAGCCGAATCTGAACCAGACGATTTGTCTGATACTAACACAGTACAAAAAATAATCTATTTGAACGAGTTAGGGATTATTGATTTTCTAAGGACAAAACCCGAATTTATGGGAAGTGTGAATTTAATGGCAACCATTTTAAGTTCAGTTACAGGCGTTAAAGCAACTACATTACAGAGCAGTTTAAATCGATTGGTAAACGATGATAAAGAAGACAAAAACCACCCATATGCTACAAAAAGCACCGTAAATAAAGTACGGCAAACATTAATCAATAAAAATATCACAACCAAAACCTCTTAATCCAAAGAGGTTTTTTTATGCATTTCAATCTTTTTAGGGAATCCCTAAGAATTACCTAATAGTGGTTTGTGCTCTAACAAATAAGTAATTATTATGAGCACAATTCAATTCGTGGCAACAACACCACAAGATCTTAAAAATGAAATTGCAGCAGATGTAAAAGTAATTTTAGACGAATTCTTAAAACATTTCAAACCAATTCAACCAGCAGAGTATTTAACACGCAAACAGGTGGCCGAAATGTTTGCTGTGGACATTTCGACAGTTCACAATTGGTGTAAGTCAAAAAAACTTAATCCCGTTGGATTAGGCTCTCGCGTTTATTTTCTGCGCTCTCAAATCGAAGAAAGTTTAATCCCTTTAAACCAATAACTATTTATGGAAGATATAAACATAAACCAAAGAATAGATGTTATTCATGAATGGTCACTAGAATTCACCAAACAAATTAAACGACAGTCAAACAGCAAAAAAGTGAATTATACGTTTTCAGATGCATTAGCGAATAAGACACTGCACTCTAAAAGAGATGAATGTTTTATTATTGCCTATACATACTTAAAAGAGAATTTACCAGAAAGAAACGATTTTATTAAATACTTAACCGCTTATATAGAAGATGGAATTAAATTGAAACAAGAGTATTTTAAATACGATTATGAAAGACTAAATAAGTACTATAATAAAGTGGATGAAAAAAAAAAAAACGGCGATTCATATAATCCGTTCAACATAAAATCTTATCGGAACTATGTTGTTTTCATGGTTTTAAAATTGCATGGAATTTATGAATTAACAGATGATGAGTTATTTCGTGTATCGAAAAAAGATAATAGAGAATTCAACCCAGCAACAAACATACCATCTGTTTTACGTGGATTTTTACCAATTAGAATTAAAGAATTAGATGTTAAAAGAGAATTTCCAACTATTATCGATGAAGAATTGGGAACAAATTTTAGACATGAGATTTACGAAATATTGGACAAAGTAACATTCGCGAAAGTCTTGAACGCAAATTCTGTTGATCCTAATGACTATTATTATACTCAATGCATAAATGAACTTAAAAAAGTTTACGGAGATAAAGCTTATGACGTTTTAACATTTGATCGTTTTTACGAAAAAGGGAAAGTGTACAGAGATTTTGTGAAACGAGAAAAAGAAGTTGTAGAAAAATGTGCTGAAGTAAATGATGTGATAAATTATGTACGATTACACGATGCGCTTATTGTAGGGTATTCTCAAAATATAAAACAAACAAAATTTGGTTTGTTTGAGTTTGATTGTAAAGAAATAACAGCACTAGCAGTGAATTCTGATATAAAAGAAACATTTTATTACCTGAGCGATGACGGCAGAATTAAAACATCTCCCCCTCGTATCCGTGATTATTTAGTCAATATTGGAATGAAAAGAATTACGACCCCTGACGACCAAATACAACTATTAATGGACACAAATAATGTTGTAAATTTATTCAACCACAAAACAGATTTACTAAGCATATTAAAATTAGGTATTAATGAAATAGGAGGTGAATATACTAAAGTCGAAGAACTAATATCACACGAATATAAAAACATAATAGCGAAAGCGTTGCCACTTATAGAATCTGAAAAGTTAATATATTATCAAGATTCTCGTTACACATTCGGCTTACCGTTCAAGAATGGCTTTATGTTGATGGATAAAAATGAAGTCATTATAAAACAAGAATATAATTCAGTAAATGGATTTTTCATGAAAAATGTTGTTCAAGAACGGGATTTTACGCAAACAGATGAGGTAGGTGATTATGAACAGTTAATAAAAAATGTTTCAGGAAATAATGAAAAACCTTTTATGTCAATGATTGGCTATTTATCTCATACTTACAAAGATCCAATTTTGTCACCTTGTATTATTTTGACAGATGAAAATTCAGATGATATTAACAGAAATGGTGGACGGTGTAAATCTATTTTAGGTGTTGCTTTATCTCAATTTTTAACGCAAAAATTAAAAGGAGGAAATGAATTTAAGCCAAGCTACAATCATAATTATGCTGACTTGCAGAAAGGTATAAGATTATATGTAATTGATGATGTTGGTGCAGGATTCAAATATGACGATTTATACACTAATATTTTGGGAAGCATTGATTGTCAAAGAAAAGGAATAAATGCTGACGAAATAAAATTTAAAGAAACACCAAAGTTTTTAATAACTTCAAATTGGGTAATACCTCATTCGTCAGTAAGTAATTCGACTAATAGGCGTTTTGTAGAATTTAAATTCAATGACCACTACAATAAAGATAACTCACCAGCAACTGAATTTGGTCGAAGATTGTTCGAAGATTGGGACGAAGCGGAGTTTGATCGATTTTATTCTTATATTTTTCGTTGTGTTAAGTTGTTTTTTGATAATGGATTAATAACACCAATTTATAACAAAGAAGTAGATAATTATCTAGTTAAGTTTCGTAATGAAGCATTTGAAACTGAATTTGAACGTATTTTAAAGCCAATGTTAATATCAAAAACAACTTTTAAAGTAAGTGATTTTTTGCGGGAATATAAACACTTTGAAAATCCGTTCAAAAATGAAAATTAGTTTCACCAAAATAATGTGCGCGATTTAATTGATATTTGGTTGAAGCATTCTAACAACTCATTACATTACAAATACTGGAGTTATTCAAAAAGTCATAAAGCATGGTTTTATAGAGATTCAAATCTTACCGCTAAGGCAATTCTTGATTGTTAGAGAAAAAAAAATATTATATGAATTTTTTAATATAGTAAAAAGGGGTGTATCAGTTACGGTCATGCGGCGACCTATGATACACCCTTTATCTCTTATTATCATTAAGCTATTACACCTATTACACCTAATATATAGTTATTGTTTTTATTATTTTTATTATTAAAGAGTAAATACAATGCAGATAACTTTTTCCTCATATCCTGAATAAGAATTTAATTAAAGGTCGTAACAGGTGTAATAATTCAATAAACATAAGGGTTTGGAGGTGTAAATCCAATAAAATATAAATACTCGAAGCGAAAAAAAAGACACCAACCTAATAAAATATTATTTTTTTTAGATAAAAAGAAGACATTAATCAAAATTAAGCTTAAAAGAAAGACTTGAGCAAGGATTTTTTTTTTCTTTAACTATATGATCAAATACATATTGACGCAACATATCTGTCTATTATTTCAAAAAATTCCTTGAATTTAAGCAAATTATGATTGTCATTTATCGAAATAACAATTTGGTTATTTGTTAAAATTGAATCACTTATTTTTTTGTGGTCTAAAACTTCGTCATTATCTGATATTATAATGCAGCAACCATTAAAAAAACCAATTTCACGAATGTATTTCAAAATTTCCGCAGGCAATATATCTTTATTAATTAGTTGGTTAAGACTAAGCAATGGATTTAATAATATTGTTTTTTGGTAGTTGTTGGTTTTGCTCAATATTACATTCATCTGACATACTAAATTACAACCTGTCGATGAAGCAATCAAAACGACATCAAGTTGACAGTTTTTAACAACATCAATCCACTCATTAATTTTCTCATGCAGATTATCACCAATTACCCAGTCAAAACATATTGAACCAGGATATTTTAATTCAATTTCTCTGTATTTCTGTGAGTTTTTTGAAGAGCCAAGTCCATGAACATAGAAATATTGTGTATCCTTTTCCATTTTGTTTTAATTATATTACAAATGTAAAACATTTAAGCTACAAGAATTGACTAATATATACTGAAAGGCAGCCTATTCCTTAAAAATTTAGATTTCAATAATTCTGAATTTTTTTTAAATTTCAGGAATTGATTCAATTAACTTATATATAACATTATGACGATAGAGAACTGCTTAACATTGAGTATAACGGATTTGAATAAAAATGGTTTTTTTAGAAACCGTAAAACAGTTGAGGTTATTAATTTGACAAAAAACAATGGGCAGTGTTTAAGCGTAGATCTAGTAATTGTTTTTGATGAAAATGAAAAATATTTAACTTTAAGTCACACAATTGAAACGACAATAAACAAAACAGAAACTTATAGGATTAATATCGTTTCAATAGCTTCAAACATAGGTAATGGCTCTGTGTTGTATTTTGTTTGTCCTCTAACAGCAAAGTGTTGTAGAAAACTTTATTATCACAGAGGAAAGTTCATGCACAGAGAAGCTACTGGAATTTTATATGAACAACAAAAAAGGAAACAATTTATCTCTCATGCTTTCTATTTAAGTAAAGATCAGCGCAACGAGCCGAATACAAAATATTTCAAGAAATATTATAAGGGAAATTTCACGAAACGATATCTTCAAATTTTATTGAGAACATCACATTCAGAAGTTGTTGATGTTTATAGAGAATTGAGCGTTAAATTGAAATTATAAAAAAACAACAACTCTTGCGCTGTAAAATGTGTGGGAATGTTTTATACTTGTTTTTCTAAAAATAATATCTTTCTAATCTTTACAACAGTGTTATTTGATAAATTAGTTATAGATGAGAGTTTTCTAATCGAATAGTTTTCGTCTTTGATCAATTCTAAATGGGATTGATTGTATTTAGATAAAAATTGTTGTTTAGTTTCAGTTGTATCGAATTGTCTGCCTTTATAGGTTCCTTTAGCTTTTGCAATGATAATACCTTCTTTCTGCCTTTCTATTAAAGAAGTCCTTTCCATTTCTGCTACATTACTCAAGACATCAGTAATCATCTTAAATATAGAATTGGGTTTGTTTTCAATCATGGAATACAAACCAATATTTTCTACATATACATTTATGTTGAGATTACTTAGCATGTTCAATGTTGTTTGTATATCAAAAGCATTCCTTCCTAATCTATCAATTGAATGAACTATTAAAGTGTCAATTTTTTTGTTCGAAATATCATTCAATAATTTGATTGCGTTTGGACGTTCTCTAAATGGAATAGAACCGCTACACTTGTCAATATAAGTTTTGTGTGTAGTATTTTCTTGTCTTAAAGTATTTTGTTCTGTGGTAGAAACTCTAATGTATTTTGCGGGTTGCATGTTCTTTATTTTTTTTTGAAACAAATATAAGGAACAATATTTAATTGTATTAAATTTAGGGTGGTTGATTTTAACGCAATTAAGGATCAATAAAATTGGTTAGATTTTAATTAGAATTGTATTACCGTTTGACTATAGTTTAATTTTGATACTACTTGAGTAAATTTTGTAGAATTCTAATTTTGAAATTATTAATCATTTGTTAATTTTTTTTGCATTGAAAGATGTATAGTGACTAAATTTTGAATTATGTAATTACAAATTAACTAATCTAGACAAACTAATTTAGGACAATCACATAAAATACAGCTTATTAATCTGTAATTCAGATGATTAATCTTAATGTGTTTAATTTTGTATAATAATTGTCATTGGATAGATTGATCCATAGTAAATTTATTAACTTGCAGTATCAAAATTTACATATGAATAATTTAAAATTTTCAGGTCATGATACTTTTCACTGTAGGCAACAATGGCTTTCAAAAGGCATTAAATTAATTGATAATGAGGGATATAGTGTTTTAAATAGGCCTGAAATTGCAATTTCAAAATTAGGTGTTGGAAAAAACATGGTACAATCAATTCAACATTGGCTGAAATCCTTTGGGTTGATTAACGACAAACATGAAATTTTAGAAATAGCTAATAAACTGTTTTTAGGTGATTTTAAGTTTGATCCTTATTTAGAAGATGAAGGAACTTTATGGTTATTGCAATATCAAATTTGTAAAACAAATTTTGCGAGTATTTTCAATCTAATATTTACTGAATATTTTAATGATAAAGTTAGCCTAGAATTTTCCGAAAGCCAGATTATTCAATTCATTGAAAAAAAATTACGTGATTATAATGTGAGAGAAGTAAGTGTTAACACATTATCCTCTGACTATAAAGTTTTTACAAAATCTTATGCTACTCCAACCAAATCATTAAAAACTATAGAAGATGATTTTAATTCCCCTTTACTAGAGCTGAATTTAATATCGCAATTAAATGGCAAAAACAGTAACGGAGAAACTATTTACAGAATTAATAAAGAGGTAAGAAACAATATTCCTGTTGCTATTTTAGCTTATTGTTTATTAGACTATTTAGCTGAAAGAAATGATATTAGTCACGATGAAATTAGAAATACTTTTGGTTCATATTTTTGTCTCTCAACTGATGGCTTAGATAGTTTAATAGAGGAATTGTGTATGGAATATCCTGAATTTATATATAAAAATGATGCTGGAATACGTCAAATACAAATCAAAGGAATAACAAAGGACTATCAGAATAATTTATTAGAATCGTATTATGGAATATAACAATATATCAACTAACATTTTAAGAGACGAGTCAAAAGACTTGAATTATGTAGTTACTCCAAATGCTATTCAAATTTACGAACGCATTGTAAACAGTGCTGAGAAAAGCAATAAATCATTTACTTTGATTGGTAATTATGGTACTGGGAAATCTACATTTCTATGGGCTTTAGAAAAGAACTTACTGAAAGAAAAAATTTATTTTAGTAATACTATTGAATCAAAAAATAATTCTTTTGATTTTATAAAATTAGTTGGAGATAATACTTCTCTAACAGATACATTATTAAAAACTTTGAAACTTAAAGAAGGTTCATCAAATGAAATAATTGTAGAACTTGAAAAAAGAAGAATTGCATCATCTAAAAAAAATAAAGGTTTAGTATTAATAATTGATGAGTTTGGCAAATTTTTAGAGTTCATAGGTAAGAACAAAGACAGTAATGATTTGTACTTATTGCAATTGATTTCGGAATGGGCAAATGATGATACTAAAAATGTGTTTTTCATTATTTCATTACATCAAAGTTTTATATCCTATTCCGCTTCCTTGGATTTGGCAGAAAAACTTGAATGGGAAAAAATTAAAGGCCGATTTGTAGAATTACTTTTTAATGAACCTGTAGAACAATTATTGTTTTTTGCCTCAAAGAAACTGGAACGATTTGAATTACCTAAGAAAAATGAAGATAGTTTTAATTTACTGAACAAAGCAATTAAGAGCAGCAATCTTATTGGTTTTAATGAATTGAACACACCTGAATTAGCTAAATCACTATATCCGCTAGATTGGTTATCGGCTAATATTTTGGTTAAAGCACTACAAAGATATGGACAAAATGAGCGTTCTTTATTTACTTTCTTAAGCGATAACACAAAATTTTCTATTAATTTGTTGGAGGGTAAATTTTACTCTATTTCAAATGTTTTCGATTATTTAGTTAATACACTAGGAAGCGAAATTTATAGCTTTAATAATCCGCATAGAGCGCAATGGCAAACTTGCTTTAGAGCTTTAGAACGCGCAGAATTGATAGAAGATGTTGATTATAAATTAGTCACTGAATTAATCAAGACTATTTGTTTAGTTAATATTTTTACTAAAGCTGGAGGTTTATTTGATAAAAAATTCATATCAAAATATATTCACCACACTGGTGAATATAGCGATGTGTCTATTGATAAAACTATTGATAAATTAGATAAGTCTGGCATAATTAGATTTTATAAACACAGTAATAAATTAAATTTTCTTGAAGGAACCGATTTAGATATAGAACAAGAATTAGCTGATGTTTCCAAAGAAATTAATCATGATTTTTCTGTTACGGAAGCGATATCTGATTTAGTAGATTTTCCTGTAATTTTAGTTAAAAAGAATTCATTTGAAAAAGGGACTCCTCGTTTTTTTGAATTTAGAATCTTAACAAATTTAAACAATATCACAAATGCAGAAGGAGCTTTAGATGGCTATATCAATTTACTTTTTGATGATTCAATTAAGGAAAAGGAAGTTAAAAAATCTTCCTTAAATACCGGTAGTAATCTTTTTGTTATCTATAAAAACTCTAAAGATATACACAATGAAATATTTACTATTAACAAACTTAAATTCTTAATAAAGAAGCATAAAGAGGATAGAAATGCTATACAACTTTTAAATAAAGAACTTGAATACCATAAACAACAATTAGAGAAATTTGTATTAGATAATTTGTTCGTTTCTAACGACCAAAATATTTGGTTTTACAATGGTAAAGTGGAAAATATAAAGTCAAAAAGAGCATTGAATGAAACCTTATCTAAAATTTGTGATATAGAATTTAGACTTGCTCCTCATTATAAAAATGAATTGGTTAATAAGGAGTTTTTAAGTTCACAGATTAGCACAGCAAGAAAATCTTTTATTCGCCATCTATTAAATAATGAGAGTGTTGATAATTTAGGTTTTCCAAATGATAAATTCCCACCCGAAAAGTCAATTTATATTACTTTGGTAAAGGACACAGGAATACATTCAAAAAACATTAAATTAAATCATTTTACTTTTTCTAGCCCAATTGATGAATCTTTTCAGCCACTCTGGAACGAGTGTGATGCTTTTGTAAAATCAGCTAATTCCTCCCGAAGAAATTTAGGAGAATTATATGAAATTTTGAGTAAAGCTCCTTTCAAATTAAAAAAGGGATTTACTGAATTTTGGGTTCCAATGTTTTTGATTATTAACAGAGAAGATTTTGCATTATTCCATGAAGCTAATGGTTTTATCCCTTACCTAACAGATGATGTTCTAGATTTAATACATAAATCACCTACCAACTATTCTATTAAAAGTTACGATGTTTCTGGATTAAAGGTAAATCTTTTAGAAAGTTATAAGGAACTTGTGCAAGTTGGAGATAAAGAATTAGGAACAAAAAGTACCTTCTTATCCATTTTTGGTAATTTCTTAAGATTCAATAGAGGCTTAAATGAGTATACCATCAATACCAAAAGACTTTCGCCAAAGGCAATTAGTTTGAGAGAAGCTATCAAAAGTGCTAGGGATCCAGAAGATGCCTTGTTCAATCAATTTCCAAATGCTTTAGGTTTTCATACTATCTCGATAAATGATGATGAAGAAATATTAAAATCATACACCTATCATGTTCAGGATGCAATTCGAGAAATTCGTTCTGCTTATGATGCTCTTCTTGACAGAATAGAAGAAAAAATTATACAGTCATTTGTTTGTGAAAATTCTGATTTTGAAAATTACAAGCTTGAAATCCAAAGCAGATTAAGCAGTATTAATTTAAGCCTTTTAGGTACTGAACAAGCTGTTTTTTATAAAAGATTAGTTTCTCCTTTGGATGATAGAGCTTCTTGGTTAAAATCGGTTGCAGATGCAGCTCTAGGGAAATCAATCGATAAAATGATTGACGAAGAAGAAGCCTTATTGGTTACTAATCTTGAAGAGTTTCTTATTGGATTAATAAGAGCTTCAGACCTTCATGAATTTTCAATAAAAGAAAATACTAAAATGGTGTCTATTCAATTATTTGGTAGCTCTGGAAAAATGATTAATGATAAAATCATAATTTCAAATGAATATAGTAAAGAGTTTGAAAATGTTAGAATGCAATTAAAAGAAAAATTAGTTACTTTAGATGTTCATAAGCGTAAGCAAATACTTATGGAGTTATTGTCAACAGAATTGAATGAAGATTTAGTGTTATGAGTGAGATAAAACATGTATTGGGTATTTCTGGAGGGAAAGATAGTGCCGCTTTGGCTATTTATATGAGTCAAAAGCATCCTGATGTTGATGTAGAATACTACACTTGTGATACAGGAAAAGAGCTGACAGAAACTTATGACTTAATAAATAAATTAAATTCAGTTTTAGGTAAGAACATTCGTCTATATAAATCTATTGATGAATTAAATTCTCCAGAAAAAAATCCCTTTGACCATTTTTTAGCTATGTATGGTGGTTATTTACCATCTGCAACAGCTCGCTGGTGTACTGGAAAAATGAAATTAGAGCCGTTTGAAAATGAGATTGGTACAACACCAACAATTTCTTACGTTGGTATTCGAGGTGATGAAAACAGAGAAGGGTATATTTCGAAAAAAGAAAACATTCAGTCTATTTTTCCATTTAGGAAAAATATTTGGAGTGAAGATGTAATGAAAAAATTCCTTGCTAATTCAAATATTGATTTTGTAAAAAGTCATTATAAATTATTTGCACCAAAAGGAAAATTAGAAATGATCTTACAATATGTAGAGCAGCCAATTTCTTTACGTTTCACTCAGAAACAAAAAGTAAACGCCTTACTTGATACTGATGTAAAACTTTTTAATAAAGTAGTTTTTGAATTTCTAAAAACCACAGATTATCCTGTTGGTAAACTTGAAAGTTTCTCTTTGATAGAAAATGATGAAGTTTTAGGTATCGATGATATTTTTAAAATATTAGATGATTCAGGAGTAGGAATTCCTGCTTATTATTTGCCACTTAACTATCAAGTAGAAATTAATGGAGAAATAAAAACAGGAACTTACTCACGTAGTCGTTCTGGATGTTTCTTTTGCTTCTTTCAGCAAAAAATAGAATGGGTTTGGTTGTTAGAACAACACCCGACACTATATGAAAAAGCAATTGAATATGAAAAAGAAGGTTACACATGGACTATTGAGCCCCTACAAGAACTTAAAAAACCCGAGCGTGTAAATTCAATAAAAAAAGAACACTATTTACGAATGCATAAAAACAAAACTAACGCAAAAACTACTACAAGTTGGCAAGATGAAATCTTAGCAGCTGAAGGGGAAGGTTGTGCTAGTTGCTTTATTTAAATATTAAAATATGGAGGATGCTTTAAAATCTGTTAAGGAGTTTATTTGGGACATTATTGGTTACCTTATTCCGGGATTTTTATTGATAATTGTTTTTAATTTAATAATAGAGCCAACACTAAGTATTCAAAATAATTTCTTTTTTGATTGGAAATTATTTCAAAGTTATCTAATAGTAGTTGTTTCTTATATTTTAGGTTATATTATATACAGTTTGACTATTTTTAAAATCAAATTTCAAAATTTTTTCATTGATCTTTTATTAAAAGTAACAATCTACTTATCAAACACTTTTTTCAAGTTTTTTGTAAAAAATAAATTGGCTGAATATTTAATTAATGACATTAAGTCTAAACACAGTAATTATTGGAAGTTGAAATTTATTAATTCTTCAACATATAAATCTGCAAAAGATTTTTTAAAATCTAATTCTTTATCTGAAGTAGATAACATGGAATTTAATGAAGTTAGAAATATATTGATGTCAAGGAATCCTGAAATGGACCAAAAGGTATATACTTTTATGTTTCGTTCATCACTATTTGATCACATTTCCACTATATCAATATTAATTTGTCTTTTAGTTTCAACTCAACTATTCATCGATTTAAAATTTATTAAGACAGATCTAATTTTTAAAGTATTCTATTGCTTATTAATTCCAACCATACCATTATTAGGAAATTCGAAAAGAATATTTTATTCGATTGCTCAAAGACTTCCTATTTCAAATTTAAAATAATATGAAAACAAAAATATATTTAGCTGGAGGATTTAAAGGAGGTTGGCATGATGAAGTAGTGAGTAAATTAGGCAATGATTTTATTTACTTTAACCCACAAAAACATGATTTAAATGATGTTGAGAAATATACATCATGGGATTTATATCATGTAGAAAAATGTGATATATTGTTAGGTTATATGTCTAAAGATAATCCTTCTGGATATGGCTTAGCTTTGGAAATAGGTTATGCAAAGGCAATGAATAAATTAATTATTTTAGTTGATGAGCGTTCGAAAATAGATGATAGCTTCAAAAGGTACTTTTCAATATGTCATGCTTCCTCTAATATTGTTTTAAATTCATTAGAAGAAGCTATAGATTATATTAAAACTTTTGAAATTTAATTATTTAGATTTTAAAGATTCAACTAAATCACTTGTAAATTTAGAAAGTGGCCGTTTACTTAAATCACCATGATTTGTGAAATTTCCATAAATAACTCGGTCAATAAAATTTTCATCAATACGAATGTCTTTGCCTAAAATATTTTCTAATTCTTTTCTTTTTGTTTCATTGTAATAAACTGAATTAAATACAACTTCTTGTGCTACATCTTTATGAAAATTAAATAGTTCTTTTGTTTTAAATGTTTCTATTGAATTTTTAATTATTCTTTTTTCATCTTCTGTAGACTCATCAACAAAATCACAAATTATTTCAAAATCTTCTAACTTTAATAATGGAGCTATTGAAACGTTCGGTTTGTATTCTATTTTAAATATTAACTTATTAAAATTCACATTTTCAAAAGGATGTAAATGTTCATTTTTGTAAAAATTGATGGAACCTTTTAAATTTGAATTACATATATGACAACTAGGTATTAAATTATATATTGATATAGAAAGAAATGGATAAATTGATTTTGGATAAAAATGGTCTAATTCTGGTCTTGTACTTCCTTTTTCAGTACGTAATGTATGAATATAATTTCTGTTACAATATGGACAAACATTAAAACCCAATTCATTTGTATATTCATACGCATTCCATTTATTTGTTTTTTCTATGAATTTAGAATAATTAAAAGCATCTTTTAATAAACTATTCCAATCAATGAGGTTTTTCTTAAGGTTATAATGAATTTTTAAATATCTATTTTTCAGGTTTTTAAGCAATAAGCTTTCTGAAGCTACTATTTTATAAATATCTTCTAATTCTTTAAATCTGTCATTGATGATTTTTTTTCTTTCATTAATTTCAGTTTTAGTAAAAGATTTACTTGCTTCCGTATTAATTGTATTCCATATAGAATTCTTCCATCCTCCAGTTACTATAAAATCAGAATAAAAATCAAATTCAATTTTAGAAAATATTCTACCTTTATTGACTATTTCATTATTATATAGATCTATCAAATTTCTCAACTCATTTGGTTTACCTATAATTATACTTTTTAGTAATTTTTCGCTTTTTAATAATTTGTAAAAAATTACACGTTTTCTTATTGACAAAGTAACGTCTTTTGCATATTCATTAATTTTTTTATAACCTTCTGAATTAATAAAATATTCCCAATGTTTATCAGTAATATCTTTTGATATGTCTCCTAAATAAATCATTCAATTTTCGATTTTAGTGCATCAATTTGGGCTTGATGCCATTCTATTAAAATTTCATTTTCCAGAAATTGAACTTTATTTTTTAGAACTTCCTCTAAACGAATTCTAATCACAGGTTCCCCGATCATCTTAATTAAGTTAGTTGTCTTATCTACATCTATTTTTTTAGTATCACTTATTTGTTCTAAAAGCTTAGAAATTTTATACTTTGCAAATTCACCAATTGCACCATTTTTTAAGAAAAATTGATTATTATACAATTGATGAATATTTGCGCCAAAAGAGGATTTTTCATTTAATTGTCTATCTGGTTTACCCTTCTTATCTATCAAAATTACATTCTCCTTTGGTAAATCGGATATCAAAAATGGAGAATGAGAAGTTAGAATTAATTGAACATTTTTTTCCTTAAATATTAACGAAATATACCAAATTAAATCATTTAAAAAATTCTTTTGCCACTCTGGATGGAGATATAAATCACCTTCATCAATACATATTAAAACATTTTTAGATTTAATTTTTTCACTTACATCAAATAATTGTGAAAACAAGTTGATATAAGCTTTTAAACCAGAACTTAACTCAGACCAATCGTGAGAGAAAAGTCCATCTATATTAAACAAATGAATATAATCATTTATCAATTCATTAAATACATCATTAAATTCTAAAACAATATTTTTCCCATATTTATCATCTTTTTTGCCTAAATCAATTTTATTAAATGAAATTTTCTTTATGAGATCTAAATATTTACTAAGGTCATTTTCATCAATTAACGAGCTACCCAATTTATGATCAGTTAGAAATTTAATTAATTTAGGGTTTAGATCAGCTATAGGTTCTGCTATATCATCTTCTAATTCAAATTCATCAAGAAAATCACTAAAAACCTTAGAATCTTCATAAAGGAAACTGAATAAATTTATAACTAAACTATAATGAAGTCTGTTAATATTTGATCCTGACTCATCAAAAATTGCTTTTCTATATCGCTTTAAAATCCCCCTTAATTTATAATCTATATTACTTTCCTTTTCAGTTCTAAAAAACGCAACTGGATTAAACCCAAACTTTACTTTTCTTTCTGGCGAATCTTCAGTATTAAGTCTATGCCATACCTCATGAAAATAATTCGATTGAACAAATGATATTTTATTTGACTGCAACTCACTCATTCTAGAAAACGAACAATTATGAACTGAACTACCTTCAAATATATATTCTTTATTATCCGCTACATTCGAATAAAACATAGATTCCCATAACTTATCTACATCTTCATTCTGTATTTTAGAATTATTATTATTAATAACAGATTTATTTAAACTATTACCTTTCGTTTTTCCAAAGAATTTTAATTGATTTTCCTGTTTAAAAATTAATAAATAATTATTTCTTAATCTATCCCTATTACCTTTACTTATAGCAGTTAAAATAAAGTCAATTAAATTACTTTTTCCAGAAGAATTTTGACCGATTATTGCATTGATCTGACTAATATTTGAATATTTTTTTTCTTCATCTTTAAAAAAATCATCCAAATAATAATCCTTTTCTTTGAAATAATGAATTTCATTTTTAACTTCTATAGCATTATTGCCATCAAGAAAAACAACATCTATCTCATTAGAATCATTCTTATATTCAATTTTGAACTTGTTTGAAAAATTGAATCCAACATTTTTAAGATTTCTAAATTCTTCGATCCAAACAAAAAGGAGTTGGTCCATATTTATTTTCTTCTATTATTTATTATTTAAACAAAAAACACCACCAAATAAGACAAACTATTCAAGTAATAAAAAGCTCTTCCCACTTTTTTAAATTCAATTTTCCCTTCTAAACGTAAGTGCATCACTTTACAATCACTTATTTTTAGAAGGGATTTTATTTCTTTAGAGGTTAACCATTTTTTAGAGTCTTGCAATTTAATTATTTTGAAATTCTACTAATTAAATATTCTTCTACTTTATTTGCCTTAAAAAGAGTTATTAAAATATCTTCAATTACTAGATTTGAAATTTTAGATTCAAGTTCTGAAAGATTTCTAAAATCATTTATCTCTTCACTGATTTGTATTGTTAAATATCCTTTATTTACAAAAGCTTTTAAAGGCATTCCTAGCTTATTATTAGTTGTTGGAAACTCATTTTTATAGATATTCCAAACTTTTTGAAATTCATTATTTAAAGTATAGATATCTGTTGAATTACTTTTAGTAACAAAATAAATATTAGATAAAGCTATCAATAAAATTATTTGATGCGGTGCAAGATTTCCTCTTGCTTTATCTCTTTTTAGATTATTTACAAACTCTTCTATATTCATAACTAAAAATTTTAATTATCTTTTTACTACTTCCAATAAAAAATCATCTGGGCTATCAAATTTACGTTCGTAACCTGGTGTTTGTCTAATTTCAAGTATGTGCTTTGCACCCCCTTCGGCATATTCACTTATGATCGTCAATAGTTTCCGTGAATTTAAAAAATCATCAGCTTTAGATGCCTCCACTTTTCCAATTGCCATCAATAGCAAAGCATGTGCGATTGATTCTGAACCATTACTAATCATTTGGTACTGAAATGAAGATTGATTAGGTAAATCAGCTCCTAATTCTCTTTTGTCATTAATAAAACCAATTATAGCTGACCAAGCATAAACTTGCCAGTATTTCGAAAAGAATTTATCATCTTTTTTACTTAATGACTCTTGTTTACGGGCGAACATATCTCTAATTTGCTCGACGTTATTACCGTAATGTACATTTCTTTTATTAATTTCTGTAAATAGCTTTTCCATTACTTGATTATATTGATATATGTTTTTTTATTACTTCGAGAGTCAGCCCCATCTTTATCAATAAGTTCGTTTTTTAATTCATAGTATTTACTTATTTTAGCCTTAGCAATAAAATTAGCTCTTTCTTCTCCCTTAATTTTATTGTAATCTTTTGACATTATTATAATTTGACCAAATGAGCCTGATAAGTTTTGGGTCAAAAATAATGTGTTTTCATCATCAAAGTCGGAGGTTGGTGCATCTGCTAATAATGGAAATGATCTATTCATTTTCTTTTCACTTAAAGATAAAAAAGCGTTCGCAACTGCTAATTTTTGTGCTGTTAACTCAGCAGTATTTAAATTTGATAAAGTTTTTTTAGTTAACTTATCAATAATTCTTACTCCTCTATCAATTTCAATTTCACCTTGAGTATTACCACCTAAATATTTAGAATATAGAATATTACTCTCTTGTGTAATCTCTTCAATCAAATTATTTAATGCTGTTTTCTTTAGATTAACCAAGGCAGAATTAATTACATCAATATATTTTTTTGCAGTAATTTCAGTAATTTCCACGGAATCATCAACTTGAATAATTTTAGCTTTACGGTCTAATAATTCTTGTAATTTTCTATCTTCGAAACTCTTATCACTTGTGTAATTTAATACTCTTCTATCAGTACTCGTTTTGCTTGCATTTAAGCTTCTGATCTTATTAATTATCTGTTCAGCATTTGTTGATCCAATTGATATTTCCGAAGCATTTTCAATACCCGAACCTGAAAACAAATTATCTCTTTGGGTTAATAATTTTTTCCTTTGTGCAATCAATTTTTCAATATCAGAATCGTTTTTCATTACTTCTTCTGAAATACCTGGTAATTCGGTCAATAAATTTCTTCTGAAACGATTAAGCTCTGTAAAGTTATCTGATAATGTTTTTTGAACTTGGTTGTTTTTAAAATCTTCCATACGTGATTTCAAAGCGTGATATGGAGCAGTGCCTTCTTCTACAGCTCTTTCACAGATGTAACAAATATTATCATCTAACATTTTTTGCACATATTCTGGGCCAGGTAATGTGATTGGAACTGGGTTTTCAGACTTTTGAAATGATTTGATTTCTTTGCTTAAAACATCCATATTATCTGATGATTTTTTGATTAAATCGTCACATTTATTTAGCATCCATTTTGAAATAAATTTTTCTTTACTCTGAACAGATAAATAATCAATTTTATCATTAACGGCTTTAATTTCATATTCAAATTTATTTAATTTCATTTTTAAATCCGAATATCTATCGAAACCTTTTAATTTTTCCTCTTCTTTAATTATGGAGTCTTCTAAATTTGTTAATTCATTTTTAGCCTCAATTATTTTATCATCATATGATGATGATTTTCTTTTAGCCTCTTCTACCTCTACTATAATTCTCTCTTGTTCGACAGTGAATTTTTTAACTTTTTTTAATTCATTATCAATCTTGTTGCTAATACTTGATTCTGCTTTTTTAGTGATTGCTACCAAATTTTCATAAATTGGAAAATATGAAATTTCTTTAATTGCATAATTTAAGGTTGATGTATTACTGAAATCATATAACTCATCAACAGTCTCCCCCTGAAACCACATAAATTTTCTTATTGTAACAGGGAAGATTTTATCTAAAAACCATTTATGTTCTCCTTTGTCTAAATATTTAGTTTCTCCGTTAATTACATACCAAATTTGCAATTCTGGTTTAGAAGTTGGAAAAACATCATCAATTCTTTTTTTAAAGAAAATTTCTTTTTCAAAATGATATTCTACTAAATCACCTTTTATTTCTTCATTTTCATGAAACTCAGCTGTAAGTGTTATTTTTATAGAGGTCTTGAAGACATCATCTATATCTGAATTTAAAACTATATAATCAGGCAAAGTATTGACTTTATCTGCTACTTTCCATTCCTTTTTTGTTGTATCTTCTTCTTTATCAACATATATATTATTGAAAAATGTCCAATGAAAAGCATTAAACAAATGTGATTTACCACCAGAGTTTTTTGCTGACACAATATTTAGACCTTTATCAAAGTCAAATTCATTGTGTCCTACATAACAAAAAAAGTTTTCTATTTCTACTTTATTAATAATCATCTTTAATTATTTTTAGTTCTAAGATAGTTGATTAAATAGTTTTCAAATTCACCTCTAGCCTTATCCGTTAAATCCGAATCCGATTTAAATTTCAATAAAACATCAAAGGCTTTATTTAGTACATTTATATCTAATTCTTCTTTTTGAATCTTCTCTAAGAATTCTTCTTTGGTAAGAATGGTACTGAATTCTTCACGTAATGAGTCATTTAATGATTTCATTTTATTTATAATTTTCAAGTTCTTTGTTAGCTAATTCGTATATATCGATATCAAGATCATAACATATCTGTTCAAGATTTTTTAAACAAGAGTCTTTATTTTCACTTAAAACAGAAAAATTAACTAGTCTTTTTAATTCTGATAAAAATATATTCTTTTCAATCTTGGATAGTTTTTCATCGGTATCTGTATGGTCTATTATTGGTTTTACGATTAAGTCGTAAATGATTGCATATTCTTTCCCTTTAAAATTTCTTAAAACCCTACCTCGACGTTGCACATATTGTCTAGGGTTTCCTGTTGATGAACAAAAAATTGCAAATTTTGTTTGCGGGATATCAACTCCTTCATCTAAACACTTCATTGCTAATAAAGCATCTAATTTTTCATTTTTGAATTGCTCAAATATCTGATCTCTATTTTTGGTTTCTCCTGTAAATTTTGCCATTCGCAATCCAAAATTATTATATAGAGTACTAAGGTATTGATCAATTAACTTGTTATTATCCGTTTCAACATCAAAAATGGCATCTTCATTTTCAGTATAATCAACCTCTATACCTTCAGGAACGTATATAAAGGCATTGTTGAAATTTTCTTTTCCAATTCCCTTAACTATAGATATTAATTCATTTATTTTTCTTGATGCTTTATGAATTATATTTTTTCTTTTAATTAATAGATTGTTGACATAATCAGATTCTCGATACCTTCCTGTTTCTGGATCAATATACTTAGACAATTCCTTTGAAATTTTTAAATATTCCTCTTGTTCGCTTTGCTCTAAATTTACAATTTTAGGATAATAGTAATATTTACATAGCACCCCATTTTCTATTGCCGTTTTCATATTATACTCGTATGTATATTCATCTTCAGATGTAGAAAAATATTGAGCCAATATTTGATTGCCCATATCATCAAATTGTCTTTCTGGAGTAGCCGATAATCCAATGCGTCTATTAAGGTAGTTCGGTAATACTTTTATAAACCCTTGTGACCCCATAGTATGGGCTTCATCGGCAATAATTGTAATTTTATCAAAATCATTTTCAAAATTATCTTTAAATATTGTTTGAAAATTGACTCCTTTAAAAGTAGCATACGTTGTTATTATTGCGTAATCTACCTCTCGTTTAAAAACTACATTTTTACCAATAGTTTTAAGTTCCTCTTTCCATCCACTATTGGTACTACAACATATAATTGTGTTCTGAAAGTTAAACTTACGTTTCACTTCGTCAACCCATTGTTTTGCTAAAGCAGTCGTAGGAACCAATACAATGAATTTATAATATTTGTTTTCATTAAAGTCATTTAAAACACAATTCAATGATGTAATAGTCTTTCCCGTTCCTGTTGCCATCGCAAAAAGACCTTTTCTATCATTTGAAATCCATTTGCGGTATGCTTCCATTTGATATTGACGAGGACCTTCTACAAAAGGGAATTTAGGATATCCTTCTTGTTTTTCAAACTCATCTATTTGTGCTAATGCTGAAATTACAGATTTTTTAATTTTAGGATTATTAAATATTTTATCTCGTTTGTTTAATAATTCTTTTTCTTGAATTATTAAATCATTTATGCTTTTATCACCAAATTTGTCTTTAATTGCAATCTTAATGTCTTCAATTTTGAGATAATCAACTAGTTCTGATTCTTCAGAAAAAATATTTTGAAATTCAATTTCTTGTTTCTTTATTTTTTTTAAGGACCTATCGTCCTCCCATGATAAACTACAATCTAAATGCTCTAAATTTTCAACAAAGCCAAAGTAACTAAAATTACAAGTTGAATTAAAACCTACTGAATTTTCTCCATCACTAAAAACTCCAGATTTGTAATGTGATATGCCTCTTCTATTTTTTGGTTTAATAATTTTAATTTCTATCCTATCATTGGCTATCAACCAAGCAAAACACTCAAAAAAGTGTCTGCCATATTGATCTAGAGAAGACTCTAATTCTTTGATGTTATTAAAGTCATATATAGTAGAAAAGTTTTCTTTATCTTGACCTTTCTGAATTGCTTTTTTATCTTCTTCCGAAAGCACATTATTAATAATAGCTTTCATTTTACCTCCTTTATGAATAAAATTAGCAAAGCCTAAAGACAGTATGTTTATTGCTGAAGAACTAAAATAGCCTAGTAATAAGTCAAAACTTGTACTATTACATAAAGCGTCTAAATAGAACTGTAATGGTTCGTCCGTACTACCCGTATTATAATCTCTGTCTTCTGACCAATTGACATCTTTTAACATCTTAATTAATATTTAGTTCGGCTTTTATAGAATTTATTAATTCGTCAATTTGAACTGTGGTTGTTGTTTTGTCAATAGAAATTCTAATGCTTTGATTACATTGTTCATCTGTCAAACCCATTGCTTTTAAAACATGTGAACTTTTAATAATTTGAGAAGTACAAGCCGATCCGTTACTCAGAGATAAATTAGAAGCTTTTGCTATAAATATTTCGGAGTTTAATCCTGGGATCAAAGCATCATTAATATGGGGAGTTTTGTGTTTTATATTACCTATTAAGACAAACCCTTTTATTTGAGACAATTCCTGTAATAAATAGTCGTTAATTTCACTTATTACTTTTGCATCCATTTCCATTTCTTGACTTGAAATCTCACAGGCTTTTCCTAAGCCTACAATCAACGGAGTATTGTAAGTTCCGGCCCTTAATCCACTTTCTTGGCCACCGCCATGCAATAATGGTGTTAATACAATGCCGTGTTTTTTATAAAGTAAACCAACCCCTTTTGGGCCGTTTAGTTTATGTCCACTAAAGCACAGCATATCAATATTGTCTTTTACAACATCTACTAAAATTTTCCCGACTGCCTGCGTGGCATCACAGAAAAAAGTAATGTTATTCTGTTTAGCAATCTCACCAATTTCATTTATTGGTTGAACGACACCTGTTTCATTGTTAACATACATAACGCTAATTAAAAAGGTATCAGGCCTTATTGCTTTTTTTAATAAATCTAAAGAAACTAATCCTTCACTATTAACATCTAAATAAGTTACTTCAACGCCTTTTTCTTCTAAATATTCACATGTAGCGATGATTGCTTTATGTTCCGTTTTTACTGTAATGATATGGTTCCCCTTTTCAAAGTTAGATTCAATAAAACCTTTTACAGCAAAATTTATTGATTCAGTAGCCCCTGATGTAAAGATAATATCGCTTTCACTAGCATTAATTAGAGATGCAACTTGTTTTCTGGATTTTTCAATTGCTGATTTTGCTATTGTTCCAAAATAATGACTACTTGATGCATTACCATACAATTCTGTGAAAAATGGCAGCATTTCATTGAATACTCTAGAGTCAACTTTGGTTGTTGACGCATTGTCAAGGTAAATAGGCAGATTTTTATTATTCATACAGGAAATAATATATTATGCGATTTGGATGTTCATTATATAATTCTTTAATTTTTGAAAGTGAAAATGATCTGTAAACTTATTAATTTTAAAAGAAATAACCTATATAAAATATGAAGAGGTTTTGAATGCTATTTATGGCCGTAACTCTCTAATAACTGCAAAATTATAGTTTTGATTCTGAATAATATTACGGTTTTCCACATTTGAAAAAAAACATCAGATTTTTTTAAATTCTTTTTCGATTGCGTTATCTTTATATCTAAAGAAATTGCTAATACATTTGAATATTAAATTTATAGAGTGAATAGTCAAAAAAAAACCTATGCTGTGTAAAGCATAGGTTTTTTTGTTGGAATTAAGATGTTTAATTAAGTGGTGTAGCAATAGTGTAGCAAAATTACTGTTAACCATTGTAAACAGGCTTTAAAAGTGACCACGGTGGAATGAAAAAGATTCAAATAAATTATGAAAAAATAGTTACGTGTATTGCTAAACAGAGGTAGAGATTGGTTGAAACTATTCGTACCAAATGAAAATTTACTTAAAAAATACAAACCAAGTTCTGCTTGATGCGGGATGTTAAAATTTTGTGAGGCAACTTGAACAAAGCGCTTACCGTAAGTGAAATGCAAGGATTCGTTGAGTACAGAACAAAGTGAAGTTAAAAAGACATTATAAAATTGTTATAAAGAACCAAAACGAGTTACAACGACTACTTTAAGAATTGTTAGGGATACTGAGTTATCGATAAAAATAAAAGATTTTTATAATTATTCTTTTCAAGTTTGCGCTATTGATATTTCAGTTCGTGGAGTTAAATATGCAGAAGCTGCACATATTAAACCATTAGGGAAACGCTCATAATGGAAAAGATCATCTAGAAAAATAATTTGTTTATATCCAAATCATCACGTGATGCTTGATAAAGGTGTTTTTTGCAATACAAAATGATCTTACTTTAAATGGTATAGAAGGTGTTTTGACAATTTGTAAGGGTCATGAACTTGATAAAGAGAACTTAGAATATAATAAAGAACATATTTTTATAAATGGTAAGAGGAAATTACCACAAGATATTTTCCACTTTACGGCTTCCCTCATTCCCACTAATTAAATATTCGATACTTTAGCAAATGAATTTTTAGAATTTAATTCTAAAATATAATTTAGTAAAAAATTTATGAACATTGCTGAAAAAAAAGAAAATCTTCAAAACCTAATACAAAATTATACACAATAGGCCCTCATTTATGAATTTTTATTGGCATATAGTTTACCCAAAGCATCCATTACCATATTACAAAAAGGGAATTTAAACCTTTCCAAAGTAGAAGGCGAAATATCATGAAAGAAAAAACTGTTTTTTTAGCTTGTTTTTAATGAAAATTTGCACAAGCAATTACTAATTATGAGGACCTCTTAAAGCAAGAGTAACATTTTGTTATCGTTACTGATTTCAAAACGTTCTTGGTGATAGACTGGAGGTAAAAGTCACTTAATCAAGTTTTTTGCGGAGACTTTTTGTGAGTGGGGGTTACGAAATTATATTAGTTTTTTTGAATTAATTCAATTAAAAAAATAGTGGAAATGGAAAAGAAAATAATTCGCAGACCTTTAGGTCCAAAAGATCCTTAGCTGTTAAGGTTAAACACCTACAGATTTGCTAATTTCTATACAGTAGACTTCTGCTTTTTAGCAGTTTTTGCATTTGTATATTTAGGTGGCGAGTTTAATTCATTTAATTTATACGGTAAAATTATTGGTTTATATCTACTTATTAGCATATGTCCATTTTGTTGTTACAAATAGTCAAATTATAAATAAAAAAAAATGATTGACTCTAATAACAAAGAATTTATTAAGTATCAAATAGAACTTAAAGAGTATATAAGGTATGAAAAAGAAAGATTCAGGCTTACGGGTAAAAATGATTTTTTGGAATTAATTGACTATAATCACAGAAAACTTGAAAGATTAAAAAGTGACCAAAAAGCATACAAAATTGAAAAAGATAGACATATTAATCCTCATCAAAGTAATAATAATAATAATAATAATAATAATAATAAAAGTAGTGGTTTAGACAGTGAAATAAATAACACAGTTAGGAATTATAGCGGAATTTGTACAGTTCTTGTAAAACAACCTATTCCATTTGCAGATATATTTATACTTAACCCAACACAAATTTTCATGGGTAAAAAAATAGCTTAATTACGAGGCTATAAAATTAAAGAAAATACAATTGAAAGTATTTTAAAAGAAATTAGCGGGATAATTGGTATGGGGATAATTGCTCAACAATTGGTAGCTGGAGCATATAAAATATTTCTTCCCTTTATTGGAAGAATTAATACCATACCAGCAATCTATGGCTTAACCTTTGGTATTGGTAAGATTATGGATTATTATATTTTAGCAAAAATAAATGACACCAAAATAAACAAGAGTGATATCGAAAAGATCTTTAAGACTTCAAGAGAAATAGGTCCACATGAAGGAAAATCTTAAGAAAAAGAAATCAAGGCAAATGCGAAAAAATAATCCAAGCAATTTATTTTTTTAATTAAATGGAAGACAAATTAAGCAAAAGAAAATAGGTGACTGGATCTTGAGGAAGTTTTTTTTTGGGTTTGTGGAGACTTTTCTGTGTATGTTTGCTAAGGCGAAGTAAATGAATAATATTATAGGTTATAAATGATAATTAATTAGTAGTTGTAATATTTTAGAAATGAAATTAATAAATGAAATATCCAATAAGTTATTCAGCATTTTCTATGTTGATGATAAAAAGTTTGGTAGGCAACAAAAAGATGGAAGTTATAAATTAGTAAAAGAAACTATCACAGTAGTTACAATTGATGATATGTTACTGCATCAGAAAAGTCTTTTAACATATCAAGAACTCCATGTTGTAAACAATGCGAGAATAAAATGGATATGTATCGATTTAGATATATCAAAAAAGGATATTGACACTAATTTAGTAAATCCAGATAATTTAAAGAAAGTTAAAGAAGCTGCCAATTTTGTTTGTGAATTTTTACAAGTTAAAAACATACCTTTTCTTTTAGAATTTTCAGGTAGAAGGGGTTTTCATATTTGGATAATTTTTGACAAACTAACTTCGAAAGAGAAAGGTTATAAACTTATAGAATATATACATGAAAATGTAAAAAATAAATTTGATCCCATCATTATTGCAGATAAATTCCCTAAAACTCCTAATGTTTCTCCTAATACAAAAGGTATAGGTTTTGGTATAAAATTGCCTTTATCTCAAAATAAAGGAAATGGAAAACTATCTTTCTTTCTAAGAAAAGGCGATGATTTTGATTATAATGAAGATAATTGGTTAAGTAAACCTAACCACGACTTTTTGGAAAATCAATTAGCTATTTTAAACTCCTTAGAAATGGTATCAATAGATAACATTGAACCATTCCTTGTTGAATTTGACTTATCTCGCGGAACCGAATCAAAAAGTGAAAACTTTTTGAAATCAAAAAAAGCAGATTCCTCTTTTTTACCTCAAAACAGTAATTTAGATAGCATAATAAAATCGTTAAGTAAATGTGAACATATAGGGAGAATTCTGTTTGAATATGAAAAAGGTTTAGGAGGAAAAGAAAGAAGTATTCTTGTTGGTTTGTTAATTCATCTTAAAACTGATGAAGATGAAAAATTCGGATATAATATTTTAATGGAGCTCTTTTCTAATATTCAGGGATTTGATAAAGAGAAAACAGAAAGAAATTTGGAAAACTTAAATTATTTCCAACCTATAACATGTAAAAATCTTGAAAATTGCAGCGCTTGTATGAAGTGTGAATTATTTTCACCGATTGAACTAATCGCCGGTGTTAATCTAATTGATCAACCAGCTTATTCCATTAAAAATGTCGATGAGAAGCTTTTTAATAAACTCAAAGATTCTTTATATCAGTATTCTTTAAAAAATGATGAAGTTGCCCTATATCCTCAGCTAAAAAAATTAGAAAACTTAGATTTTATAAATATTCAAGAAATCATTCACGATATATATAAAGGTATTAATCCTATTGTTTTTGAATCCTATAAATTTGAGAGAAATGAAATTAGTAAGACCAGAGAACTATATAATTTAGATCCCATTAATAATATAATTTCAACTTATTTTGCTTTTATCTTAAACACAATCTATTATTCTGAAATTTCAAATAACTCATACGGATATCAATTTTCACATAGTCTATTTCAAAATAATTTATTTAATAATTGGTTTGCAAATTGGGCAAGATACACCCGTAGAATAGAGAGTGTATTGTTTAATGAAGAGTATGAAGGATATTTTTTACTTAAAATTGATATAAAGAGTTTCTATGATAAAATTGATACAAAGCGTTTAAAAATAAAATTATTTGAAGAAGCACCTCTAAAAATAAGAGAAAAACTAAATGAATTTTCACCTGAAGATAGTATTAAGTATAAAAACATAGTAAACTATCTTATTGATTTATCTTCAAAGACGAATGGTAATTCAGAAACAGGTTTACCTCAAGGTCCAGCTTATGCAAGATATCTTGCAGAACTGTATTTGAATGGGTTAGATTATTTAATAGAGAGTTTTATTCTTGAAAATGAAGGAAGAGGGTTTTACAATCGATTTGTTGATGACGTCTTCATTTTTGTAGAATCTAAAGAAAGAGCAGAGGATTTGTTTATAAAAATAAAAGATTGGCTTTCAGTCAATAGTTTATCACTAAATCTCAAAAAAACAAAATTGATTAATGTAAAAGAATATGCAAGCTCAGGTGAATACAATAAATTCAAAAATGATGTCAAGTATGATATCAATCGTGTAAATAAAAATAAAAATATTTTATCTGAGGAAGAAATACAACAAGTATTGTCAAAATTAGATACTTTAACTGACCAGGCAAAATTTGGACTAAAAGACAATTTACGTTTTTTTTATTACCAATTTAAAGATGATGATAGATTAGATTTCATTCGAAAAAAACTTTCTGAAAAATTACCATATTCTAATGATGGACGTGGCACGCTCTACATGCTTTTCTATGCGGATTTAATTATTAATAGTTCAGAAGTTTTTTGGGGGTTAGTAGATGATATCGAAAAGATAGAAGGTCTTTCTTTTACACACTATTTGAATACTATTTTAATAAATTATGATTCAGTTACCGAATATATTGAATCAATAAAACAACTAATACATCAAACATATTTACGAGGTAGTTTATCTAATGCTGACAAATTATTATTGACTTCACTTTGGATGAAAACTAAGACAAACATAAATTTAAACTTTCCATTGGAAATTATGAATTCAGCACTTGAAATCCCTAATACAGCATTCGATATTGAGCAATGGGAATTAATTGAAAAAAAATTACAAGGAATCGACAATAAATATACTTTTTTGAAAGAATTAGATAGACTTATTAAAGATAATACATACACAATTTCATTTTTACATGAACTTTCTTCTTATTCTTTTATACGTTTCTCTGAATGGAGCAAGTCTGCAGAATCGCAATTTATTGATAATCACGAAATATTAAACTTGTATTATCATTGTTTATGTTTTCTGACTTTGTTTGAAAAATCAAGCGATTATGATAATGTAAAATATTCTTGGGAATTACTTTTAGAAAAATCTGTAATAATTGGAGAAAACAGCAATAAAGACTATGAATTTATTTGGATAAATAAATTAGAGGATTTCGATTTTGAAGATTTTTCAAATGGAAGCTATACTTTTATGCTAAGTAATTTTCTTGGAGCTAGTTATAGTAAAAGCAAATGTAAAAACGAATTTTTAGAACAATATAAAAATGTGTTATTAATGCTGCTGTTTACTAAAGATAGAGATAATAATTTTAAAGATTTTAGAAAACATATTTCTAAATTTATTGACAAGACAGGTTCATTATTCTTTAGCTGGGTAAATAAACCAAATGTGTCATTATACCCTAATAATGATGAGGTTTGTTTAAAAAATATAGCCCTTAACGGATTGATAGTTTTAAAAAATAGCGATAAGGTATTTGTTAAAAGTATAAATAAGAAACTAGACTTTAGTAAATATGATTATTTAGGTATTACAGAAAAAGCTAATTTGAGTCAAGAATCTGAATACCTGCTTAAAAAAGATTTTTTAAGTGATCAATTGAAAGGAGACTTTTTAGTCGATGTGATATGTAACTTATCAAAAGTCATTAATAACCATAAAGAATTAATGGATAGATTTAAAATGAATTATCCTGTTTTTTATAATCCATCGTATTCGAATGGGCCAAGCCCTTTAATACCTTTTTATTCAGATTCTGTATTTGAATCCATAATTAATATTAATGGTAATATTGAAATAAATTCAATCAAAAGTTATTGGGATAATCTAAATGAAATTTTGAATCAACTTGGTGAAATAGCATTAGTAAAAGAAAGTAATAACTACAATTTTTTAATAACAGATTTAGAAGAACGATTCTTCCCTAAATCAAGTTTTTTAATTAATACTGTTAATGATAAAATTGAATTTATTTCTCAATTTGCCAAATTAGTTAATAATGAGAATATTAAAACAATTTTCGAGTATCAATATTATTGGAGTTGCAGCGTTCATGAAATGGCTGTTAAACTAAAAAATGGCAACAAAGATTTAATAAACTATCTTAAAATTCATTTTGATACTTTTGATACCAAATATGATTACATAGATATATTTTTCTCAATTGATGAAAAAATAAGAATAAGTGATAAAACGTTGTATTGTTTTTTTCAAACGATTAAAGATTCAATTACGATTTTTCAAGCAGAAAATGCGAATATAAATATTGATTTAGTAAATGTTGTTATAGATTTTATTCCAGATCTTATTTATGAAAATAGAGAAGGTAAATATACTTTTGAACTTGAAGATTTTTCTTTAAGCACTCTTGACTTTTCTAAATCTCGTGATCACTCTTCAGGTAATAAAGATATCGTTTATAAATACGTTGTGAAGTTAGATGGAAAAGATATAGATATTAATAATTTATATCTATTTAATAATTATACTAATCAATTTGAAATAGTGGATGTAAAGGAAATTGAAATCAAAATTAAGAATCATAAGACATATTGTTTAATAAATAGGCATGGTTCATTTTTATATATCCTTCAAGATGAGTTAATAAAAGCTTATGATAGAATAAATGTAAGAAAGAATATTTATACAGATTGCCATGATTCTTTAACGCAAGGTAATGTAGCTTTTAAAAAATTATTCCCCATCAGTATTAAAAGTGAAATCGCATCAGATATTTACGATTCATTTCCTGAAAAAATTGCATTAGAGAAAAAATTGGCACTCCAGTATTCCGACAAATCAAATATAAAAGAAAGAGTTGTAAATTGGATATCGCTTTTTAATGATGAGAGTATTGCAGGAAGTAACTTAAAGAAATATATGGATGAAATGAAATTAAACATTGATTCCTTGTATAGTTCCATCTTATTTATGCTAAACTCTCATTATTCTATGGATAATGGAGATTTAGATTTTTTTAAGAAAAAAATAATTGAATATAAAGATAGTTCAAGCCACATTTTGTTTCCTATAAAAAATCCATATAGTGACGTAAATGGCTTAAATAGGTTAATTAATAAATGTGGTTTCACAGAAAGAGAAATCGATTATGAAAAATACAAGAATATTTTATATACTTCGGACTGCGGATTAAAAGAACTAGTTATAGTTACTGATATTTCTATTTCTGGTTCTCAACTAATAAAAGCATTTAGATATTATAATCATCCGTTCACAACTGATGAGGAAATTATAAGTTTTAATAGAACAAAATCACATCCAAAAAGCAAATCACCTTCAGATGAAAGATATTTCACTTTCAATGATATTAACGAGTCTGATCAATTTAAGAAAAATATAGCAAATATTCAAAGCGTAATTCTACTTTCACCAATTATTACCGAAGAATTTAAAAGAGCTATTACTGCTTTGTTTGCAGGTAAGTCAGTAAGTTTTATTTGTTTAAATGATTACTTAAAGGAAGATAGTTATTCATTTGAACATATATCATTTGACAACACTTTGTACAATTTATTTCTTACTTTAATTAATGATGTTGAATTACTAAAATCAATTTTTGAAGTGGAAGTTGGTAGTTATAAAGAACATTTAAAACCCAAATACTTAAATAAAAGACATCTGTTATTTAGATTAGGATCTTTACCGGATCATCACTTATTATTATTATCGTTAATGTCGAAAAAGGGGGTAAGGTTATTAGATTATATTAATAACTGGGAGAATGATTGAGTTGAAAAAGGGTAAGGATACAATTGATATTAATAAAAATTGCTACAAGAGTCATCTCCAATCGGTATTTAGAAAATCAAGGTAAACAAATATTAAATAAGGAAGAGGGAATCGATAATAATAAAAAAGGATGAAAATTACAGTATAAAATCCAAAACAAAATATTCTAATACTTAAAGTATTATCATTTATAATATAATAATTAATACAACATATGAAACCAAGCTGGGCAGACGAAAAAGTATATTCATTGTTTACTGAATTCATTCAGAAAACTGTTCTTACAAATGATAGTTTTTTAACTGATGAAAAAGTCGTTATCACCTTAACCGCAATTGATGATTGCATCGAGAGATTTATTGTGAAGTTGATGGATGGTAAAGAATCATTTGACGAAAAAATTAAACAACAATTTGCAAATGCACCTTATGAAACAGTTCTAACATTTGCACATATGAATTGGCTTTGGTGCATGTCTCCAAGTGATTTTTTAACTTCGACAAAAAAGAGTGTACCAGCTAACATTCTGGGGACAAGTAAGAGAGTTGAACTTCGTGATGATATTTACCCCAGTGGAGGATTCGGTGATGCAGGTCCTTCAATAAAATTCCGTAAACATGGAGAAATTTCATTTTTATTATTGCTAGTAAAACAACTAAAGGTGAAAGTTGAAGAAGGGATAATTACAGATTTGAACTCAGCTAATGATTGGGTAGAAAAAATATGTTTGGAATGTAGATATAATATTGATAGTCAAAAAAGTAATGTTATTCAACAAGATATTTGGGATTTAGTTGAAAGAGGGAAAAAAGGGATGTATAATATTATGCTACATTTATGTAAACCAGATCTATACGAGCCAATTGCTTCAGATGGACATAAAGATAAAATTAGAGGGGCTTTTAGAGAATTTATAGATGAAGCAACTCAAGACGTAAAGGAAGCCAACCGTGACCAACAAATATTTTACATTCGAGGAAAAGTAACTGAAATAATAAAGGATAAGCAGTTTACTTTTTATGATGGAAGAATTGGGAATATATGGGGATATAATGGGACTGCAAATAAGTATGAATATGATTTTGATCCACTTTCAGCATTGCAATATAAAAAAGCCGTCGTACTATATGGACCTCCTGGGACAAGTAAAACTCATTCAGCAAAGTCTATTGCAATAAATGCAATTATGCGTCATCATTTACCAAAATGTTCGTTAAAAGAATATTTAAAAATTATAATTGACGACAGTAAAATAAATGAAATTGTTGAGAATAGAATTCATCGTTTACAACTACATACAAATTACAATTATGAGGATTTTGTTGCAGGTATGAGAATAGTAGAAGGTAAAACTATTTTTGAAAAGGGTGATTTACTGAGGCTAATTGAAGATATCGTGGAGAAAGATGAATATCCAAATGTTTTAATTTTAGATGAAATTAATAGAGTTGATTTATCGCGTCTTTTTGGTGAATTTTTCTCTGCAATTGAGAATAGAAATGATGTAATAAAAACTGCAGTTGGTGGATTTACAATGAAAGTACCTGAAAATCTGTTGGTGATTGGTACAATGAACGAAATTGATTTTTCATTAGAAAGAGTTGATTTCGCTTTGCGTAGAAGGTTTGTTTGGTTTCCGTTTGGTTTTAACGCAGATACTCTAAAAGAAATGATTAGAGAAAAGCAAGGATCTATGATTTTTAAGGTCAATGCTGATGATTTGTCTAGATTTATTCATAATTGCGATGTATTAAACATGGAAATTGAAAAGACAGACGAATTAGGAAGTCAATATCATATTGGTCATACTTTTTTTGCTGAAATAGTAGAAATTTTTAATCAATTCTCAGCTATACAAGGAATAGTAACAAAATCAATTTTTATTAAAAATGGTCCAGTAAAAGTACTTTGGGATATTTCCATAAAACCAATGTTAGAAGCATTTTTAGGTAATATGGATAAACAAGGAAGACAAGAAAAAATTAACGGGTTAGAAAATATTTTCGTTCATGGTTAACGAAGTAATCCATATATCCGCTCTAGATTGCCTGCCTTTTTATAATGAAGAAGCTAAAGCTGGTGTATTACAAAGTTTTATTGAATCACAGCAGGGTAATATCTGTTACTTAACAACTAACAAAAAAGTTGACGATGATTCAAAACTTGCTGAATTTGATTATTTTAATAAAAAATGGAATGCAGGTAGATTTATTGGAGAAGCTTTTTTTTTACATGAGGGACAGCATTATAAAGTTACTATAAAACCTCGATTTGGGGAGAATGTTTTACTTCGTATGTTGGAAGAAATTTTCAACATACGTATTACAAAATCTGCTAGTATTCAAACAAAAACAGATGATTGGCAACATTACATAAAAAGAATAATTGCTTTTATTTGGATTCAAAAGTTAGCAAATGCTAATTTACACGGATTACCAAAAATTAATATTACAAAAGAGCATAAAGGTCAATCTATTAAGGGTAGAATTAGTGTTAGACAATCTATTAAACCATATTATTCAAGTGGGGAAATAATATCAATATATCGAGAAAAACAGTTTGACGAGACAATATCGCAGATTTTATTCCAAGCATACCAAATTATTAGATCTGATTTTGGAATCGGTAAAGGTTTGAATTTACCTGATGCAGCTCAAGATGCAATAAATCAAATAAACACGAGTGTAAAACATAAAAAAATAATTACCGAAAGTGATTATAAAAATATAAAATATAAAGAAATTTATTTAAGTTGGAAACCGATAATCGACTTTTCGTGGGATATTTTAAAAAGAAAACAATTAAGTATTAAGCAAAAAAAATCAAAAAACGGTTTTGGTTTTTTTCTTGATATGGCAGAAATATGGGAGCAATATATTAGATCGCTTTTAAAGAAAAAATTAATTCCGTTGGGGTGGAATTATAATGTAGATAGACATATCGCATACAAAGGATATTTTTTTCAAAGAGAGTTAATCCCTGATATTGTTTTCCAAAAGGGAAATGATCTTTTAGTTTGGGATGCAAAATACAAAAGGATGATTGGTGATTTTAGAGATGTTGATCGGTCAGATTTTTTTCAAATTCATACTTATATTCAAAATTTTTTAAACCATAAAAATGTTAAGTCGGGTGGTTTACTGTATCCAATATCAATTGATCAGCCCAATTTTAAAAAATATAAAAGTGATTATTTAATAAATGAGGATGGTAACAGATTAAACTTCATTATTGATGGTATTGAATTTAACGAAAATAATGAAAATAAAGATTACCAAATAAAAGAACGTCAATTTATAGATCGTATTCTTGTAAATATAAAATAAAGATGTAATTATTAAAATATAAGCTTCACAAAGAACAAGTTTTGTTTGATAGGGCTTACGAGTACATCAAGGAGTATTATTAATTTTTATGACATTTTATTTAAATTAATTTAACTTTTTAAAAGCGGTTAATATGAAAAGTGTAGAATTTACTCGGAAAAAACTGTATGATTTAGTTTGGAAAAGCACTTTTGAAAAAATCACCAAGAAATATGGTATTTCAGGATCCGGTATTAGACTAGCTTGTGAACAAATGCAGATACCATTACCTACTAATTCTCATTGGGTGTGTGTAAGGTATAATCGCCCATTGCACATAAAGAAACTCCCTGAAAATTGCACGGGTAATGATACAATTGAGATTATTAAAAAGAAATTTGAAATTAACTCTAAACTTGCAACTGAAGCTTCCCCTTTAATACGATTAACGAAAGAAATCGAAAATGATCCAAAAGCACCGTTAGTAGTCCCAATTACTCTTGTTAAACCTGAAAAAATAATTCTTTACACAAAAAAATATCTATCTAAAAAAGATAATTACAGCTCTTACCAAGATGATGTTTATATTTTGTCTATTAATGTTGAAAAACAAAGTTTAGATCGTGCACTACGATTTATGGATACTCTAATAAAATTATTAAAATATAGAGGGCATTCTATTAAAGAAGGATCCTATGGCAGACGAACTGTTGCATTTGTTAATGGAATTGAAATAAGATTATATCTTAGAGAAGCCACCAGAAAAATTGTTTCAAAGAAGCAAAATTATGATTTTGAATATGTTCCTACTGGAGAACTTATTCTTCAAATAGGAGAGAGTTACAGGCACAAAGAGTGGAGAGATAATAAATCGAATCATTTAGAAGATATTTTAGCAAGAATTGTTGCAAAACTAGAACTTGATGCAGCATCAGAAAAAGAAAGGCAAGAGAAGTATCTAATAAACAAAATTGCAAGAGATAAAGAGGAGGTAATTAAAAAGGAATTTTTGGTACACCAACAAAAAGAATTGTCAAATTTCAAAAAATTACTTTCTAATGCTGAAAGATTAGATAAAACTGCTAAACTTCGAAATTATATCAAAACTGTTGAAGAAAATGCTTTCCTAACAAATTCACTAAATGAAGAACTTAAAAATTGGATTGTATGGGCAAATGATAAAGTGGATTGGTATGATCCATTAAATGGAAAAAAGGATGATTATTTAAGTGATTATAATCTCGAAGATTTAGTATGATAAGCTACGTGAGATTATTAAAATAATATATGTTCCATTAATTTAATTATCTATATACTTACTTTATCAAAAAAATCAAAGTGAATAACTAAAAAATTAATTATGGACTAATTGTGGACTAAGTATAGAAATAAAAAATCCCTAATCCTTGATAATCAAGTGTTTAGGGATTTTTTTAGTGACCTTGACTGGATTCAAACCAGTAACCTCTTGAGCCGTAATCAAGTGCGCTATTCAGTTGCGCCACAAGGCCTTATTGCGGGTGCAAATATAGGAATAAATATGTAAATTGCAAGACTAATTTTAGATAAAAATAAAAAAATATGCCACTAGAAAAGTATATACGTGATATTCAAGGATTTCCCAAAGAAGGAATTTTGTTTAAAGACATTACTCCCTTGTTAATTGACCCCGAAGCAAGGAAAAAATGCTTGAATATATTGGTTTCTTCACTTGCTGATAAAAAAATTGACAAGGTGATAGGAGTGGAAAGTCGAGGATTTTTCTTTGGAATGCTCATTGCACAAGAATTAAATGTTGGTTTTATTCCCGTCCGAAAACCGAATAAGTTGCCTTACGAAACCATTTCTGCAACGTATGATTTGGAATATGGAACAGATACTTTGGAAATTCATACCGATGCGATTCAAAAAGGAGACCGAATTCTGATTCACGATGATGTTTTGGCAACTGGAGGAACGGCGAAAGCAGTTTGTGAATTGGTAGAACGATTGGGTGGCGAAATCGTGCAATGCAATTTCCTGATGGAATTAGCTTTCTTGAATGGAAGGGCGAAAATCAAAGGGAATGAAATTTTTGCCGCAATTACGTATTAATCCAGCGCACGCGTGGTTACGTAATACCTAAAACCAATAATTGCCATTTGCCATTTCTTGGCTTTCGCCAAATCCAATCGCTGTTTGGTAAAACTAGGTAAAATGACTTTGTTGATTTGTGCCAGGATTTTATACATACCGTTTTGTTTTAGACAAAGATATAAAAAAAGACGGTCTTGATTAGGACCGTCTTTTTTGGTTTTATGAGGATATTATTTTTTTCTTTCGCGTTCCAAGTTAGAATGGTATTCTTCCATTTGTTGTTCGTACACTTTCATTTTTTTCTCAAAAGCTTCCATTTCTTTATTGAATGGTTCCATTTTTTTATCAAATTCTCCCATTTGCTTATCGAAAGCTTCCATTTGAGGCTCCAATTTTTTCATTTTAGCCTCGTAGTCTTCCATTTTCTTTTCAAACTCTTTCCAAGCTTTTTTATCTCCTTTAATTGGGTCACCTTTTGGTGCTTTTGGCGCTTTTGGAAATACAGGAGGAGCTGGAGTTTTAATATTAAAAACTGGCGGTGTTGGAGGTGTTGGAGGAACTGGTAAATTTTTCTCTTGAGAATATTGGATTCCATTTTTGGTTATAATTCGGATTGTTTTACCATCTTTATTAACATCCATTCTCTCAATTGTACTTTGATCTAAACGGTCTAATTCATTTTGAGACACTTTTTCGTCGTTGATGTAAATGTCATTTTCGTTAATCATTTTCCTATGATTATTAGTAATGATTCGGATTTCCTGTTTGTCATCATTCTTATTGACATTCATGGTCGCAATTTCTTTAGGATCAATTTTATCTAAATCATCTTGACTTACTTTTTTGCCGTTGATAAAAATTTCTTTTTCAGTTAGTGACGGTGCATTTGGAGCAATAACAATACTTTCTTGATTAATAATTATTTCATCCGAACCAAAATTCACAGTAAGTATTCCATTATCGTCTTTAGATACTATAATTCCAAATTCATTTATTGCCTCAGTTCCTTTTGTTTCCATTTTCTGTGCAATTTCTTTTCCCTTTTTCAAATCAACTTTTATTGCGGTCAATTCGTTTTTAGAATTTCTTTTGATTCCGGAAAAAGTAGCGATTATGGCATAGTTTTCTTTTAAATTGCTAGATTTTTCTTTTAATTCCTCATCAGTAGTATTTTTATTTATTTTGTATACATCCACTGATTTTTCATTTGCCTTTATGATTTCTGTTGTTGCTTGGACAGCTGTTTTCTCCTGTGCAATTACATTTACTTGGAAAAGTATCACAAATGCTACTAAAGCGGGAATTATTAATACATACTTCCAAGAATTCGATTTTTTTGATTGATTTTTGTTTAACATAACGATTCGTTTTTTGATTAATGATTGATAAAAATGATTGGTAATGGCAACACAATTCTCGTGTGTTGTTATTTTTAAAAGCATAAACTGATACGCTTTTTTGTCGGATATCTTTTTTGTAGCTTCTTTATCGGCAATGAATTCCAGGTTTTGTAAAATCGCCTTTTTGTACAGCCAAATTAAAGGATTGAACCAAAAAAGAATACAAAATAGTCTTGAAATCAATACGTCTACAGTATGATTTTGATCGCTATGCACTTTTTCGTGTTCCAAAATATTCTCTAATTCGGAGCTGCTGTATAAGGAGGAGTTGTAAACGATAGTATTAAAATAAGAAAATGGAGCAACGTTTTCTGTGGTATCGATAAATTTAAAATCAGCTTGATTTTGGATGGTTTTTCCTTTCAAAACGGTATTTAAACTATAAAAATCGAACACAAATTTTCCCAGAAATAAAATTATTCCAATTGCGTAAACAATTCCAGATATTAAATACCAATTTATTTCAAAAGCTTCGTTTTCGATACTATTTGTTATTGGAATTCTTGACCAATCAATATTCTTGGAGCTTGATTCTACCATTATTATTTTGGTATAAACCACTAACGGCAAAACCGCAGAAGTGAATAAACCCAATAAGAGAAACCAACGATTACTGGTAAAAAAGGTTTCTTTTCGCAACATAAGATAATAAGCAAAATAAAACAGTGCGATCAACCCACTGGATTTGATAAGGTAAATGTATAATGCTTCCATAAATACTGTTGTTACTATAAAGTTTATATTTCCTCTTTTTGACTTTCAATCATTGCCAAAATCTCCCGCAATTCGGCAGCAGAAATTTTCTCTTCTTTGGCAAAATGGGAGACCATATTTTTATAGGAACTGTTAAAGTAATTATCGATAGCCGTGTTCATGAAGCGTTTTCTATAGTCTTCTAAACTCACGATAGGATAGTATTGGTGCGTGTTCCCAAAGGCATTGTGCGATACAAAACCTTTTTCTTCCAGATTCCGCACAATAGTAGAAAGCGTGTTGTAATGGGGTTGCTCTTCTGTGATTTCTGCCATGACTTCTTTTACGAATGCTTTTTTGAGCTTCCATAAAATGTGCATGATTTCTTCTTCTTTGTTCGTCAGTTTTTGCATGATTTTTTTATTTGAATCAAACTTACAACTATATTTTTAGTTACGCAACTAAAAATATAGTTAATTAACTAAAAAAACAGGTTTCATGCCAAAATCAAATTTGTTTTAGCATAAAATCATCAAAATCATACCTGTAAATAGGAAACTATTTGTTTTCCTGTTGGATTAATTTTTGCAACCAAATGCAACCGACAACCGAAAGAATTCCTAAACTTCCCATGACAAACCAATTGGTTTGGTAGCCAAATACTGCAATGATTTCCAGTCCGGTTTTGGAACTCGCAATATGCGCTAAGCTGAAACTCATTGTAAACAAAGCCATGTAGCGACCTTCGTGACCTTTTGGTGCTCGGCTTAAAGCGAAAGAATTGGAAAAAGGGAAGATGAACATTTCTCCAAAAGTGATAAAAAGAATACTCACAATTAATATTCCCGCCCAAATATTAATCATTAAAACATAGAAACTAATAGACATTAGCAGCGAACCCCAAAGAATAATTTTGAGTTTATCGATGTTTTTTCTTTGGCTGATACTCACAATTGGCATTTCCAGAAAGAAAATCAACAGTCCGTTTAATGATAATAAAAGTCCGCTTTGAAATTCAGTCAGCCCAAATTTTTCATTGTGATACAATGGCAAAGTGGTGAAAAGTTGAAAGAAAAGTATGGCCGTTATAAAACAGATAAAGAGAAAAATCCAGAATATCTTGTCTTTGAAAACGGAAGCGGGTATTTCGGTTTCGCTATCTGCCGTATTCAAATCAGCTGGTTTTTTGCGTTCTTTTACTAATAAGGTAAAAATCAAAATAGATACAATGCAAGAACTTCCATCTACCCAAAATAATCCGCTGTAGCCTAAATTCATAATAATCAAACCTCCTAAAGCCGGTCCCGCAGTAAATCCTAAATTCACCGCTAATCGAACTAAAGTCAATGCTCTGGTACGGTTTTCAGGTTTTGCATACGTCCCTAGAGAAACAAACATAGCAGGGCGAAACATATCGGCAACGGTCATAATGAAGAACATTGCAAAACACAATCCCCAAAAAGTTCGTACGTATTGTACTAAAAACAGCAATATTCCGCTGGTGAATAAGCTGAAAACCATGATTCTGTAAAAACCTATTTTATCGGATAATTTCCCGCCAAGCCAAGATCCTAACATAGAACCAAAACCAAAAGCGACCATAATCCATCCGACTTGTGCATAGGAAAAATTTAAATCTTCTTTTAAATATTTGGATAAAAAAGGCAAAACCATCGTACCGGCACGATTGATAAATGTAATCAGTGTAAGAATCCAAACTTCTCTTGTAAATCCTCTGAAATTATTTATGTAGCGTTGAAAAGCAGTTTTGAGCATATCTAAAGTTATAATTTCACAAAGGTAGAAAACTTTGTACCGATGCGTCTTTGTGTCCTAGTAACTTTTAAACTATTTTTGCATAAAATTATTTTTTTTTAAACCATTAAGAAAGTTAAGAAAGTTAAGAAAGTTTTATCCTTAATGACATTAATTTACTTAATGGTTTAAAAGAAAGTATTTTGTTTTTTAAACCATTAAGAAAGTTAAGTTTTTTATCCTTAATGAATCTTAACTTCTTAATGATTCAAGAGAAAACAACTTTATTTTTTTAAGACCAATAAAATTTCGATTGTTATTAATATACGGATAGTCAAAAATTATAAATATGAGAACGCTATTTACTTTATTGCTTTTGGTACAATTGAATTTTGGCTTTGGCCAAGAACAATTTGACGTTTCGGCTGTGGCCAAATTTCAAAAGGAACTAAATACAGAATATACGGATGCAAAGACAAGTCCTTTGACTGCAAAAGATTTAGCGGAATTCAAAACACTTGATTTTTATCCTGTTGACGGTAAGTTTTTTGTGATAGCTAGATTTGTTAGAACAGAAAACGAGAAGCCTTTTGAAATGAAAACATCAACGGACAGGAAACCATTGTATGTGAAATATGGGGAACTTTCTTTTACAATTGATGATCGGGATTTGAAACTAAATGTGTACAAGAATATCGAGCTTTCCAAAAAAGAAGAATATAAAGACTATTTGTTTTTGCCGTTTTCTGATTTGACTTCAGGTAAGGAAAGCTACATTGGCGGGAAATATATCGATTTAAGAATCCCAAAAGGAGATACGATTGTGATTGATTTCAATACATCGTACAATCCGTATTGCGCTTATAATCATAAATATTCCTGTCCAAAAATACCATTGGAAAATGATTTAAATATCGAGATAAAAGCTGGGGTCAAAAAGTTTCACGACTAATGGAATTCTTTAATCTGCATACGCATAAATGGACCAATCAGCCCAATGTGTTGGAATTAGTGAATCAATATCCACAGGAATTTGATGCCACAATTCCGTATTATTCCATCGGGATTCATCCATGGTTTATTGTTGAAGAACGACTAGAAGCTGATTTGGCGATAATCGAAAGTAAATTGCAAGAGGCAAATTGTCTCGCTGTAGGCGAATGTGGATTGGATAAACGTATCGATATTCCAATGGAATTGCAACAAATGGTTTTCGAAAAGCAATTGCTTTTGGCACAGCAATATCAAAAACCAGTGGTGATACATTGTGTTGCGGCTTTTCAGGAATTGATTGCAATTAAGAAAAAGATGAATATTACGGTTCCAATGCTGATTCATGGGTTTTCAAAAAATGCTCAAGTTGCTAAACAATTAGTGGACAATGGATTTTATATTTCGTTTGGAAAATATTTATTGCTAAATAAAGAACTAGAAACAGTTTTTAAAAGCGTTCCTGATAATCGATTTTTTCTGGAAACGGACACAGTTGAAGAAGGAATTGAAGCTGTTTATGAATTGGCAGCAAAATACAAAGGAGTTTCTGTCAAAGAAATACAGAAACTAATGAATAGTAATTTTTTGGAAGTATTCAAAATTGAACTATAATTGATTTAAGAATGTAGATTGCTTCGCCAGTTCGAGCAAAGCTCTCGGGTAACGATTGTTGATTTCAGATTTTTGAGAGCAACAAACTATAAATAATAAATTAAAGAAAATGGCAGAGTGGACAGAAAGAGCCGAACTTTTATTCAAAAAAGAAGGTTTAGATAATTTGAAAAATGCAAATGTATTGGTTGTAGGATTGGGCGGTGTTGGTTCTTTTGCTGCCGAATTTTTGGCAAGAGCCGGAGTGGGAACGATGACTATTGTTGATGGTGACGTAGTTGATATTACCAATATAAACCGACAATTACCCGCTTTACATTCGACCGTAGGGCAACCTAAAGTTACTGTTGTAGGTGATCGATTAATGGATATCAATCCAGAATTAAAATTGACTCGCGTGCAGGAATTTCTTTCGCCGGAGCGTGCTTTCGAGATTGTTTCAGAGGAATTTGATTATGTTTTGGATTGCATAGATAGTGTGACTCCAAAGCTGAATTTGATTATTGGCGCAAAGCGAAAAAGAGTAAAAATTATCAGCAGTATGGGCGCTGGCGGAAAAATGGAAGCTTCTAAAGTGAAAGTGACGGATATTACCAATACCGTGAATTGTTACTTTGCTAAAACCATCAGAAGACGATTGAAAGAAGTAAAAATTGATAAACTAAAAGTGGTGTTCTCTTCTGAGATTCAGGACGAAACGAGTTTGAAAATGACTGATGGATCCAATTTCAAAAAATCATTTTATGGAACCAATAGTTATATGCCGGGATTATTTGGATTGTATGCTGCAGAAACCGTGATTCGTTATTTACTTAAAAAATAGGGATCAGAATTCAGTTCTAAAAAATAAACAGTCTAAAAATCTAAAAAGTTTAATAATCTAAAAAAAAAAATGATACAAACCGTAATTTTTGACATGGATGGTGTAATTGTCGACACTGAACCCGTACACCGTTATGCTTATTTCAAACAATTCGAAGAATTAAATATTACTGTTACAGAGGAAATGTATACTTCATTTACCGGTTTTTCTACTCGAAATACGTTTCAGAAATTGAAAGAGGTTTTTGTGATTGAACAGGAAGTAGAGGATTTAATTCAAAGAAAACGGAACATCTTTAATGATGCTTTTGATAGTAAAGCAGACTTGGAATTACTACAAGGTGTTGAAAATCTTATTAAAGAATTGCATCAAAATGGCATGCAGTTGATTCTGGCTTCTTCGGCATCCAAAGTTACTATTGAACGTGTGTTCAAGAGGTTTAAGTTGCATGACTATTTTACGCACGTAGTAAGCGGGGAAGATTTTCCTAAATCGAAACCACATCCTGCTATTTTTGAACATGCAGCAAGTTTATCAATTGCTCCAAAAGAAAGCTGTATCGTCATTGAAGACAGCACGAATGGGATAAAAGCGGCGAAAGCTGCCGGAATTTTGTGCGTGGGGTATAACAGTATTCACTCTGAGTCGCAAGATTTATCAGAAGCAGATTTTGTTATTAATCATTTTAACGAATTAGGTTTTGATGCTGTTAAGAATATTGCTTCTAAATTAAGGAATAATTAACATTTGAAAGCCACTGAATTTGTAAATTTGGGAATCATAAAAATTTAAAACATGAAAAAAATAATCATTGTACTTGCCATTATTATAGCAAATTTCACCATTGAGGCACAAGTAAAAACACCTCAGTCAAGTCCAAAATCGACAATCACGCAAGCCGTAGGTTTGACAGATCTTGAGATTAATTATTCAAGACCAAGCGCAAAAGGAAGAGCAGTTTTTGGTAACTTGATCCCTTTTGGAAAAGTATGGAGAACTGGAGCTAATGAAAATACAACCGTATCTTTTAGCGACGATGTTGTTATTGATGGTAAAACCTTGAAAAAAGGAAAATATTCTTTGTACACTATTCCAAAAATAGAAAGCTGGGAAATAATATTTTATAAAACTACTGATAACTGGGGGAATCCAGAAGAGTGGAAAGAAGAAAATGTGGCGCTTAGAGCTACTGTTAAACCAGAAACTTTGAATAAAAGTGTGGAAACTTTCACTATTGGAATAGGAGGTTTAGACAACAATTTTGCATTTTTAGAAATTTACTGGGAGAACTCATATGCAGCTGTAAAATTTGAAGTGCCTACACAACAAAAAGCAACGGCTAATATCGAGAAAGCATTAGCGGGACCAACTGGGGCAGATTATTTTTCTGCTGCTCAATTTTTGTTTCAATCAAATGTTGACAATGCAAAAGCATTGGTTTATGTAAACAAAGCGTTGGATATGTCTAAAGACAAACCATTTTGGTATAACAGATTGAAGTCATTGATTCAAGCTAAACTTGGAGATAAAAAAGGCGCTATCGAAACGGCTAAATTATCTCTTGCAGCAGCTGAAATTGCTAAAAACCAAGATTACGTAAAAATGAATAAAGACAGTATTGCAGAGTGGAGTAAGAACTAATACTCTGTCTTTTTTATATAAGAACATCCCGTCTCCATTTAGAGACGGGATTTTTTTTGAACTTTTAGACTTTGTAATTTATTAGATAGTTGCGTATAAAGTATTCATCGATTTATCATTGCTTAGCCAGTTCGCTATTGCTCATTTCTGAGGTAGGAGAGAAGAAGTTGCATAAAAAACATTCAGAAGCTAAAAAAATAACCGCAGATTCACAGATTATCAATATAAAAGTCTGTGAATCTGCGGTTAATAGTTTTTAAAAACTAAAATAATAATTTGTTTTACTATCCTTATTTAAGCTGTAATCGCTTTCTGTTTTCTGAAAATAGTCCATTGTAACAGCAACGAAATAACAATCGTTAACATTGCACCAATGAAATTAAGCCATAAATAACCCAGTTTTTCTTCTCCGCTTGGGAAAATATAAATGGCGTAATAGTATATGATAAAAATAGTAATCTGACTTACTACGGCACTGTAAAAAATAGCTTTGGATTGTACCTTGTGTATGTAAAAACCAACCAGAAAGATTCCCAATACAGTTCCGTAAAATATGGATCCAATGATGTTTACCAATTGAATTAAATTTTCAAACAGCGTTCCAATACACGCAAAAAGTATTGCAATAACTCCCCACAATAAGGTAAAGAATTTTGTAGCATACAGATAATGTCTTTCTGATTTTTCTTCTTTCAGATTACGTTTGTAAATATCAATTGCTGTTGTAGATGCCAGTGCATTCAGTCCAGATGCGGTAGAAGACATAGCAGCTGAAATGATAACGGCTAGCAATAAACCAATAAGTCCTTTGGGTAAATAATTAAGGATAAAGTGGAAAAACACATAATCTTTATCATTGGTTTCACTGTTGCTATCGGCTTTCAGGATTATTTCTTTAGCCCGATCTCTTAAATCTTTTTCTTTATTGGACAAAGCCACTAATTCTTTTCGAAGGATGGGATTGTCATAATCTTGATTGAGCTGATCGATGTACAACAGATTAATTACTTTTTTATCTTCGGATAAATCGTCTAATTTTTTCTCCAAAGCATTGTATTCGCCTTTGTAAGCCGATTTTTCAATCATGGCTTTGTTGTTTGGATTAAAATTTAACGGAACAGGATTGAATTGGAAAAAAACAAAAACCATAACTCCGGTCAATAAAATGAAGAACTGCATCGGTACTTTTAAAAGTCCGTTCATGATTAGCCCCATTTGACTTTCCCGAACTGATTTTCCTGATAAATAACGTCCTACCTGCGATTGATCAGTTCCAAAATAAGCCAATGCTAGGAAAAAACCTCCTGTGATTCCGCTCCAAAATGTATATTTTTCTTCTGGGTCAAAAGAGAAATTGACAATATTCATTTTATCATTTGCTCCAGCTATGTGAAGTGCACTGGTAAATGTCATATCATTAGGTAAATAATGCAATATCAGAAAAAAGGTGATTAGCATTCCCGACATAATCACAAACATTTGTTGTTTCTGAGTTACATTGACTGCTTTTGTTCCTCCCGAAAAGGTATAAATGATAACCAATACACCAATAATAATATTCATGTAGGTAAGATTCCAACCCAAAATTGCCGACAAAATAATCGCTGGCGCATAAATGGTTAATCCGGTTCCTAAACCTCTTTGGAACAAGAAAAGAATGGCAGCAAGGGAACGGGTTTTTAAATCAAATCTTTTTTCGAGGTATTCATAAGCCGTATATACTTTGTATTTGTGGTATAAAGGGATAAAGGTGACGCAAATTACCACCATAGCAATTGGCAATCCAAAGTAGAATTGTACAAATCCCATTCCGTCATGATACGCTTGTCCGGGAGTAGAAAGAAATGTAATGGCACTGGCTTGTGTTGCCATAACAGAAAGTCCCACAATGTGCCAAGGTGTTTCATTACTTCCTAGAATAAAATCTTCCACATTTTTGCTTCCTTTGGTTTTCCACGCGCCATAAATTACGATGAACAATAAAGTAACTATAAGTATAACCCAATCAAATAATTGCATAATTTAAGCGTATAATTTCATGATGAGACAAAAGATCAAGATGTAAATAGCGTTGGCTACAAGCACCCAAGTATAGTTTTTCTTCCAGGTTTTTATTTTTTTTGTTTCCATTTTAGACTGGTTTAATTTTTGATTTTTTGTGGAGGAATAGTTTCAGATGATTTTAGTGAAATGATATTGGAAATTAATTTATAAGCCCCAGTAACACCCTCAGGTAATTCTCTAAAAAAGCTTAAGCCCGTATAAATATAGTGTCCTTTTCCGTAAGGAGCAATAAGTAAAGCCCCATTTTTTGGTGTTTCCCCTATATCATTGGAGGATAAAATAGGAGTGAAGGCTTTGTCGTACTCACTTGGGTAATACAACCCTTGTTCTTGTTTCCAACCTTGAAAATCTTTAGAAGTAATTTTGTTAGGGAAATTCAAAACGGGATGGTTTGGAGCTAAAAATCGAACTTCGGCATCTTCTTCGGTTACACGGTCGCGGGATAGTTTTAATGGATAAGGTGCGATATTTTCGGTTATAAGATCACCTGCAGTATTGTACTGAACGAGCATTGTTTTTCCACCTTTTACAAAGTCAAAAAGTATCGTTTGTTTATTTGCTAATGCTGTAACGGTATTGTAGGCACGAACACCTGTCATAACTACATCAAAATTCTCTAACTTTTCAGGTGTTATTTCTTCGGGTTTGATCAGTGTAACTGTGTAACCCAATTGGGCCAGGCTGCTTGGAACTTCGTCTCCGGCGCCCATAATATATGCAATTCTTTCTTCATTGGTTTTTAAATCTGTTTTGATGCATTTGGCTTCAGCTGATTTTAAAACTTGCTGTTTAGTGATGTGGTCATAATTAATGATAATTTGTTCTTTGTCAAATCGTTTATTGTCAATTATCGCCACGCTTTTAGCTATAGCTTCTTCGGATTTATTTGGCGCAATTACTTCAAAATAAACAATTTGTTCCGTTCCCTTTTTAAGTATATTGAAAGGAATGGATTTAGGTGAAACATTCCAACTTTGAGGCAGTTCAAGTTGTAGATTTCCTTTCACGGCATCTTTACCCGCTTTGATTTTTACGCCTACATACTTGATTTTGGTGTCTTTAAAAAGCAATACTTTGTCTAGAATTGAAGTGGTTACTTCAGGAACGATGTCGAGATAATTATACACTTCTCCTTTTACATCATCATTGTATTTAAAAACTACAGTTCGCTCAAATGGGATTTCGATTCCGTTGATTTGAACGTTAAATACCACTTTTGCTTCCCGAATAATATCTGGAATTCCTATATTTTGCTGCTGATTTACGGCGTACATGCCAATGGTTCCGTTTTCTCTTAACCAATACGGTTGTGTGTAGTTAATTGATTCGGGTAACTTTAAATCTAAGTTGATGTTGTTTAGAATATTATTTTTTAATTCGCGGTTTTGAGGAGTGCTTATTTGTTCGGGTAAAGTGGTCACGCTCACTAATTGTATTGGCGCTGAACTTCTGTTAATGGCTTCAATTTTGAGTTTTATAGTGCTACCGGGAGTCGCTTCCTGATTTTGGGCTACGGCTTCAAGATACAAACCGGAACAGGCTGCTATAATTTCTTTTATGGCTGCGGATTTTAGTGGTGCCCAATGATTTTCATCCAAAGCTTTCATCATAGCATAGGCTTTCGCCAAATTTGGAATACTTGCCGAAGGATTATTGTGGTTGAACTCCGCTGCAATAGTTGTTAATAATTCTCCTATGGCTTTTCCTCCTTTTACTCGGTTCCAAGAGGTGTCAATTCCTTCAAAAAGAGATTCTTTTTCTTTTAAAGCATCTCCATTTATAAACTCTAAATATTCTGTTTCTTCACCACGCGCTCCTGTGCTTCCAAAACCTTGCGATTGATGACGGCTGCGGCTTAATGCGGCTATTTCTTGATTTGATTTTCCTAATCCGGCATAATAAACTCCAGTTTGCAGGGCAATTAAATTCTTTTTATCGGCAGCATTAAATTTTTCGATAGTTCCATAAAACCACCAAGAAGTATTAAAAAACTGGCGTTTGGCTTGCCAAGGTTTTACAAATTGCAATTGTTCCGGAAAAATAGTTGGGTTATTGGCTAGTTCAAAACTTTCTACGCTCAACATTGCCGATGAAGTGTGATGACCGTGTGTGGTTCCTGGAGAGCGATGATCAAATCGGTTTACAATTACATCGGGTTGAAATTTTCGGATGGCCCAAATTACGTCTGACAATACTTTTTCTTTATCCCAAATTGCTAATGTTTCTGTTGGGTTTTTCGAAAATCCAAAATCATTGGCACGAGAAAAAAACTGTTCTCCGCCATCAATTTTTCTAGCTTCGATAAGCTCTTGTGTTCTTATTACACCTAATAATTCCCGTAATTGTGTCCCTATTAAGTTCTGTCCACCGTCACCGCGTGTCAAAGATAAATAGCCAGTTCGGGCTTTTTGCTCATTGGACAAATAAGAAATTAATCTGGTATTTTCATCATCGGGATGTGCTGCTATATAAAGTACCGAACCTAGGAAATTAAGCTTTTGGATTTGATTGTAAATTTCAACAGAATTTGGTTTTTGGGGTTGTTGCGCATTTGTTATTTGGCAACATAAAAGAAATACTAGAATAGCTGATACGTATTTTTTTTGCATTTTTTAAAATTTGATTTGCAGTAACTTCAAATGTAGGAATTAAATAATTTCTTGTGAAATGTTTTGGGTTTTCTTTAATAATAAAAAAAAGAGAGAAAAACCCATTTAGGTTCCCTCTCTCTTTTAAATAATATTGAGATTAATCTCTATCACGTCCATTTCCGTTACCACGACCATTTCCATGTCCGTTTCCATGTCCATTTCCGTTATTTCGGTTATCATGTTTTTTATATTCTCTACGGTCATCATTATCATATCTTTTATGATTATCATTTCCTCTTTGGTTTACATATACTCTACGGTTATTGTTATACCCTATATTTCTTTGTTCTCTTCCATGATATCCTCTGTAATATTTTACTTTATGATTCTTAAAGTGGCTATATGGTCTCGAACCATGATAATCGTTTAATACTACTTTGTACCCACCATAAAGATCATAGTTTCTATATTGATTTGGTAGGTATCTTGAACGTATCCATCTTCCCCCACCAAAATAAATAAACTGTGTGGCTCTTACATCATAATAAGCTTCTACATCCGGCAAATAGTAATATTCTGCTTCTGCATATCCTGCTGGTCCCCACGATGGAGCTCTACCAATATTTACATTAACTGAAATTTGTGCTTGTGTTGTGCTTGATGCAAAAAGTATAATTCCTAAGACGATTAGTTTTAATGTTCTCATTTTTTCAAATATTTAATTAGTATTAATTTTTTTGTAATATCTCGTTTTACAATGCTTTTTAAAGAAAGCCAACAACTGTGCCAAAGTTTAAAAGTAAATATTTAATTAAGCCTTAACGTGGTAAAAAAAGAGAGCCTCATTACTGAGGCTCTCTTTATAAATTATATGAAATCAGTATTAATGTTTTCCATTTCCATTATTCCCTTTTCCACCTTTGTTCCCGTTTCCGTTCCCATTATTTCCGTTTCCGTTATTCCCTTTACTTTGGTATACTTTGTTATTATTACCACGATTAGAACCTATAGATTTTTGAGGTTTACCTTTGTATCCTTTGTAATATTTTACTTTATGGTTTTTAAAGTTATTGTATGGGCTTGCACCATGGTAATCGTTTAGAACTACCTTATAACCATTGTACAGGTTATAGTTTCGGTATTGAGTAGGCAAGTTTCTGGAACGAACCCATTTTCCTCCACCAAAATAAATAAACTGTGTAGCTCTGATATCATAATATGCTTGAATATCTGGTAAATAATAGTAATCTACAGAGGAGTAACCAACTGGACCCCATGCTGGTGGACTACCTATATTTACATTTACTGAAACCTGTGCTTGCATCGTATTTGCCGATGCAAAAAGTATAATTCCTGCGATGATTAATTTTAATGTTTTCATTTTTTCAAAATTTTAATTAGTAATTAATACTTAGTGATTTTTAGTTACTGTATTATCTCTTTTATAATAAAGCCAACAACTGTGCCAATATCAAATAATTAACAATTAATTGTGTTGTTTTACTTCATAAAAAAAGGAAACGAACATTCGTTTCCTTTTTTTACAGTTATAAATTTATTTACAATAAAAGTATCAATAAAAGGATAACTATTATAATTGCACCTACAGATAGATATACACCATTTCCCGTAGATTTTAATTCTGCTTTAATGGCACGTACTTCTTTACGTAGTTCTTTTTTTTCTGAAGAATTCAAAGAAGATTTATCCATTGCTTTTATTTCGTCAAGACGATTAAGCATCACTTTAACTTCTGCAGGAACTTCTTTTGGGTTGTTTGAAACCGAAGTTGGGTTTTTTTCAGCAGCTAACATTTGGGTTGGAACAATACTTAAGGACAATACCATCATCATTAAATAAAAGGTAACTTTTTTCATTTCTTTTAGGGTTTTAGTTATTAATTTAATTATATTATAAAATTAAGCAATATTAACAGATGTATTCTTATATAATTATAATATTAAATTATATAATTTACACTAATTGGATTATGAATACTGTTGTATTGCTTTTAAAACTAGATATTTAAAACAGTTTTGCCCAAAGTAGAGATTACTGGATGTAACATTTGTTATTTAAAAATCACAGTACGTGGCTTGCTTAATTCAAAATCCTGAAAACCAAAATCAGTGGTTTCAAAAGAGTTGGTTTTGAAAATATTTTCGCCATTACCGGGTATGGATGGATAATAGGAAAGTGAAATTTGGAAAGAACTAAATACTAAAAAATCATTATTTATTATTAATCCAATCCCAATTTTAGAATATGCTTTATTTTCCAATAATCCTTTTTCAGGATTTCCCAGCATCGCAACTGAATAGTTAAAATAGGGGTTTAATCGAAATCCCCAAAGATTCCATGGTGCATAGGCTTGAGTTTGTAAAGTCAGTATTGCTTTTTCGGTACCATAGTAAGCACTATTAAATCCTTGAATTCCGTAACTTTCATTAATATTAAGTTGATCGCCAATAACATTTACGCGATTAGAACCAATAATTAGTTGTGGTTTGATAAACTGTCGCAATTTCCATTTTCCAAGACTAATCAATTTCGTAAAGTAATTGGCTTGAAAAGAAAAAGCATTCTGTTTAGTATTTGATTTTTCTAAAAAAGTACCCAACTCAAAATTAACACTTAGAAATCCCCATTTGTAAAAATTGCCAAAAGATGCCTGAGCTCCTAAATAGTAACGCCCTTGGTTGTTTTTATGTTGATAGCCAGAAGTTATTCCAAATATTTTTCCAATGGGTACATCTTCAATAATTCCGTTCTTGAAAATATAGCTGTCTTGAACGAACTTTCTGGAGGTGATTCCAATTCCGATGAGCGAAAATTTTTCATCAGAATAAAAATCATTGGGATCGTAATCAATTATTGGACTCTCCAAATATTTCACATTTAAAAACCGACCCGCAACGACTAAATTTGTAGTTCTGTCACTCTCAGTATTACTTTTAAAAATTCTAAATGCACGACCAAACCATAAATCCTGTGAGTTATATTTGAAATTTTGGTATGCGAATACTGCATTATTATCAGGAAGTGTATCTTTTCTGAACTGTTTGTCAAAATAGATTCCGCCAGCCCATTTTGTAAATGGAGAATAAAATAATCGTTCAATATTGATGCTTTTACCATAATAATCATCTAAGTCAATACGATAATTTACAGTAGTTTTGATGAATGTATTTTTGAAGTTGGGTATAGTGTATGCAACTCGATAAGCATTTTTACCATCACTGAATCTGTTTCTGAATTCATTATTAAATTCATGACCAGAACCCAGAATATTTCTGTCGTTCAGTTCAAAACTGCTTCCAGAGCTTGATATGGAACCTTTAGGGATAATACTCCACGAATCTAAAACTCGAATGTAAATATCTACGGAATCCTTATTGTTTTTAATCAATTGCGGAGATACATCAACGCGACTGACATAGCGCTGTGTTCTTATTAAACGTTCTGATTCTTTTACTAATAAGGAGTCCAAAGGCTTATTTTTTTTGATAAGCAATAAATTCTTAATTGCAAGTCTGTTCGTTTTAATGTGAATTCTGTTTCCATTTCGCTCCGCCCAATTCCTAGCTTTTTTTGTAGTGTCAATTTCTGAATAACCAAAAGGGTCTAATGTAACAATATTGATGTTCCTGATAATTTTTCCTTCAAAGTTTTTGAATTTTTTCGGGACTACTTTTTTCTTTTGGGTTTTTACATTAACAGGTCTGAAAACTAATTTATGAAGAAGTTTGGTGAATTTATTTTTCTTGGAATAGGTCTGGATTTGTTTATACACCTCTGAAGAATCTTTTTCCTTTTTGTCTACTTGAGAAAAAGAAATCTGATAACAGCAGAAAATCAAAATTAGTAGAACCAGTCTTTGTTTTTTAAACATGATAAAAAATAATAATTTTAAACATTGTTAACGAAACAAAAGAAAAATCTTTTAAGTATTGATTCGAATTAACAAAATTCAGAATTTGAATAGTCGAAATATACTATTTTAAAAATTATTCATTGGTTCTGGCAGTGTCATTTTCCGTTGTAGTTTCAGTAAATACAGGAACTACAATATCAGTCTTGATAACTATTTTTTTTGGCGTTGATTCAGAATCAAACAAAGGTAATTTAATATTGCGCCAAGTATATGTTTTGGGTAAATGATCTCCCATAAGGTATCCCCAAGGTTCTAAAGATTCTACTCTATCAAAAATTACTTTGAGTACTGCCAGGATAGGAAGTGCTAAAAACATACCAGAAACTCCTGCAATTGCCCCACCTATGATAATTCCAATAATCGATACAAAGGCGTTTATTTCTACTTTAGAACTTACAATCAAGGGAACCAAAATGTTATTATCAATTAACTGAACTATAATAGTAATCACGATTACGCCCACAATTATCGATAAATCCGGAGAACCCGTAAGCGAAGCAACAATACTCAGCACTCCTGCAAAAAGGATTCCTATGTATGGAATCAAATTTAAAATTCCTGTAATAATTCCTAACAAAACAGCATATTTTACACCAATGACCATAAACCCAAGTGTAGTCATTGTTGAGACTAAAATCATTTCAATGATTAAACCCACGATGTAACTGTTGATGGCAACTCTTATGTTTGTCAATATATCTTTTAACTGTTTATAATTCTCTTTTTTAAATAACTTGGATAAAAACAGTAAAAAATGAGTTCTATATAAAAGAATTAAAAAAGTATAAATAGGTATTAATGTCAAATTTACCAAAGTATCCGTAAAAGACATTAAAGTAGTACCAATCAACTCTTTTCCTTTTTCCATGGAATCCTCAGTGGCGGTATCAATATATTGCTTTTGTTCCCAGGAACTTAAATGAAAATTGTCTCTGACAAATCCTTGAATATTGCGAAGATGAATGTTGATGTTTTTTTCAATTTTATCAAAATCAGCTGCAAAATCACTAATTTGAAAGGATAGGAAAACAAAAAGTCCAATGAAGATCAATACGAATAAAATTACTGCTATCATCACCGCCAAAACATGCGGAAAATAGAGTTTTGATTTGAAAAACTGAACAATTGGATACAATAAAATAGCAAATAAAAATGACATCATTATGGGAACCAAAATATCCTGACCAATATAAAAAATAAAAAACAGAGCTATTAAACCCAATAAAACAAGGGTTAGTTTGGCGTAAAATGGAAATTTTAAGGTGTCATTCATATTCAATTATTTTTAAATAACGTATTTACTATTCAAGTATGAATGGTATTGTTTTTAATTGACAAATATGAAGAATTAAAGAAATTAAAGTATTATATATTTCTCATCAATAGTTGTAAAATTATCACTTTTACTCAATTGATTTACAAAACAGAATCACTAGATAATTGAATTTTTGTAAAATGCTGATTAATCCATGAATTCTTTATCATCAAAATGGTCTTTCAGTATCGAAATCCCTTTTTGCAAGAGCAGATTATTAGGGTAAATGATTTTTTCTCCATCGATGGTTTTTAAATACACATGAAAAGCACCAATGTCCTCAATCTCTGCTTCAATGGGGAAATCTTTATCATGGATTTTTATAACGTCACCAATTTTAAACGGAAAAGAAAAAAACAAAATAACACCTGATGTTATGTTACTCAAAATAGACCATTGGGCAAACATAGCAACACCTACAACAGTTGTGATAGATGAAAGTGCAATAAAAATATCTTTGGTCTGGACTCCCCAAATGATTATTAAGGCAATAACCACTAAAATATTGATAAACAAGTGAATGTATTTAATCACTAAATTAGTTCTATGCTCCAGAGTTTGGTTTGATTTTGCATAGCTTCGAACCAATTTTGTAGAAAGAATACGGAATAGTACCAGCAAAGTCCCCAGAATTCCTGTTGCAATTAGTTCTCTTGTGTATTCTTGAAAAAAAGTCATATTCATAATTTAATTACGCTAAGTTATTCAGATATTCATGTACTTTATCCGTAGGCATTCCCATCACATTGGCATACGAACCTTCAATTTTTGAAACACCTATAAAACCAATCCATTCCTGGATACCATAGGCACCGGCTTTGTCATACGGTTTGTAGTTTTCTAAATAATAATGAATCGATTCGTCGCTTAGTTCATTGAAAGTAACTTTGGTCACTTCGTGCAATACATCCGTTTTTTCATTGGTTTTAAAACAAACGGAAGTGATTACTTCATGCGTCGCATTCGATAATGATTTCAGGATTTCAAAAGCATCTTGCTCATCTTTTGGTTTGCCCAAAGCGGTATTGTTATGCCAAACGATGGTGTCGCTGGTAACCAGAATTTCATTTGGTTTTAACTCTCCTTCAAAAGCGCTGGCTTTCAATTCAGCCAGATAATTGGTGATTTGCTCCGCTTTCAATTCTGGAGGATAAATTTCTTCAATTTCTTTCAATCGAATTTCAAAATCCAGTTCTAAATCTTTGAAAAATTGCTGGCGTCTCGGTGAACCCGAAGCCAGAATTAAAACGTATTTTTTTAATTTATTTTTAAGCATTGTATTTGATATTTAAACTTATAACAATAATAGATAGAATCCCAAATAGCAGAATCCATTTTAACAACTGAGTCAGGGTATGAAACTCTTTTTTAGATTTTGCAGTCCAAATTTTTACGGTGAAATAAATTAATGGTCCCACGACAAAAAGCAATAAATATACAGTCGTAAATACTAACTCAAGGAGGTATTTATTGATGTAATACAGCATTAAAAGAATAGGAATAAAGCTTAATCCAAAAACTATTTTTGCGGCTCTCGATTTGCCTATTGCAATAGGTAAAGTATTCATTCCTTGGTTATAATCACCATCAACATCCTCTATATCTTTAATAATTTCTCTCATAAAATTAAGAAAGAAAGTGAATAGGGCGTAATCTAAAAGAATAGAAAAAACAATTCCTAATTGCTGTTGGTTTTCTTCATGAATCGTCGGGAATAAATCAAAAACGCCAATGATAATCACACTAAAAGAAAGTAACAATGCCACAATAACATTGCCAATAATCATTATTTGTTTCAGGCTTGTCGCATACAAATAAAGCGTCGCGGCAATCAAAATAAAAATAGACGCAAAGCCAGGTTTTACTATAACATTTGACAGATAAAAGCCAATGGCGACACCGGCAACAGTAAGTCCAATGTATAGATTATAAGCATTGGTTTCAGAAATAATTTTGCCTACAATTACGTTATTCGGTTTGTTGATAGTATCCGTATTTTGGTCAAAAACATTGTTGATAACATATCCTCCAGCAGCAATTAAAATAGTTGATAGAACCAATAATCCATATTGCCAATCGGCTAATGCCAAAGGAATATCTTGGGATTTAAAAAAAATATACCGGAAAATAAGCTGCATAAAAGCAAGCATCAGTAGGTTTTGGTATCGGATTAGTTTTAAAAATGGAAACATTGATGTTATTTAAAATTTATAATTTAACATTTAAAATAGTACTAATCATGTTTCCCATCAAAATGAGCCATCCATTTCCCTTGCGCTTTCATCACTTGTTCGATAACATCACGAGCAGCTCCTTTTCCTCCGTTTTTGTGTGAAATATATCTGGAAATAGCTTTGATTTCAGGACTTGCATCTTGTGGACAAGCGGGTAATCCTACTAATTTCATCACGTGATAATCCGGAATATCATCGCCCATGTACAAAACGTGTTCTGGATTGATATTGTAAACACCAGTATATTCATCAAATGTTTCTACTTTATTTGGTATCCCTAAATGAATATCTGTAATTCCCAGATTTCGTAATCTAATGCGAACACCTTCGTTGCTTCCTCCCGAAATAATACAAACATTATAACCGCTTTCTACCGCGGCTTTCATGGCATAACCATCACGAATATTCATGGTGCGCAAAATCTCTCCTTCATTGGTTACAAAAACAGAACTGTCAGTAAGTACGCCGTCTACGTCAAATATAAACGTAGTAATATCATTCATTATTTCTTTATAACTTCTTGCCATTATGTTGTATAGATTGTGTTAGTGTTTTATAAATTGTAAGGTGATTTTCATTGGACAAAAAAGCTTCATGTGCTTCGATAGTTGCAGTATCATTGCGTTTAGCCGGTCCAGTTTGTGCTTCTGACGGCGAAAGTAACATTATTTTTTGAGCTGTTTCTGTAATTAAAGGGTTTAAAATTTCAAAAGGAACCTGATGTTCCTGACAAATTTCCTGACCTATTTGGTACAAATGATTCGTAAAATTATTGACGAAAACTGCCGCAACATGCAATGCTTTTCTCTGTTCGGAGTTAATAGCGAATATTTTATCAGAAATTGATTTGCCCACTTTATCCAATAATTGAAAATCCGTTGCATTTTCGCTTTCTAAACATATTGGAATAGTTCTCAAATCTACTGGCTTGTTTTTAGTAAAAGTCTGTAAAGGATAGAAAACACCTTTTCGGTTATTGTCATCCAAAGCATTCAAAGAAACACTTCCTGAGGTATGAACCACCAAGCGATTTTTGAAAGGAAGTTGCGAAGAAATAGCAGCAATAGCATCATCAGAAACGGCAATAATATACAAGTCAGCTTCAGCTAAAGCATCTAAATCATTTGTAATCTGACTTGAATCGAGTAGGTGAGAGACGCTTCCTATTTGTCTTGAAAAAACTTGTACCAATTCGATTTCAGCTCCCATTTTTTGGGAATTTAGAAATGCTACAGTCAGATGTTGTGCTACATTTCCGGAACCAATAATAATTACTTTAGTCATGGGACAAAATTAGCAAAAAAATATTAAGAGTTTTATTCAATTTTGGATTGGCTAATAAACTGTAACTCCAATTAAAATATACTTTTATTACAAAAAATGAAGCTACTTAATTTTGGATTAAATTAACAAATGTGCGAATATAGAAGTCAACATTTTTAAGTACTTTTGTGGCACTTTTATAAAAACATAATCCCTTAAAAATGGATAAAAAAATATTTTCTTTTTTGTTTTCTACTCGATTAATGGCTTTTTTATTTATTGTATATGCAGTTTCCATGGCTACTGGAACTTTTATCGAAAGCAAGTACAATACCGACACTGCAAAAATTTTAATTTACAATGCCTGGTGGTTTGAGGCCATACATGTATTTTTTATGATTAATTTCATTGGAAATATTAAGCGTTATCAGTTATTAAAAAAAGAAAAATGGGCTACTTTATTACTCCATTTGTCTTTTATCTTCATTATTGCTGGTGCATTTATAACCCGTTACATTAGTTACGAAGGAATGATGCCTATTCGCGAAGGCGCTGCTGAAAATCAAGTTTTTTCAGATAAAACATTCCTTACTGTTTTTGTAGATGGGGAATATAAAGGGGAAATGAAACGCCGTGTTTTTGAAAAACAAGTGCTGCTTTCTCCGGCTTTAAATAATCATTTCAGTATTTCCGAAAAGTTTGCTGATACGCCATTTGAAGTAGAATATGAAAATTTCATTATGGGAGCCAAAGAATACATTAAACCTGATCCAAAGGGAACTGTATTTTTAAAAATTGTAGAAGCTGGTGATGGCGGTCGTCACGAGCATTTCTTGAAAGAGGGCGAAGTACAAAATATTCATAATGTTTTGTTTTCTTTAAATAAATATACGGATGGTGCTATAAATATCAATACGACTGGAAAAGAATACACGATTCAAACACCTTTTGAAGGTAATTTTATGCGAATGGCGGATAAATTACAGGGCAAAGTGACTAAAGATAATGCGCAACCCTTGATGATGCGTTCGTTATACAGCATAGGAGAGATGCGATTTGTATTTCCAGATCTTGCTGTAAAAGGAATTGTTGATTATGAATCAGATAATGATTTTAAAGCTAAAAATCATGAGGATGCAGTAACAGTAAAAGTTGTTGCTGAAGGTCAAGAAAAAATTGTTACCGTTTTAGGTTCTAAAGGTAAAATAGGTGAGGCCAAAACTGTAAAAATCGGGAATATCGATTACTCCTTTTTCTATGGAAGTAAAGCGTATGTATTGCCTTTCAAGATAAAATTGAATGATTTTATTGCTCAGAAATATCCAGGAACAGAGAAAAGTTATTCTTCGTTTGAAAGTAAAGTAACCGTTGAAGATAAAGAACCATTTGAAGCCAGAATTTATATGAATAATGTTTTAGATTACGATGGATATCGCTTTTTTCAATCAGGATTTGATCCAGATGAAAAAGGGACAATTCTATCTGTAAATCATGATTTTTGGGGAACAGCGCTAACTTATGCCGGTTATTTTATGTTGTATTTTGCAATGATGGCGATTATGTTTACTAAATATTCTCGTTTTGCAGATATCAAACGCAAGCTAGAAGTGGTTAAAACTAAGAAAGCTAAATTGTTGACTATTTTAGTTTTTATGTTCAGTTTCAGCAGTTTTGCACAAGAACAGGAACACAATCACGCGGATCACGAAGGACATGCGCACACGGAAGCTGAAGCAGCACCGGCAACGCACGCTAATCATACCAAAAAAGTATTGAGCCAGGATGAACTGAATGTTCTGATTAATAAGTATAAAGTTCCTGCAGAGCATGCAGCAAAATTTGGTAGACTTGTAATTCAAGACGGAGGCGGTAGAATGAAACCGATTAATACGTTTTCATCAGAATTATTGCGTAAAGTAAGCCAGAGTGATTCGTACAATGATATGAATTCAGACCAAGTTTTCTTGTCTATCACTCAGTATGCTAGCTATTGGATTGAGATTCCAATCATTCATTTAAGAAGAGGAAATGACAGTTTAAGAAAAATAATTGGGGTTGATAAGAAAGCTAAATTTGCACCTTTTGTAGCTTTCTTTGATGCTAAAGGGAATTATAAACTTTCTAAATATTTAGAAGAATCATTTAAAGCGGCTAACCCCAATCAATTTGAAAAAGATTTTATCGAAACCGATAAAAGAGTAAACTTGATGGAATCGGCGTTAAGCGGTCGAATATTGAAAATTTTCCCTATTCCGGATGATAAAAATAACAAGTGGGTTTCTTATTTAGAACTCAACGAAGCTAGTTTCAAAGGAATGGAAGCGACGTATACTAAAAATGTATTGCCTTTGTATTTTGGTTCTTTGGCAAACGCTTCAACTTCTAATGATTACAAAACTGCAGATGAATTACTGGAAAGTATCAATGGTTTCCAAAAACGTTTTGGTAGTAAAGTGAGACCGAGTGAAGAAAGAATTACATCAGAAGTGTTGTATAATAAATATGATGTTTTCAATAAACTTTTTTATTGGTATGCTGTAGCGGCAATTTTGATGTTGTTTTTTACAATTATGCAAATCTTCAAAGAGCGAAAAGTATTAGCTATAACAGTAAATACAATGCATATTATTATTGGATTATTATTTGGATTGCATACTGTAGGCTTAATTGCCCGTTGGTATATTTCCGGTCATGCACCTTGGAGTAATGCGTATGAATCGATTATATATATTGCTTGGGCTACCATGTTTTTTGGTTTGGCTTTCGACAGAAAATCAAAACTTACTGTGGCTTCTTCAGCTTTTGTAACCGCAATGATTCTTTGGGCTGCAAATCTAAACTGGATTGATCCAGAGATTGCAAATCTGCAACCAGTTTTAAATTCCTATTGGTTGATGATTCACGTGGCGGTAATTGTGGCTAGTTATGGCCCGTTTGCATTAGGATTTATTTTAGGTTCAGTTTCTTTGTTGCTGATTTCTTTTACAAATGAAAAAAATAAAGCCAAAATGGATTTGAATATTCAGGAAATCACTTACATCAACGAATTAGCATTAACGATAGGTTTGATAATGTTGACTATTGGGAACTTCCTTGGCGGACAATGGGCCAATGAGAGTTGGGGACGTTACTGGGGATGGGATCCAAAAGAGACTTGGGCCTTAATCAGTATTATGGTCTATGCTTTTGTAATTCATGCTCGATTTGTACCTTCTTTACGTGGAAAATGGGTCTTTAATTTAATGAGTATGTTTGCTTTTATATCTATTTTATTCACCTATTATGGTGTGAATTTTCACTTGGTAGGATTGCATTCTTATGCAAGTGGAGAAGCACATTCATTGAGTTGGATTTGGTATTCTCTTGGAGCAATTACTTTGTTTGGAGCTATTTCGTATCCAAAATATAAGAAGTTTTATAAGAAATAAGAATTAATTATTTCATCATAAAAAAGGTTCAACTTAAGTTGAACCTTTTTTTATTCCTCAAATTCTGTTTTATTTATTTTGTAAAATTCTAAGGGACACATACCTGCAATTTCTTTGAAACTTGTAAAAAACGGATTGTATGAAGTAAATCCAACTTTTTTTGATAATGAATCTAAAGTATTATTTTTTAAATAATTTAACTCAATCTGTTTGATGGCATCATGAATACGAATTACTTTTTTATATTCCGAGAAAGAAATTGTTGAATGGTATTTAAATAAATATGAAATATGACTTTTAGGGATTTGTAAGCTGTTAGCTAAATCGGTTATTGTCAAATTTGCATTTCTAAATAATTCAAATTTTAATGAGATTCTCTCAATTTCCTTGATATACTCAACAATGTGCGGATCTATTTTTTCTTTAAGAATTAAATGTTGGCTATTATTTAATTCAATATCAGGAGTCATTTTCCAAATTTCATTAAATATCAAACAGTTGTTTTTATTCTCATTGATCTTTTGGTGTAATACATTATAGCCATAAAGAATTTCAGGAGAAATTAATATTTTAAATAAAATAGTTAACCAAATTAAAGCAGATATCCACTGATAGCTATGTCCTTTTATACTTTCACCGAAATAAATTTCCATGAAGATTGATGTAAAAAGTCTTAATATAGTTAGTGCAAGTGCAATAAATAAAAATAGTGTCCAGCTTTTAATTAATTTATTTTGCTTTTGAATTACTTTGACTTCGCTTTTACTAGTAAGAATTTTAGACTTCAAGAATCGAAAGCATAAAATAATATAGGTTACAGCAAAAATAAAAAACAACCCACATAAAATAATTTCTATCTGTTCAAAATCAAAATGATTGCGATTAATTGTAAAGATAAAAAACGATACCGGAAAGATAAAATGTAGTAGCTCCTTTGAATTGATCTTTTTTCTATTTTCAGATAAATTTTTAAAGTACAGATAGCAAATGGGGATCGCGATTATCGATAAGTTTGAATATTTAAAATAAGTATTTTTAAAGGATGGGTCGAAAATAAAATAGGTCAAACTAGATAAGAAAAAACGCAATGAAATTATAAATATCAATAGAATGATGTATAAGTTCATAATTCTATTGGATTTATAGTTTATAAAGATCAACAAAGTAGTTATAAAACCAATTATACCAATAATAAAACAGAGTAAATTTATTACCATTTAATTCAATGTATTAAAGTGAATGAACGTCTTTTTACTTTATTGACAAAATACTATTCAGATATATTTCTTTAAAATGATATCAAATATATTCTTTTTGAATGATTATTTGATTAATAAAATGGGGAAAATATTTATTTATTACCTATAAAATCTTACATAAAGAAGTTAGCCCTTTTCTTTAAGTTATTTTTTAGCCACTTTTATAAGCTGAAATTATTTTTTAGTTACTAATAATTGAAAAGTTATTACTGATTAGCTTTTTTTTTTGTTTTATCGATAAACGGTAAATAAACATGATTAAATTCGATAAAATTAATTCATATGAGGTATTTACTTATTTTTTTTACAGTAACATTTCATGGGCAAGTTTTGCATCATCAAATGCTGTCATCACAAGGAATGACAAAAAAAATATCTGATGGTTCAGTTATATCACAGTCTATTGGACAACAAAGTCTTATTGGTTTGTCTAGTAATAAGATTGTAGTTATGCAGGGATTCCAACAAAGTATTTGGGGTAAATACATTTCATCTAATTTAATTGATGAGTTGAAAACTACAACTTTCCCAAATCCATTTACACAAACTATTAATTTTCAATTTTCTAAAATCATTGCTGAAGTTGTCAATGTAAATATTTTCGACATAAGCGGTCGTTTAGTTTTTTTTAAAGATATAAAGCCCAATAATACTATTTTAACTATTGACTTGTCTTCGTTACCAAGCTCAGAATATTTAGTTCGACTTAGTTCATCCAACTTTAATTATTATACCAAAATCATTAAAATATGAAAAAAAACTACTTTTTTTTTATTGTTTTCCTTTTGTCATATCAGGCTTTTTCTCAAGAAATTTATTTCAAAACAGGAAAGAACTTTACAAAATATGATTATAGAGATTCTTCTGGTCAATCAAATTCGTATCTACAAAGTGGAGTAGGTAATTTTTTTGAAGTAGGCATTTCTAATCCGTTGCACAACAAATTCTCTTATGCAGTTGGATTTTCTTTAGATGACTACAATGCTATAGGTGACTATTCTAACATTTCTTACAGTTGGGATACAAAATATTTAGGTATAAATAGCGAACTAAATTATTCGGTTTTACCATCCTCAATTAAAAATATTAATTTTTTTCTACAAATAGGATTAAAAGGGTCAACAATTATTTATGGTAAACAGGGAATCGATGGGGTTTATTACGATTTAGTAAAGCATAAAGAATTTTCAGGACTTGTGCTTGTTCCCCACATAGGATTTCTCGCTAAATATAATATACCCTCTTTTGGATCTTTAAGTGTTGGTTATAATTACAGCAAAAGTTTATATAATTCGAATGTCAATGGTGAGAAATTATCATTTGAAACAAATCATATTCAATTAGGAATTCACTTTAATATTAACGGAAAATAATTATGAAAAATTTAATCATACTTTTTATACTTTTATTAAGTGCAAAAAATTTTGGACAAACCAAAGGAATTAGCTATCAAGCTGTAATTCTTAATGCTAAAGGGGAACAATTACCAGGAGTAAATAACGTCAATGCACCGCTTGCCAATAGGAATGTTTGCATGTTGTTTAAATTTTTTGATGAGTATTCTAAACTGGAATATCAAGAAGTTGTCCAGATTAAGACAGATCAATTTGGGATGGTTAATTTAATAATTGGTGAAGGATTACAAACAGGAGGATACGCTCTATCTTTTGATACTGTAATTTGGGATAGCTTAAAGAAAACTTTGGTAGTTTCTATTAATACCGATGGAAGTTGTTCTGCTTTTTCAGAAATTAGTAATCAGCCACTAAATTATGTCCCTTTTGCCTATTCGGCTACAAATGCAACAAATGTAACTGGTGTAGTAGCTATTACTAATGGAGGAACAAATGCTACCTCGCTATTGGGTGCGAAAATAAATTTTGGTATTGATAAAGTTGATAATACTAGTGATTTAGATAAACCCCTAAGTATAGCTGCGGTAAATGAATTTAGTTTTAAGGAAAATTTATCTAATAAGAGTACGAGCATCATAACTGATGGCGCATCAGATGTGAAATATCCAAGTGTAAAATCAGTTAAAGATTATGTAGATGCATTGGCTACACCGAGTTCAACAGCATTAGCTTTAGAAATATCTCGAGCTACGACTGCTGAAGCTACATTGACAACAAATTTAGCATCAGAAGTATCGCGTGCTACGACTGCTGAGGCTACTTTGACTAGAGATTTAGCCACTGAAATATCTCGTGCTACTACAGCAGAAGCAAGTAAAGAAGCTTTGGCAAACAAAAGTACAAGTGTAAGCACAGATGGAACTTCTGACACGAAATACCCAAGTGTAAAATCGGTTAAGGATTATGTTGATGCTTCGACTACATCAGGTTCAACGGCTTTAGCATCAGAAATATCTCGTGCTACGACTGCTGAAGCTACATTGACTACAGATTTAGCAACTGAAACAACTCGTGCTACAACCGCTGAAGCAAGTAAAGAAGCTTTGGCAAACAAAAGTACCAGTGTAAGTACGGATGGAACTTCTGACACGAAATACCCAAGTGTAAAATCGGTTAAGGATTATGTTGATGCTTCGGCTACATCAGGTTCAACTGCTTTAGCTTCAGAAATATCTCGTGCTACTTCTGCTGAAGCTACATTGACTACAGATTTAGCATCAGAAGTATCTCGTGCTACTACAGCTGAGGCAAGTAAAGAAGCTTTGGCAAACAAAAGTACAAGTGTAAGTACGGATGGAACTTCTGACACGAAATACCCAAGTGTTAAATCGATTAAGGATTATGTTGACGCTTCGACTACATCAGGTTCAACTGCTTTAGCTTCAGAAATATCTCGAGCTTCAACAGCTGAGGCTGCTTTGACAACAAATTTAGCTTCAGAAATATCTCGTGCTACGAGTGCTGAAGGAACATTGACTTCGAATTTAGCAACTGAAACAACTCGTGCTACTACTGCTGAAGCTACATTGACTACAGATTTAGCATCAGAAACATCTCGTGCCACGACTGCAGAAGCAAGCAAAGAAGCTTTAGCAAACAAAAGTACCAGTGTAAGTACGGACGGAACTTCTGACACGAAATACCCAAGTGTAAAATCGGTTAAGGATTATGTTGACGCTTCGACTACATCAGGTTCAACTGCTTTAGCTTCAGAAATATCTCGTGCTACGAGTGCTGAAGCTACATTGACAACAAATTTAGCAACTGAAGTATCTCGTGCTACGACTGCTGAAGCTACATTGACTACAGATTTAGCATCAGAAGTATCTCGTGCTACTACAGCTGAAGCAAGCAAAGAAGCTTTGTCAAACAAAAGTACAAGTGTAA
>NZ_JBLVPN010000009.1:0-157175 GCF_048286615.1 Flavobacterium pasteuri | reverse complement strand
TTTTTATAGCAAAATCGAGCTTAGAGAGGTCTATAGACTCGACAAAGGCATCAATAAAACGTACTTGATTATCGGGACTTATAGTGTCTTCTAAACTTGAAAAACGCATTTGTTGACAGGAAATACCTGTGATGTGTTGCATTCTTAAAAATAAGAATAATCTTCTTTTTACACAAGTATTTTGTTATATTTGTTTGTAATAAAACGGAGGTTTTTTCTCAGACTGACGTTGGCGGTAATGCAACCAACGACATCACTAACTTCAACGAACTAGGAGCAAAATTCCTAAATAATTTTTGGATACAACTTCCCCTATTTTGGACACTTTCCCACAAATAAATTATTTGACCTTTGCAACATCACATAAAAATTAAAAAATTGACAATGCAAAAAAGAAAATTGGGTAGTTGCGGATTAGAAGTTTCTGAAATAGGAATGGGAGCAATGAATTTGAGTTTTGGTACAGGAAAAGCGGTTGAGTCAAGTGTAGGGATAAATGTAATTCGAAATGCCTTTGAAAAAGGTATAACATTTTTTGATACAGCCGAAGCTTATGGCCCGTTCACTAATGAAGAATTGGTTGGCGAAGCAATAAAACCATTTCGTAAAAACGCCATTATTGCTACAAAATTTGGAATGATTTCGGACACAGGTTTGAACAGCCAACCAGCTCATATTCGTAAAGTAGTTGAGGCTTCACTTAAAAGATTACAAACAGATTATATTGATTTATTGTATCAACATCGAGTTGACCCAAATGTCCCAATCGAAGACGTGGCAGGTACTGTAAAAGATTTGATTGCGGAAGGAAAAGTAAAATACTTTGGACTTTCAGAAGCTAACGCTGATACGATACGAAGAGCAAATGCAGTGCAGAATGTTTCTGCTGTTCAAAATCAATATTCTATTTGGACAAGAGAACCAGAAGCAAAAGTATTACCACTTTGTCAAGAATTAGGCATTGGCTTTGTCCCTTGGGGACCATTGGGAGCAGGATTTCTGACAGGAAAAATTAGTATTGACACTACATTTGATGCAACTACAGATTTGAGAGCAAATTTTCCACGATTTACAAAAGAAGCAATGACAGCAAATATGCCTTTGGTAGAAATGCTAAATGCTATAGCAAAAAGAAAAGGAACGACCACTGTACAAATCGCTTTGGCTTGGTTGTTGGCTCAAAAACCATTTATTGTGCCTATTCCAGGAATGGATAAAATAGAATATTTGGATGACAATATCAAAGCGGTTGATGTAATTATCACAGAAAGCGACTTGAATGAAATTGAACTCAATCTTTCAAAAATTGAAATTCAAGGCGACAGATTGAATAAAGAAATTTTAGATTGGTCAGAAATAGACTAATTCACCCATAAATTATTAAATAATGAAACATAAAATTAAAATCATTCTTCTAATTACCTTTTTGGTAAATATCAAAGCAATGGCACAATCAAAATCCGAAATCGAAATATTAACGCTATCCTCAACCATTTTTAAATGGGAGGTAGAAAACAAAATTGATTTACTTGAAAATATTTTTGATGAAAAATTTGTAGTTGTTGGTGGCGATGGGAGTAGCCAAAATAAGACCCAATACATTACATTATTAAGAAGTGGGAATTTTGAACACAATAGTATTGATATAACAGAACAAACAGCCACAGTGGTCAATAATACGGCAACGGTTGTAGGAAAAGGAAGATTTACAGTAACCATTTCAGGCAATAAAATAACATTGCTACTTTCATACATTGAAGTATTTACAAGACCAAACGCTAAGAAACCTTGGAAAATATTAGCAATGCACGCCACTGTCTTAGAAAAATAGAACCGTATGAAAATGAACTTTATATGTTTTATAATTTTGATATTCTCTAATTTAGAGATAGCCTGTTCACAATCAAAAAACACTAAAATGCAAGAAATGGAAGTAAGTGAAAATAAAGAAGAAGAAAGCCGAATTTTAGAAAAAAGCCGTCAACTCACTCAATTGATGATTGAAGCAAATACAGCCGAAATGAATAAAATTGTTGATATAGATTTTACGCTTACCCATATTACGGGCTATGTTCAGTCAAAAGCAGAGTGGTTTGCAGAAATTGATACTGAACGAATGAAATATTATTCCTATAAAGAAGTGAAGACTTTTGTCAAAATTGATGGAGATGATGCTACATTTGTAGGTCAAAACCTGTTAGATGCCCAAATTTGGGGTTCAAGAAATACTTGGCGTTTGCAACAAAAAATGGAATTAGAAAAACGAAATGGAGAATGGATTATACTAAAATCAGTAGCGACTACTTTCTAAATAAATGTAAATTAGCATTCTAAATATAATTTATATGAATCTACATAAAAACGAAATTGCGGAAATAAGATCTATTGCGGAATTTCATCGTTTATTTGGACTACCAAAACCATTACATCCATTAATTAGCGTAATAAATTTTGAAGAGGTCGATTTTATGTTGAGTAATGTTTGGAAGCATTTTGTAAACGATATGTATTCTGTTTCTATCAAAAAAGGAGAAACAGGTAAAATCAAATACGGTCAAACCGTTTATGATTTCGATGAAGGTATTATGACTTTAACAGCCCCAAAACAAGTTATTGCCATCGAAAAAGTGGAAGCTATAAAATTGACAGGTTTCAAATTACTTATTCATCCTGACTTCATTTATGGGTTTCCATTAGCAAAGACGATTAAAACGTATGGTTTTTTCTCATACACGAACAATAAAGCATTGTTTCTATCAGACAGAGAAGAAAAAATAATTTTAAATCTTTTCAAGTCTATTGAGCAGGAATATCAAAACAATATTGACCAATATAGTCAAGAAGTAATAATTGCCAATATTGAGTTGTTACTAAAACATATTGACCGATATTACAATCGACAATTTCTTACCCGAAAGAACATCAGCAACGACACTTTATCGCAAGTTGACAACCTATTGACAGATTCTTTTAATAACGAACTTACCGAATTACCCACGGTTCAGTATTTGGCAAATCAATTAAACATAACTACAACCTATTTAAGTGACTTGCTAAAAAATATTACAGGGCAAACAGCACAACAACACATTCACGAAAAACTAATAGAGAAAGCCAAAGAATTACTCTCAACCACAAATCTATCAGTTAGTGAAATTGCCTATCAATTAGGCTTTGAATTTCCACAGTCATTTAATAAACTGTTCAAAAACAAAACCAACGTTTCGCCTTTGGAATTTAGACAATCCTTTAACTGAACAACGGAAGAAAAATACACTACCGCTAAAACAGATAAGGTTTCGTTGCGTGCGCAGCACGAACAATGAAACCTATGTTGAACGGAACCGATTACATACCGTCAACACTTATGGAGTTATCGTAAAGTTTAGAGAGAGAATTTCAAGAGGCAAGTGAGCCTCTTTTTTTGTGCGGTAATATCAAGATGGTTTTTACGTGTTTTCCTTTGCCGAAGTTTCGGGATTAGGCACACGTGCCCTTACCCATAATTTAGCTTTTACAGAGAAAGGAGTTTTGGCTACCGCCAAGATACCATGCAGGCGGACCACGCTGGTCAAAAACTGCTATTCGATGCAGATTACCTGTTTTGCAACACGTACATTTAGGCAAAAAAGGCTTTTTCTCTGCTTTTTCCAAAACTTTTACCTTGAGTTTTTCCTGCAAAAGCTTTAGCTTTTGCCGTTTCCAGTTACTGCTCAAAAAACCATAATGTCGTATTTTTACAAAACGTTTGGGCAAAATATGCAACGAAAATCTCCTAATAAATTCCTGATGCGTCAGTGTCATCTTCTTTTTTGCACCTGCTACTCGGTAATCTTTGTAATCAAAAGTCACATTTTGAGCATCAATACTTTCAATTCTGTTGTTGCTAATGGCGATTTTATGAGTGTAACGTCCTAGATATTCCACCACCGACTTTGTACTTCCAAAAATGACTAAGAAAGCAATCAAACACGCTTCAGCTGATGTTGGTTTAATCTTCTCGGCCAATAATCTGCACCGGATTTTTAACTTGATTCACCAGAAACTACTAAAACAGTATCTAAAAGTATTGGCGTTGTATTTTGGGACTCTAAGAACGTTTTTTGAAGCTTTTTATGGACTGTTTTTTTTTACTAATCGTAAAGCGACTTTTAAACGAAAGAATTTTAATTGTAGTTTAAATCACATATATTTACTCACTGATTAAACAAATGAAGTTCGCGTAAAGGTTTTTAGACGAACTGACGTTGGCAGAAATTTTTCTCAGAACCCCTCAAAATAAACGATGATAAGAAATTTAACAAATGGAACAAATAAAATTAAGAGAGTTAAATAACCTAGAATTACTTCAAGAACTGAAGAAATTGAAAACAAATAAAATAATTAATGCTACGCTTATAGGTTTACTTTTAGGAGTTTTTGCTTATGGTGCTGTGAAAAATGGATTTTCATTTTTTACTTTTTTCCCTTTGTTTTTTGTGCCTATTTTAGTGAATAGTGGAAAGAAAAAAAGCGAATTCGAAAAAGAACTAAAAAATGAAATAAACTATAGAAAAATAAGGTAAAATGACTAAAGCTTGTTTAAACTGCGGAAATCCAGTGATAGAAAAATTTTGTGAAAATTGTGGACATAATCAAGAATTAAAAAGAATTGACAAAAGTTATGCATTTCAGGAACTTTTAAACTTAATAGGTATTGAGAAAGGTTTTTTATTTTCTTGTAAAGAATTGCTAATTAAATCTGGAATAACAATTCAAGAATACATAAATAAAAACAGGCAAAAAGTAACTAAACCTGTAACTTTTCTTATTATTTCATCAATAATTTACACCTTGATTTCTCATTATTTCAAAACAGAAAACCCCTATTCTGAATTGTCTAAAAAAATATATGGAGACTCAAGTATAAATAACATAATGAATTGGATACAAGAAAATTATGGCTATGCCAATCTAATAATGATTCTACCTATTACTTTATGGTCTATGTTGTTATTCAGAAAGTACAAATACAATTTTTATGAAACATTTGTCTTGATCTGCTTCGTAATGGGTATGGGAATGCTTATTTTTTCATTAGAACCTATATTGAATTGGTTTTCAATAAAAACCTTTATTATCAACGAAAGTATTGTGCTAATAATAGCATTTTTATATATGGGTTGGGCAATTGGTCAATCTTACGAAAAGAAAATAAAAAATTATATCAAAGGAATTTTTACTTATTCTTTCGGTTTTATTACTTTCCAAATTGTAACTTTTGGAATTGGATTAGCCTATGATATAATTACAAATAAGTAAAGAAACTTCTACTAACCGCATATTTATGAAAGACGTTAACTCTCCAAATTTTACCGACTTAGGAGTGTTCATGAGAAAATTCAAATAACAAATATCTGCAGACTATTTAAAACCAACCAAAAAAACAGAATAATATATGAAAAAAATAATGCTACTCCTTGCCTATTTTACTGTTTGTAATTCTACCTATTCTCAAGCTGACAAAGTGGATAATGCAATTAAAGACTTGATGCAAAAAAATAGAATTGTTGGTTTGCAATTAGCCATAATTAAAGATAATGCAATTGTTAAAACAAGTCATTACGGATTATCATCTATTGAAGATTCAATTGCGGTTGATAGCCAGACTGTTTTTAGCATTAATTCCATTACTAAGGCATTTACAGGTGTTGCGATTATGCAATTAGTCGAAAATGGTACATTAAATCTTGACGAACCTATTTCAAAATATTTGGATAAGCTGCCTAAAAATTGGCAAAATATTACCGTAAAACAAATAGTAACTCATCAATCAGGGCTTCCTGAAATTTGGGATTCACAGGGAAATATGTTGTCTGAAAATAGTGAAACTTTATTCCAAAAAATAAAAGAATTGCCGCTTATTTTTAAACCTGGTAAAGAATTCAGAGACAGTCAAGCGAATTACCTGCTGCTTGGAATGCTAATTGAAAAAATAAGTGGACAGACATTTGAAAAATTCATTACAGAAAACCAGTATAAAAAAGCGGGAATGAAGAATTCTATCAAAGCTGGGATAGGCGATTTTTACAACATAATTAAGCACTCCGCAAAGCCGTATTCTTATTTTAGAAATAATGTTCTAACCAATGTGTATCAACCAATACCTTCAAATTTGTTTCCAGCCGGTGGAATCTATTCAACGGCAACTGAAATGGCGCAATGGATAATCGCATTACAAAGTAATCAATTAATTAATGCTGAAAATCTAAATACGCTTTGGACTCCAATTCGATTAGAAAATGGAGAAATATATCAAGAAGACGGTTTTCTGAATCAAAGTTCGATTGGTTTTTATTCCTCTTCAAGAGTCAAAAACCCTGTAATTGCTTCGCTCGGTGGTAATAGAAATGCTTTATACATTTATCCAAAAGATAATGTTTCAGTAGTGATTTTGACAAATTTAGTAGGTTCTCGTCCAGAAAATTTCATCGAAGAAATAGCAAATTTATACCTAACAGAAAATAAATAACACTAATGTCAAAAGTGCGCTCATGAACGAACATAAGCAAGCAACTTATTGACAAATATCAAAAAGGATTCTAGACTATTATAATGTAAACTTCAACACAATAGATATGAAAATATTTAAACCAACCCATAAATTACTGACTGTTATAGTCACTTTATTTATACTTTCCTTTAGCACAAATACTCTGGCTCAGGAAAAAATTCAAATGGTTAGATTGGCAAAAATTAAAGTTGATCCGTTGCAATTGGACAAGTATAATATTGCGTTAAAAGAACAAATGACTACTGCAGTTCGTCTTGAACCGGGAGTGTTAACGTATTACGCCGTTGCTGACAAAACCGAACCATCACACATCACAATACTTGAAATATATGCTGATACAACGGCATACAAATCTCATATAGAAACAACTCATTTTAAGAAATATAAGGAGACTGTTAAAGATATGGTTAAATCTTTGGAACTTGTAGATGTAACTCTAATTGGCTCGGCTAATAAGATGAAAAAATGACCTTCCCAAATAATTAAAGAATATACACTAAAACAACTTGTATATTCTTTGAATTGGAATCATCACTCCTTGTTTTAACATCGCATTTTGTCTGTAACACCCCAAACGGTAGTATCTACTATTTTTTTGGATTCATCATCTTCAAAGAAAATTTTAATTTTTGAATGTTCTAAATTTCCCAATAATAAAGCCCTATTGATATCACTTATTCTGGTTTTTATTTCGTCAACATCGTTAAGAACATCTGTTGTCGGAATTTTAAGAAGAGCGATATCTTCTTTATCGATGATTGTGAATTCTTCTGTCATAATGGTGAAAATTTAACGAATACTAAACTACTTGTATTGTAGTAAAACTTAACCCGTTTTATCAGCTATAAAAGTTTATAAGAAATAAAACCTCTTGTTTTGTTAATGCTAATTTTATATTAATTTTTCTCCAGCACAAAGTATTGCTAGTATTGGCAATTATCTATCCTCTTAGATAACTCCTACATACTTCATTGAAGTTCTTAAAACATAATAGGTCCAAAGATTATTTAAAACCTAAAAAACACGTTACCCCTATTTTCTACTGTTTATAAAATTCACTATTTTTGTAATCTAAAATTTTAGTCATGCCAAACAAGAAATACAAAATAGCGGTCATTCAATTGAATCTTAATGATATTGCCGAAAACAATTTGAAAAAATGTATCAGTTGGGTTCGTGATGCCGCCAACCTTGGTGCCGAAGTTATTTCGTTGCCGGAATTATACAGCAGTCATTATTTTTGTCAGAGCGAAGATGTAGATAATTTTGCTTTGGCAGAACCATTGTATAGTACTTCGTTTATTGCTTTTAGCGCTTTGGCAAAAGAGTTAGGCGTGGTGATTATTGTTCCTTTCTTCGAAAAAAGAATGGCAGGAATTTACCACAATAGTGCGTATATAATTGATACAGACGGTTCAGAGGCAGGATTGTATCGCAAAATGCATATTCCGGACGATCCTCATTTTTATGAAAAATTCTATTTCACGCCTGGTGATTTAGGTTTCAAAACAATTCCAACCAAAAAAGGAAAAGTAGGAACTTTAATCTGTTGGGATCAATGGTATCCAGAAGCAGCACGTTTGACGGCTTTACAAGGTGCTGAAGTGTTGTTTTACCCAACAGCCATTGGTTGGCATCCACAAGAAAAAGAGCAATACGGTGAAAACCAACATGGTGCTTGGATGAGTGTTATGAAAGGCCACGCAGTTGCAAATGGTGTTTATGTTGCAGCAGCAAATAGAATAGGTTTAGAACAATACTTGCCTGATACGGCGGGAATTCAGTTTTGGGGATCTTCGTTTATAGCGGGACCACAAGGCGAAATTTTGGCGCAAGCCTCACACGACAAAGAGGAAATCCTTATTGCTGAAGTGGATTTAGACTTACAAGAAAATGTGCGTCAGAACTGGCCATTTTTTAGAGACAGAAGAATAGACGCTTTTGGTGATATAACAAAAAGAGCAATCGACTAAATCATCTTATATAACAAAAAAAATCCCTGCTGAGAGAAATAATTCTAAGCAGGGATTTATATTTTAAATAAACTTCTAAATCTAATTCAAATCCGGTTGGAATATTTTAACGACACCATCGCCTTCGCTACTTACCACCACTAAACTTCTTTTAGTCGGACTTTTCGAAGCTGGAATAAAAAGTAAACCTTCAGGCGCATCACCCGTTTTAAAAGTCTGTAAAAATTTTGGAGCAGCAGGATTCGAAACATCATACACCATAACAGCATCCACTCTTTCCAATCCAACAAAAAGAATCGTTTTATCGCCCATTTTAGTAACCACAACTGATTCTGGTTCTACTGATTTATCATCACTTCTGGCATCATCATAAACACCAAATTCTTGTGCTTTCTTGTCCAATTCATTTTTACTGTCGAATACTATTTCTCCTGTGTTTCCATTCCAAATTGAGAAAGAACGGGCTCCAAAAGAAACTAATTCATCAAAATCACCATCGCCGTCCGTATCACCCATTTTAGTATTGATATTCAATCTTCCCATGCTAGCTTCTGCTTTTAAAGATGCAGCATTAGGAAATACAATTGGATCCAAAATAACAGACGAACTGCTGATTCTTTTTACATCTACAAAAGCAGAATATTCTCTGGCATCTCCTTCATTTGCAGTGACAAAATAAGGGGTTTTATTGATTTCAAAATTAGTTATAGCATCCGGTTGAAACATTCCTTTTAGTTTCCATGTAGTAGCCAAAACGCCACCATCTTTATCACTGATATCGATAGCATTTTCGGCAAGATTGTAATCTTTGTAGCCTAAAGGAAATACATTCGTGATTGTTTTAGTAGCCAAATCAATTTTAGCCACTCCGTTATTTTCCTGTAAAGTCACCCAAGCCGTTTTTGAATCAGCAGAAATCGTGATGTATTCCGGTTCTATATCAGAGGCAAAATTATTTGTTGGACTTGCAATTCTGAATCCTTTAGTTTTCAGTGTACTCAATTGAGTGCTAAAACTTCCGAAATTTAAAGTCGTTACCGCATAATTAGCATTAACGGCAATAATAGATACAGAACCGTCCGGATCTATCGAATACGTATCATTTGGTTCTCCTTCATTAGCAGTCATGATGAAATTCCCGTCAGGAGAAAATGTAATCATGTCCGGTAAAGCACCAACTGTAATTTCTTTGATGACACTGTAATTCGCAGTATCAAAAACGACCACTTTTCCAGCATCTTGCTTGTTTGGTTTTGCTTCTAAAGCTACTGCTAGCTTTCCATTATAGGTAGCAACACTGTTTGAAGCTCCATTAAACGGTGTTAAATCGATACTTGTTAGAAAAACCGGACTGGATGGATTAGACAAATCAATAACATCAATCCTATTCGTATTACTATTGTTTACAGTAAATAATTTTTTAGAAACTTCATCATAAGCACTTATTTCAGCAGCTCCGGCGCCTCCAATAGTTATCGAACCAATTTCTTTGAAAGTTGCTGCATTTTCATTTACAACCAACTCAGGAGATTCCTCCTTGTTCGAGTCATTTTCGCAACTTGACAAAACTATAATTGCCGCGAGTAGTGTAATACCATATTTTTTCATAACTGTATTTTTAATTTTTTTCAAAAATAACTAGCTGAAACCCGACTAGAATTAACTCAATATTATATAATCATTACCAAAACTATTCTTATAAATTTATGAGTTGGCAAAAATGAATGGTTGCTAACTATTTTAAAATCCTACTGAATGTTTATATTTGCAGTCTTTAAAATTAGAAACGCTGTATGACTACAAATAATAGAAAATTTCCTGCCGAATGGGAAAAACAACAAGGGATTTTACTGTGTTTTCCTCACAACGGTAAGGATTGGCCAGGGAAATACGAAGCAGTTCAATGGGCTTTTGTGGAGTTCATTAAAAAAGTGGCTACTTTCGAACAAGTCTTTTTAGTAGTTGCCGATGATAACCAAAAAGATAAAGTTAATATGATGCTAGAAACAGCACATGTTACGCTAACAAATGTTTCCTACATCATTCATAAAACCAATAGAAGTTGGATGCGTGATTCAGGTCCGATAATCGTTAAAAACGGAACCGAAAGAGAAGCGTTAAACTTTAATTTTAATGGTTGGGCAAAATATAAAAACATTCAGTTGGACAAGTTTGTTCCTGCGAAAGTGGGCGAATTTCTAAATATTCCTGTGACTCAGGTCATGTACAAAGGAAAACCGGTAATTGTAGAAGGTGGTGCCATTGACACCAATGGACGCGGTACTTTATTGACTTCAGAAGAATGTTTGATGCATCCTGATATTCAGGTTCGGAATCCAAATTTCACCAAAGCGGATTACGAAGCGGTTTTCAAGGAATACCTTGGAATTACGAATGTGATTTGGTTAGGCGATGGAATTGAAGGTGACGATACACACGGACATATTGATGATTTATGCCGATTTGTAAACGAAGATACGATTGTGACTATTGTAGAAACAGACCCAACGGATAATAACTACAAACCATTGCAAGACAATTTAAAGCGCTTGCAAAATGCCAAACTGGAAAATAGTAAATCTCCAGTAATTGTAGTTCTACCAATGCCAAAACGCTTGGAATTTGACGGCTTGCGATTGCCAGCGAGTTATGCCAATTTCTTGATTTTAAACAATTGTGTTTTGGTCCCTACTTTTAACGACAGTAATGACCGAAAAGCGTTGAACATCCTTGCAGAATGTTTTCCTGACAGAGAAATCATCGGGATTAGTGCTACTGATTTTATTTGGGGTTTTGGAACATTACATTGCCTAAGTCAGCAAATTCCAGAGTAAATTTAGAATAGAAAAATAGAGTAAATAAAAAAAGACTTGTAGCAATTAAGGCTACAAGTCTTTTTTATTTTATCAAAACCAAAATACTATTTGTCTTTGGTAAATGGTATTTTTTGTCCTTCAGGTATAATCATATCAAATCCGTTTAGGCTGTCATTAAATTCAAATTTAAGCCCAGCTTGTTTCGATTCAAAACTGTTTTTTCCAGTTGGTTCTACTGTAAAACTCGGATAATTTGTTATCAAAACATTTAACGCACCATTTTTCTCTGAAAAAGTAATTTTAAGTGGCGCCATTTTAGTTGAATACGTTCCTAAATAGCCATCCAGAATTACATCTTTTTCAATCAAACCTTTATCTGCAGTCCAAGTGTTATTTGCTGTATTGGTATCCGGTAAAACATGATCAGGATCTATTGTGATACTTTCAATTTCTTCAGTCGAATTGTGTTTAAATGACCAAGCTTTGTTTCTTTGCCAAACTTCAACTGGTAATTTAACACGTGTTAGTTGCCCGCTTTTCGTTTTTACGTCTAAACTTACTGGCATTGCCATTTTTTCTAAGTTTTCAATCGAAATTACAACTCCTTGTTTTGGATCATTTTTAACGTATTTTATCGAATTAATTCCTTGGTCTAAACGCCAATTGTATTGAAACCAACCTCTCCAAAACCAACTCAAATCTTCTCCTGCAACATTTTCAATTGTTCTAAAGAAATCTTCCGGTTGTGGATGTTTGTAAGCCCAACGCTCGATATAAGTTTTCAACGCTAAATCAAAACGTTCCGGTCCAAGAACTTGTTCACGCAAAATCACTAATCCAGAACTTGGTTTAGAATACGCCAAAAGACCTATGTTTTTTTCTTTCATATTATCTGGCGAACTCATTATAGTTTCAAGATTCGGACTTGTATACACTTCCGCTCTTTGATGCATATCCACTGGCTTTTCTTTGTATTCTCCATTATTAAAATCTACTGAGCTCAATGAATTAATAAAAGTATTAAAACCTTCATCCATCCAAGCAAACATTCTTTCGTTTGAACCAACAATCATAGGGAACCAAATGTGTCCAAATTCATGATCTGTAACGCCCCATAAATCCTCACCTTTAGATTCCCAGCTACAAAAAACAATTCCAGGATATTCCATCCCACCTTCGTTTCCGGCAACATTTGTAGCTGCTGGATACGGATATTCTAACCATCTTTTAGAATAATTTTCTATAGAGGCTTTTGTATATTCTGTGGAACGTCCCCAAGCTGCATCACCTGCACTTTCTACAGGATAAACTGAAATCGCTAAAGATTTCTTTCCGCTTGGCAAATTGATTTTTGCTGCGTCTAAAATAAATGCCGCAGAAGAAGACCAAGAAAAATCTCGGGCATTTTTGATTTTATAATTCCAAGTTTTAGTAGCTGTAGTAACTGTTTTTGATGAATTTTCAACTTCGGCAGCAGTGCGGATAAAAACAGTTTTATCACTTTGTTTTGCTTGTGCCAATCTACTTTGCTCTACAGTAGAATAAACTGCTGTAGAATTTAGTAATTCGCCTGATGCAACCACAATATGATTGGATGGCGCTGTAATGCTCACATCAAATTCACCATATTCTAAGTAAAATTCCGAAGCTCCTAAATACGGATTTGTATTCCAACCACGTACATCATCATACACACACATACGTGGATACCATTGCGCAATGGTGAAAATCTTACCGTTTTTAGTTTCTAAAACTCCCATTCTATCTGATCCTTCAAATGGTGCTATAAAAGAAAAGTCGATTTTTATTTTAACAGAACCACCTTTTGCATTTAATCCCTGCGGAAGAAAAACCTGCATTCTAGTATCCGTAATAACATACTTAGCTTCCTTTTCGGTAGAAATACCTTTTACAGTAGTAATTACTTTTACCGATTTTATTTCATGACCACCATCAAAAACTTGGCCTTGAGCCCCATTTCTACTTCCTGTCAAAGGCACAACTGCATTTCCACGGGAATCCGCTTTAAATAAATTTTGGTCTAAGTTCATCCATACAAAAGCCAATTTATCAGGGCTGTTATTCGTATAGGTGATGATTCCTGTTCCAGAAATTTCGTTGTTTTTTTCATCCAATTTTGCCGTTAATTTATAATCAGCATTGTTTTGCCAATATTCAGCTCCAGGTTGCCCACTTGCTGAACGTGTACTTGTTCCATTTTTAGAGTAAAAATGTGGAGCAAAAGCATCATGATAATCGTATTTTGAAACTGCAATACCGGATGCATTTGTTTGGGTTTGTTGCGCCGAGACGGACGTAACTCCTAATAATAAAGCCAAATGTAGCATGACTCTGAAGCGACTGTTTTTCATTTTCTTATGATTTATATCACAAATTAATGAAAAAAAAGAGAATTTTAAACTATTAAGAAAGAATTGATTCCATTTTAAATAAATAAAATCAAGCTTAAACCTAATTAGAATTAAAAATTATGAAATATATTTACGATACAAAATCAATTTTTTAAATTAACGAAGACCAATTTTGACAACTACAATAAAAAACGCAATACTAACCGCTGAAATCAAACATTTTGGCGCTGAATTAATTTCCTTAAAAACTAATCAGAATAAAGAATACATATGGGAAGGAAATCCAGAATTTTGGGGCAAACACTCTCCTATTTTATTTCCAATTGTTGGGACTTTAAAAGATAATTCCTTTCATCATAATGAAATCGAATATCATTTGTCTCGACATGGATTTGCCAGAGACATGGAGTTTGAATTAACTGATGTAACAGATAATAGTGCTACTTTCTCCATACAATCTTCTGAAGAAACATTAAAAGTATATCCTTTTGAATTTGAATTACAGCTGATTTACACATTAGACAAAAACAATTTATCTATTGCATATAAAGTAATTAACAAAGGAAAATGTACGATGCCATTTGCTATTGGAGCGCATCCCGCTTTTGCTTTACCAAATCAATTCGAAAATTATGCTATTGCTTTTGAAAAAGAAGAACCGCTGGAATATTATCTTTTGGAGAATGATTTAATTTCAAATAATACGAAGCAATTAGAAGTTCATAATAAACATATTCCGCTAACGTATGACTTATTCGAAAACGACGCTTTAATTTTCAAAATATTACAATCTGATACATTGACGATTTTAGAAAATGAAAATCCAATTTTGAGAATACATTTTAAAGATTTTCCAAGTTTAGGAATTTGGACCAAAATGAATGCGCCTTTTCTTTGTATTGAGCCTTGGTTTGGTTATTCGGATACTAATGAAAATTCTGGAAATCTATTGGAGAAAGAAGGCATTCAAATTTTAGAATCAAATGAAACTTTTTATTCAAAATTCAGTATCGAAGTCCTTTAATTAAAAAAATAAAATATGTTAACTATAAATTTCAGTCCATTTCCCAATTTAGAAACTGAACGTTTGCTTTTAAGAAGAGTAGATTTTAATGATACAAAGGAGATTTTCGCATTGCGATCTAATCCCGAAACGATGAAATATATTCCAAGACCTTTAGTAAAAACGGATGAAGATGCCCTGGAACATATCGCAATGATTGATAGTAAAATTGATAGTAATGAAGGGATCAATTGGGCAATTACGTTGAAAGACAATTCCAAACTGATTGGAATCATTGGTCATTACAGAATAAAACCCGAACATTATCGCGCCGAAATTGGCTATATGCTATTACCTGAATATCATGGAAAAGGAATTGTTTCTGAAGCAGTGAGAGAAGCTGTAAAATATGGATTCAATAATATGAATTTGCATTCTATAGAAGCAATTATTGCTCCTGAAAATTATGCGTCAGCGAAAGTTTTAGAAAAAAATGGATTTGTTAAAGAGGCTCATTTAAAAGAAAATGAATTTTATGAAGGGCGATTTTTAGACACAGTAATTTATTCTATTTTAAACAAATAGTGTTAATTCCTGTATTCCTTCATGGTGTTAAAATACGTTTAAACTGACAATTTTGACTTTGAACATAAAAAAAAATCAAACATTAATAGCTATATTTGTGGCTGTTTTTAGTTAATATTTCATCCAAAAAAAGTAAAAACCAACGTTTATGAAAAAATTATTTATCGCCGCATTTTTATTCTTTTCCTTTTTATCACAGAGTCAAACATATATAAAAGCAAATGCTTTTACTACTTTATTGACAATTCCAAATATTGGTATTGAAACCAGTATTGGAGAAAAATCAACTTTACAATTTGATGTTTTAGCTTCCTTTTGGCAATCAATAAATGGAAATCCTAGAGAATTTTACTCTTTTACACCTGAGTATAGATACCATTTTAAAGAAAAATACAATGGTTTTTATGCAGGTGCGCATATTGGTGCTAGTGCCTTTAATTTTCAAAAATGGAACTACATAAATAGTGATAAATATGAAAAAGGTTTTGGATATTTCATAGGTTCAACAATTGGATATCAAGTAAAAATCAATAACAAATTTATGTTGGATTGTTTCTTAGGTGGCGGTTGGCATCAAGGTTTTTATAAAGGCTATTTAGTTAGTACAGGAGAACGTTATGACGGAGCTAAAGACTATAATAAAAGTGGCGAATGGATTCCTTACAGAGGCGGTCTAATGATTTCCTATAAATTAAACTAGATTTATTTGGGTAATTTAGTTGCTGATTTTATATATAAATCTTCCACTTGCTTTCTAGCCCAATCCGTTTTTCTTAAAAAAGTTAAACTTGATTTTATGCTTGGATTATCTGTAAAACATTTAATTTTTATCAATTCTCCTAGAGTATCAAAACCATAATAAGCAACTAATTGTTCAACGATTCTTTGAAGCGTAATTCCGTGAAGCGGATCTTTAGATTTTGAGTTTTCCATTTTGCAAATATATTAAAATCGTAAATACTAATTTTTAAAATTATTAAAATGAAAACGTATCTAATAATAATCGCTTTATTTGTTTTACAAATTAGTTTTGGGCAACAAAGTACAACCACATATTACTTTATACGTCACGCTGAAAAAGTAGATAATTCCCAAAATCCTGATTTATCAGAAATTGGTCTTGAAAGAGCTAATCTTTGGAATAAAACATTCTCTGAAATTAGTTTTGATGAAATATACTCAACGGATTATAAAAGGACAATACAAACTGCAACTCCTACTGCTACAGCTAAGAAGATTCAAATTAAACTATATAATCCTAAAACATTAGCAATTGAATCTTTCAAAAAAGAAACGCTTGGTAAAAATATTTTGATCATAGGTCATAGTAACACCACACCTAATTTTGTTAATCAAATTATTAATCAAAAGATATATGCAGATATTGAAGATACTACTTTTGGTAATCTATATATAGTAACAGTAAATAGTGATACTATCACTCACCAACTTCTGAAATTGCCATAAGTTATTGCTAAACCTTTAATTTTTGCTACATTTGCACTATGCTAAAAACAATAAACATATTAAACAAAAGAGCTCGATTTGACTATGAAATAATCGAGACTTTCACTGCTGGAATTGTTTTAGCCGGAACCGAAATTAAATCTATTCGATTAGGGAAAGCAAATATTACAGAAAGTTTTTGTGAATTCAGTAATAATGAACTTTTTGCAATAAATACTTACATTGAAGAATACACTTTTGGTAATCAATTTAATCACAAGGCTAGAAGTGAACGTAAATTACTTTTAAATAAAAGAGAGCTAAAAAGCTTAGCAAGAAGCGTTCAAGCGAAAGGATTGACAATAGTTCCTTTGAAATTGTTAACCAATGAAAAAGGAATGGCTAAACTTCAGATTGGCCTTTGTAAAGGAAAAAAAACCTATGATAAGCGCGAATCTCTTAAAGAACAGGATACCAAACGCGATCTAGACAGAATCAAAAAATCATTTTAAATTAAAAGAAAATTGAAATAAGTTACTTTTTAATTTAAAAAAATGACTAAATTTGTCAAGACAATTACAAACATTTTTAAAAATGAAAACACTACTCAAAAATGCAAGAGAACAAAAAGGACTCAAAACTAGAGAAGTGGCACAACTTTTAGGGATTGACCAAGCCTTGATCAGTAAGTTTGAAAGTGGAACCAGAAAACCTACCAGAGAACAAGTTATAAAACTAGCATCTTTGTTGGAGATTGATTTAGAAACAATAATGGTTATTTGGCTTAAAGAAAAAATTCTTTATGAAATTGGCGAAGATGAATTTGCACTAAAAGCATTGTTAGTTGCAGAAGAAGAAATAAGATATCAAAGCAAACCTTCCAAGAAAAAACTATCTACTACACTTCAGAAAATTTTAGATGAAATAGATAATTTGAAGACTAAACTAGATGGATTTCGTCAGTTTGACAGTTATCGCATTGCACAAGCTTTAGAGCTAGAATATACGTTTGAAAGTAACCGTATCGAAGGCAATACTATGACCTTGCGTGAAACTGATTTGGTTATCAACGAGGGTTTAACGATTTCCGGAAAAAGCATGCGGGAACATCTTGAAGTGATTAATCATCAGGAGGCAATTGCTTACATTAAAGATTTAATGCAAAGAAATAGTTCCATAAATGAACGCGAAGTACTGTCTATTCATAATCTTATTTTGAGAGGAATTCAACCTGAAGATGCCGGACGCTACAGAAAAGTTCAAGTGATGATTCAAGGCAGCAGTCACATGCCACCACAACCCTTTCTGGTTGCCAAAGAAATGGAAGATTTTTTTATTTGGTACGAAACTAATAAATCAACCCTTCACCCGATAGCTTTAGCAGCAGAAATGCACGAACGACTAGTCACTATTCATCCATTTATTGATGGAAACGGCAGAACTTCACGTTTAGTAATGAACTTAGTTTTGTTGCAACATGGCTACATTATAGCAAATATAAAAGGAGATTATGAAAATAGAATGCGCTATTATCAAACGCTGGAAACAGCTCAAACTAAAAATAATAAAGAAGATTTTTTGTTATTCATTGCTCAAATAGAAAAAGAAAGCTTTGAGCGATATCTAAACATTATCGGTCAATAAAATTCATCTTCTGCTCCTTTCCCCTTGGGAAGAGTTGAGGATGGCATTTTAATTTTTATCTTCTAATAAAGGAACGAATCGAAATTCGCCAAACTCGTGTTTTTCAAATTGAGTTTCATTTTTCCTTATTAACAAAGTCATAATTTGTACCTCTTCACCTAATGGAATAACAAGCCTTCCTCCTATTTTTAGCTGTGCCATCAAAGGTTGTGGAATAAATGGAGCGCCCGCAGTAACAATGATACTATCAAAAGGAGCGTAACTTGGTAATCCTTTATAACCATCTCCAAAAGAAAGATGTTTGGGACGAATGTTCAGCTTTGGAAATAAATTAGAAGTTTGTTTAAACAATTCTTTTTGTCTTTCAATACTAAATACTTTGGCTCCTAACAAACATAAAACGGCTGTTTGATACCCTGAACCTGTTCCTATTTCTAAAATTTTATGCTCTTTTTTTACTTCTAATAATTGAGATTGAAAAGCTACAGTGTATGGTTGCGATATCGTTTGACCAGCTCCAATAGGAAATGCTTTATCTTGATAAGCATAATCTTCAAAACTGGAATTCAAAAATAAATGTCTTGGAATCTTTTTTATCGCCTCCAAAACACTTTTATCAGTAATCCCTTTTTGCTCTAAAACGCTTACTAATTGATTCCGAAGTCCTTGATGCTTGGCTGTGTCTTTCAAAATTTATTATTTTATTTTGGTAAAAATAGAAAAGAATTTCTGAATTCAAATGTTGGATTTTAAATTTTAAATTAACTGAATAATTGTCTCATATCAATAATAGATTAATCATTTTATTGCTATTTTTGTAAAAATTATATCGTTATGTTGAAAATTGGAGTATTAGGTGCTGGTCATCTAGGAAAAATACATTTGCGTTTATTACAACAATCTGATAAATATGAATTAGTTGGTTTTTATGACCCAAATCAAGAGAATGCCGAGAAGGTTTCTAAAGAATTTGGTTATAAACATTTTAGCACAATTGCAACTCTTATTCATGCAGTTGATGTAATTGATATTGTAACACCAACTCTTTCTCACTACAAATGTGCCAAAGTAGCCATCAAATCCGGCAAGCATGTTTTTATTGAAAAACCCATTTCAAATACGGTTGAAGAAGCCGAAGAAATTATCGCTTTGGCAAAAGAATATAATGTAAAAGGTCAAGTTGGGCATGTAGAACGTTTCAATCCGGCATTCATCGCTACCAAAAACATGATTGAAAATCCCATGTTTATAGAAACCCATCGTCTTGCTGAATTTAATCCTCGTGGAACCGATGTTCCCGTAGTCTTGGATTTGATGATTCATGATATTGATGCTATTTTGAGCGTTGTAAAATCTAAAGTAAAAAATATAAATGCCAGTGGCGTTTCGGTTATCAGTGATACACCGGATATTGCCAATGCAAGAATAGAGTTCGAAAACGGTTGTGTTGCCAATTTAACGGCGAGCCGAATTTCTATGAAAAATATGCGTAAATCTCGTTTTTTCCAGAAAGACGCTTACATTTCAGTAGATTTCTTAGAAAAGAAATGTGAAGTGGTAAAAATGAAAGATGCTCCGGAAGTTCCTGGTGACTTTGATATGATTTTACAAAATGCCGAAGGTGTAAAAAAACAAATTTACTTCTCCAATCCAGATGTAGAACAAAATAACGCAATTCTTGACGAACTGGAATCTTTTGCAGATGCCATAATCAATGATACAGAACCTGTTGTTACATTGGAACAAGCAACTGAAGCACTTAGAGTGGCGTATCAAATTATTGATTGCTTTAAAAAGTAATCTTTAAATCCTAAAAATCAAAATATTTTAATCCAAAATAAGAATGAAAACAATAGCCGTAATCGGAGCAGGAACAATGGGAAATGGAATCGCCCATACTTTTGCACAAAGTGGTTTCACCGTAAAATTAATAGATGTTTCAGAGAAATCATTAGATAAAGGAATGGCAACAATCGCCGCTAATTTAGACCGAATGATTGCAAAAGGGAGCATCACACAAGAAGACAAAGCTAAAACGATCACCAATATTATCACTTATACAGATATTAAAGATGGTGTTGTAGGAGTTGATTTAGTAGTTGAAGCCGCAACTGAAAATGTTGAATTAAAACTAAATATCTTCAAGCAATTAAACGATGCTTGTTCACACAATACGATATTGGCTACCAACACTTCTTCCATTTCGATTACTCAAATTGGAGCTGTTGTGGCACATCCAGAACGTGTTATCGGTATGCATTTTATGAATCCGGTGCCAATTATGAAGTTGGTGGAGATCATCCGCGGTTATAATACTTCTGACGAAGTAACAAAAATCATCATGACTCTTTCTGAGAAATTAGGAAAAACTCCTGTTGAAGTAAACGATTATCCTGGTTTTGTTGCTAATAGAATTTTGATGCCAATGATTAACGAAGCTATCGAAACCTTATACAATAAAGTGGCGGGCGTTTATGAAATTGACACTGTTATGAAACTTGGAATGGGTCACCCAATGGGACCTTTGCAATTAGCAGATTTTATTGGTCTTGATGTATGTTTAGCCATTTTAAATGTAATGTACGACGGTTTCAAAAATCCAAAATATGCTCCTTGCCCGTTATTGGTAAATATGGTTCGTGCAGGAAAAATGGGGGTTAAATCCGGTGAAGGTTTCTATGATTATTCTGAAAGCAAAAAAGCAGAGAAGATTTCTAAACAATTTATATAGTTATAATATTCAAAAGTCGAGAGTCTAAAGTCACTTACTTTAAACTCTCGACTTTTGGCTTTTAACTTTTGACATAATTATGGCTAAAATAGTTCCTTTCAAAGCAGTTCGTCCTACTCGTGATAAGGTTTGTCTCGTCACTTGTCGTTCTTATGAAGAATATGTAAATGCTGAATTAGCAGCACAATTGGATTTCAATCCGTTGTCATTTTTACACATTCTAAAACCTGCTTACACCAATCAGGAAACTGTGTCTTTCGAAAAAAGATACCGACAGGTACATCAAAAATATGAGGATTTCAAGAATGAAATAATTCTTGTAAAAGATAAAAAAGCCGCAATTTATATTCATAAAATTGTTACCAAAACACATTCATTCACAGGGATTATTGCGGGAACAAGTGTGGCAGATTATTGTAATGATATTATCAAAAAACACGAAGATATTATTGCTTTTAGAGTCCGATTACTCAAAGACTACATGAAATATTCAGAGTTCAATACGGAACCTGTTTTAATGACATATCCAGATAATAAAACCATAGAAAACTGGATTTTTAATTGTACCCAAAAATTAGCTGATTTTGAATTTTCAACCACAAAAAAAGAGATTCATTATCTATGGAAAATTGAAGATGGATTAGAAATCAATTGGCTTCAAAATATATTTGAAAAAACAAACAATCTTTATATCGCTGACGGTCATCATCGTACCGAAGCACTAAGATTATTATCTGAGGAAAATGATGATCCAGAAAACACTGCAAAAAATCATATTCTGAGCTATTTAATTTCTGAAAATAACGTCAAAATATATGAATTCAATCGTTTAGTAAAAGATTTAAACGGTTTATCAAAAGAAGATTTCATCAAAGAATTAGAAAAGGATTTTATTCTTGAAAACAAATTCCAACAACCTTTTCAGCCTTCTCAAAAGCATCAGTTCGGAATGTATCTTGACAATGCCTTTTATAGCTTAATTTTACGAAAAGAAAATGAAGTTTTCAAAACTGCTTTGGATAGTCTTGACACACAAATTTTATACAAAAAAGTACTACTGCCTATTCTTGCCATTAAGGATTTACGCAATGATGAGCGAATAGAATACCTTTCAGGAAAACAATCCGTATTGGAAGTAAAAAACAAAATTGATCAAGGAGAATTTGAAATTGGTTTTATTCTATTTCCATCAAATATTGGAGAAATAAAAGCTTTGGCTGATGCCAATTTGATAATGCCTCCAAAAAGTACGTATATTGAACCAAAGTTTAGAAGCGGATTAGTCGTTTATGAACTTTAGGTATCCATAACGATTTAAAATCAAAACATTAAAATGTCAATAAAAAATAATTTACTCCATATAAAAGCTACATTACCGGAACATGTAACCCTAGTTGCGGTTTCTAAAACTAAACCTGTTTCAGATTTAATGGAAGCTTATGAAGCTGGTCAACGCATTTTTGGAGAAAACAAAATCCAGGAAATGGCGGAGAAATGGGAACAAATGCCCAAAGACATTCAATGGCACATGATAGGTCACGTTCAAACAAATAAAGTTAAATTTATGGCACCTTTTGTGAGCTTGATTCATGGTGTTGATAGTTTGAAATTACTACAGGAAATAAACAAACAAGCACTCAAAAACAATAGAATTATAGATTGCTTACTACAAATTTATATTGCGGAAGAGGAAACTAAATTTGGTCTTGACGAGGAAGAACTTGCTTCACTCCTATCCTCGAGTGAATTTCATGAAATAAAAAACATTAGAATCGTTGGATTAATGGGAATGGCTACTTTCACAGACAATAAAGATCAAATCAAGAAAGAATTTTTGCATTTGAAAACAATTTTCGACACGACAAAAGAACTGAAAACTGAAAACTGCCAGCTAGAAACTATCTCAATGGGAATGTCAGGAGATTATCAACTTGCAATTGAATGCGGAAGCACTATGGTTCGGATTGGAAGTAGTATCTTTGGAGGAAGATAATTTGTATTAACAAAATTCAATTTCAATAAAAATGCAAGCAAACGAACCTAATTTTGACAAAATCTACAATTTTGAAGACCGTTTAGTTAGATTTGCAGGTGAATGCATTTTCTTTGTTAGAAAATTAGAAAAATCTTATGAAATTGATTATTACAAAAACCAACTGATACGATCATCCGGAAGTTCTTCACTAAATTATGGAGAGGCTCAAGGAACGATAACAAATAAAGATTTTATATTTAAGGTTTCTCTTTCCGTCAAGGAGCTTAAAGAGTCCAGAAATTCATTAAAAGTTCTGGATTATATAAAAACAGGAGATTTAGAAGAAAGAAAGTGGCTTTTGACAGAAGTTGAAGAACTAATAGCTATCGCTTCAAAAATGATAAACAATAAAAAATAATTCAATTACAATTACAATGGCAATTACAATATTTTTTCAATAGCAATTACAATAGCAATTACAATATTCAATTTTTTAGTTTTTTAAAATTGATATTTGCTTTTAATATTGACTTTGTTATTGAAATTGATTTTTGAAATTGACATTGCTATTGATTTTTGAAATTGACATTGAAAATGTACGCAATACTAGACATAGAAACCACTGGAGGACAATTCAACGAAGAAGGAATAACTGAAATCGCCATCTATAAATTTGATGGACATGAAGTTGTAGATCAATTCATCAGTTTAGTAAATCCAGAAATTCCAATACAACCCTTTGTAGTAAAACTTACTGGAATTAATAATGCCATGTTAAGTTCTGCTCCAAAGTTTTTTGAAGTTGCAAAACGCATCATCGAAATGACAAATGACTGTGTTATCGTAGCTCATAATGCCTCATTTGATTACAGGATATTAAGAACTGAATTCCGCCGATTAGGATATGATTTTGAAGCCAGAACACTTTGTACGGTCGAATTATCAAAAAAATTATTACCAGAGCAACCTTCCCATAGTTTAGGGAAACTCGTTCGTGCCCTTGGAATCCCAATGGCTGATAGACACCGAGCCAGTGGTGATGCTTTGGCAACTGTCAAATTATTCAAAATTCTTTTAGAAAAAGATTTAGAGAAAGAAATTGTAAAAGATTTTATAAAGCTGGAAATCGAAAAAGGAATTGCCCCAAAATTACTGGATATTGTGGCTAGCTTACCTGCAAAAACTGGTGTTTATTATATCCACAATGAAAAAGGGAATTTGGTTTACATTGGCAAAAGCCGAAACATAAAAAAACGTATCAACCAGCATTTTACTGGGACTTCCACAAAATGCAAAAAAATACAAGCCGAAGTTTTCACAGTTACGTATGATGAAACTGGAAGTGAATTGATTGCATTATTGAAAGAAAGTGAAGAAATAAAAATCAACAAACCCATTTATAACAGAGCGCAACGAAAAAGCATTTTTCAACTGGCTTTGTATGCTGAAAAAGATAAAAATGGGTATCTCAACCTAAAACTTCAAAAAGCTGATGGTCGAAAAAAAGAAATCACCTCCTTTACTTCCCTGCAAGAAGGCAAAAATGCGTTGTTCAGAATCACTTCCCATTATAACTTGTGCCAAAAACTTACCGGTTTATATGTTTCTAAAACAAACTGTTTTCAATACAATATAAAAGAATGTGATGGAGCTTGTGTTGGTGAGATTTCACCTGAAGAATATAACGCAAGAGTTAAAGGATTTATAGATAAAAATAGTTTCGAAAATCAAAATATGGTATTGGTTGACCGAGGTAGAACCATCAATGAGCGAAGCGCCGTTTTGATTGAAAACGGAATTTATAAGGGCTATGCTTTCTATGACTTAAACTATCAAATCAACAATATCGAAATTCTTAAAAATATTATCATCCCCATGCAAAATAATAGGGATACTCGTAATATTATTCAAAGTCATGTTCGAAAAAGTAAAACATTGAAGATTGTTAAATTCTAATCGTATGCTAATAATTACAAAATAATTATGCAAAAGTCAAAATTTGACGCTTTTAGACACAGAACTAATGTCGTAATTTACGGAACCAACACAGCTTCCGGACGATTATTTGATCTTATTCTTTTAGGCGTCATTCTAGTTAGTGTCGTTATAGTTATGCTCGAAACGGTCAAAGGTTTTGATACAAAGTACCATTATGATCTCATTGTATTGGAATGGATTATTACAATTTTCTTTACTTTAGAATACATTCTTAGAATAATTTCTATAAAAAAACCCTTAAAATACATTTTCAGTTTCTATGGTATAATTGATTTGATAGCGACATTACCCATGTATTTCTCCCTATTTTTTGTTGGAACCAGTGTTTTAACAGTTGTTAGAGCTTTACGATTGTTGAGATTATTCAAAATTTTGAAACACCCACAATTCTCCAGCCAATCCACGCATCTAAAAGAAGCGTTGATTGCCAGCAGAGGAAAAATACTTATTTTCATTTACTTCATGTTAATCAGCAGTGTAATCATTGGCTCAGTAATGTACGTCGTTGAAGGAGAAGAAGGTGGTTTTACCAGCATTCCCATCAGTATTTATTGGACAATCGTAACACTTACAACAGTTGGCTATGGAGATATTTCTCCTATAACTCCGCTAGGACAAGCCATCGCCTCGGTAGTTATGATAATGGGTTACGGAATTATTGCTGTTCCTACAGGAATTGTTTCAGCTGAATTTGCAAACAGTAACCGTAAAAAACTAACAGAAAATAAAATTGATCCCTGTGCTAATTGTGGTACTGAAGGACATGAACATAATGCAAAATACTGCTATCATTGTGGTAAAGATTTAAAATAATATTAATTTGAAGCAATTCCAGCTGTACACTACAACTCCTCGTTATTCCAGTTGTTTTTCTAAGGCATAAAAGGAGCTTCCTCCAGTCGCTCTTTTATACCAAGAAAAACTAACTTCCATAACTCCGGGGTTTCCGTTTCCATCTGGGCTAAAAAAATATGAAATACTTAATCACTATCGTCGGACCTACAGCTATCGGGAAAACTTCCCTAAGCATTGTTTTAGCTAATTATTTCAAATGTGATATTGTTTCCTGCGATAGCCGGCAGTTTTTCAAGGAAATGACCATTGGAACTGCTGTACCAAACAAAGCCGAGTTAGCAGCAGCTACCCATCATTTTATCCAAAACAAATCCATATTCGAGAATTATACCGTTGGTGATTTCGAGAAAGAAGCGATTGCAAAACTTGATGAATTATTTTTAAGCAATGATTACGTGATTCTCGTTGGCGGTTCCGGATTGTATGTTGATGCAATTCTAAAAGGTTTTGATGAATTTCCCGAAATAGATGCTTCAGTTCGTATTGAAATAAATACGAACTATGAAAAACTGGGAATTGGATATTTACAGCAAAAACTCGAAGTTTTAGATCCAGATTATTATAAAAGCTTGACTACCGAAAATCCACAAACTTTGCAAAACCCGCAACGAATGATGCGTTTCGTCGAAGTTTGTATAGGTGCTGAAAAACCGTACTCTTCTTTTTTAAACCAGAAAAAAAACAGCCGAAACTTCACTCCTATCTTAATCGGTCTGGAAGCTGACAGAAAAATCATTTACAACCGAATCAATCTACGCGTTGATATAATGATGAATGAAGGACTTCTTGCTGAAGCAAAAACGTTATTCCCAAATAAAGAATTGAATGCACTTCAAACTGTGGGTTACAGAGAGTTATTCAGTTATTTTGACAGAGAAATTTCACTAGAATTTGCCATCGATGAAATAAAGAAAAATACCAGACGATTTTCTAAACGCCAATTGACCTGGTTCAAAAGAAATGAAAACACCAAATGGTTTGATTTTGAAACTCCATATGAAACTATTGTGGAGTACATCAATTCAAAAAAATAATTCAATAAATCTTATATTTAAAAATACAAATTCATAATTATTTATATGCCTATCTCTCCAAATTTCACTTCAGTATTAAACAAAGACTGGGAAATCAATTTTACACAATGCGCACCAAACGGTTTTTTAAAATACACTGATTTATGTAATATTTTACAATTAACGGCTGCTGCACATTCAGAGATTGGCGGAATCAGTTTTACGGACATGCAGGAATTTGACCAAGCATGGGTTTTAAGCAGAATGCGTGTTGAAATCTCTAAATTACCTAAATGGGGTGATACGGTAACTGTAAAAACATGGATCAATTCCCTAGAAAACTCCCGTTCCGTTCGGGCGCTCGAAATGCACGTAAATGGAGAAAAAATTGTGGGTTCAGAGACATTTTGGGCAGTTTTTAATACTAAAAAGCGTCGACCGGAAGGATTGGCTTTACCGTTTCAACATTTTGAATTATATCCCGAAAAAAGAGCTACTCTTGAAGGTTTTTCTAAAATAAATTTCAATCATGAGAAAGAAATAGTTTTTGAAAAAAGTGTGTTTTTATCCGATTTAGACATTGTAAATCATGTTAATAATGTCAAATATCTAGAATGGTGTATGGATCTTATTGATGAGAAATTAATTCTAAATCAAAAAATTAAAAGTTTTGAGATGAATTTTTTAAAGGAGCTATCACTAAAGGATAAAGTGATTATTCACGAAAGTATCTCCGAAAAAGAAACTGTTTTTAGTATTACAAAAGACGACAAAACAAGTTTTGCTTTACAATTGAACTGGAAATAAACATCTTTTTAATCCATAAAAAAAGCCTCAATTTCTTGAGGCTTATATCCATTTATTCTGCTACTTTATTCTTAACAACTAATCTGAATCCTTCTCCATGGATATTTAAAATTTCCACATCTTCATCAAGTTTTAAATACTTTCTCAATTTAGCGATGTATACATCCATACTTCTTGAAGTAAAATAGTTATCATCTCTCCAGATTTTTGTCAATGCTAATTCTCTTGGCATTAAATCATTTTCGTGAAGAATCAACATTTTCAATAATTCATTCTCTTTTGGAGATAGTTTTATTGGTTCATCATTATTAAAAGTTAAAAAACGAAGTTTTGAATTCAAATGAAATTTACCAATATTAAATTCAAATTGTACTTGCTCTGCTTTAGTATCAGATGATTTTCTTTGGATTATTGCTTTGATTTTCATCAACAATACTTCAGAATCAAAAGGTTTATTCAAGTAATCGTCAGCGCCTGCTTTATATCCTTTCAACACATCTTCTTTCATAGATTTTGCTGTTAAAAATATAATTGGCACTTCATTATTTTTTTCTCTGATTTCTTTAGCCAAAGTATAACCATCTTTGTAAGGCATCATTACATCCAGAATACATAAATCATAAGTATCCTTTTTGAATTTTTCGAATCCTTCCATTCCATTTTTGGCCAAAGTAACATCAAAATCATTTAGCATTAAATAATCTTTCAAAACTGCACCAAAATTAAGGTCATCTTCGACTAGAAGTATTTTTTTATTTACATTTTCCATATTCTAATTTATTAATGGTAATTTTATTATGAAGGTACTCCCTTTTCCCTTTTCACTTTCTACATATACTTGACCGTTATGGTCGTCAACAATTCTTTTTACGTAAGCTAATCCTAACCCGTGACCTTTAACATTATGAATGTCTCCAGTATGCTCTCTGTAGAATTTTTCAAAAATTCTTTTTTGAGCTATTTTACTCATTCCAAGACCACTATCTTTAACTTTGATAATGACCATATCTTTGATATTTTCAGTGAAAATTTCAATTTCTGGAACATTAGGTGAGTATTTTATTGCGTTTTCTAAAATATTTACAATGACATTGGTAAAATGAACATCATTGATTAAAACTGTGGTTCTAATAGCTTTAAAATGACAGGTAATTGTTCCTTGTCTATCTTCTAAAATCAAATTCACATGATCTATTGCATCTTCAATAATCTCATGAATATTATTTGATTCTTTAGTAATATCTAATTCTTTCTTTTCTAATTTAGAAATTCGAAGTACATTTTCTACCTGCGCATGCATGCGTTTATTCTCATCTTTAATCATTTGAAGGTATCGCAAAACCTTCTCTTTATCATCTATTATTTTTGGATTTCTAATCGCATCCAAAGCTAAATTTATAGTTGCAATTGGAGTTTTAAACTCGTGCGTCATATTATTAATGAAATCGTTTTTGATTTCAGAAATTTGACGTTGACGAATTAATTGATTCAATGCACTCGTGTAAGCAATTAAAATAATCAGTGTAAAAACAATAGAAAGAACTGTTATACTAACGAGTTCTGACAATAAAAATTTCTTCTTTAGAGGAAATGTTACTAACAATTGATATTTACTATTCCCTTCATTATCAGTAAAAATAGGAATTGAATAGGTAGCATCTTTATCATATTTAAAATCATTTGATTTAATTTTGGTAGCTAAATTATTGCTGTAAATACCAAATTCAAATCTTGTTTCAATACCATATTCTCCTAATTCTTTTTTAATCAGTTTTTGTAAAACATCACTGGAAACACGTTCTTCAAGTGGCATTGCAGACAAAACATCCTTAGAGGAAATTTCAAAAAGAGCATTGTCTAAAATATCCAGATTGCCTGATTTTTCAATTCTTACATCAGGTATCAAACTTTGACTCACTCCTGATTTATCCATCGAATTATTGTTATAAACTTCAGTTACCCGTTTGGAACTAAAACTCTTAAATTTTTCACTATCAAATTTTTTATCAAAGAACGTTGGTGAAATATTATAATCTTCAGAAATTATACTGTTTGAATATATAATCGTTTTATTTGTTCTTGGATTTTTTTGAACATAATAAAACTCTAATATATCATCCTTTTCAGGTACTTTTCCTGTACTGTCTTTATAATGATTTATTTTATCATAAAAACTGTATGTTTCTTGCTTCTGTATCTTATCTGCAACATTACCAATAACTTGTTTAACATGAAATTTAAACTGCTCATCATTGTTTTTGAATGAAGTATTAAACCAATACACTTGAACAAGAATTATCCCTATTAAGGACAGACTCATCAATAAAACAAGTAATCTAAAAAAAAGTTTATTCATCGAAACAAATTTAGTATTTTAACAATATATTAAATAATAGATTAACCAAACATTAACACCTATAGCACATTTTGTTTAATCTTTAAAATTTTAAGAATTTTAACAACTTCTAATTTTGTAGTTTCTATAGAAGTATTTTCTATGATGAAATCGCTTTTTGAGATGCGTTGTTCATCAGTCCATTGTGCATTTATTCTTTTTAAAACAAGTTCTCGTGTCGTTTTATCACGTTCAATAACTCTCTGAATCCTTGATTCTACTGGTGCTGTGACAGTTATAATCAAATCGCAATTTTTATAACTACCACTTTCAAATAAAATAGCAGCTTCATAAATAACATAAGGAGCTTCAGTATGTTGCAAAAGCCATAGTTCAAAATGTTTTTTTACTGCAGGATGAACAATTTTATTAAGTTTTTCTAATTTTTCAGGGTTATTAAAAACAATTTTGGCTAATTCTTCTCTGTTTAACTTCTCATTTTCAAAAACTGTATCACCAAATACATTTTTAATAGCTTCAGTAATTTCTGCAGATTGCATGATTTTTCTGGCTTCATCATCAGCAATGTACAATGGAATGCCAAATGATTTAAAATAATTTGCAATGGTGGTTTTCCCACTTCCAATACCGCCAGTTAAACCAATTATTTTTGTCATAATTAAACTTTAAAAAATAATTCAGGGAAAGCTTCTTGAGGATTTTGTTTCAAAATGATAATTTTATAAAAGGATTTTATAAAACCGGTTCCGTAACCATAAAATTGTTTCCAAACGGCTATCAATGATAAACACCCAATTTTCAAGCTTTTATTTTGATAAGAAGACACCAAAAACAGTACCAAAAAGTAAACAAAATACAATTGAAGAAGCAAATCAAAATTAAAAAATAGCATCAATAAAAATGAAGTGAAAAACCCAACTATGAATACCGAAGGAAAGAAAAAAGTTAGTTTATTGTATTTTGGATACCAACTATTCAAAATTGGTCGTGCTTTCCCAAATTTATTTACCTGAATTGAAAACTTATCCCAATCAATTCTTCTTTTGTGATATACGAATGCATTAGGAAAAAGTTTAGTCTCAAAACCTAAATTCCACAAACGAATTGATAAATCCGGATCTTCACCAGGATGAATATTTCCAAAACCTTTCGATGCTTCAAAAGCTTTTCTGGACAATCCCATATTAAAACTTCTAGGCTGAAATTTATCTATTTTTTCTGAACCACCTCTAATTCCACCAGTGGTTAAAAAGGAGGTCATTGCAAAATTAATTGCTTTCTGAATATCTGAAAAACTATCCAAAGCTTTATCAGGTCCTCCAAAACAATCTACATAATTCTGTTTTAAAGCTTTATCAACTTCTAATAAATACTCCTTTGGAATAATACAATCCGAATCAAAAATGATAAAATAATCTCCTCTGGCTTTTTTCATACCGTAATTTCGGGAATCCCCAGGTCCTGAATTTTCCTTGTAATAGTAAGATATATCAAGTCTGTCCCCATATTTCTGAGCTACATCTTTACAAGCTATGGAGGAACCATCTTCAATAATAACAATTTCAAAAATTTCGTTATACGTTGAATGAGATAAACTCTCTAAAAGTTCATCAACTTCATCCGGACGATTGTAAACTGGTATAATTAGGGAAAATAACATAAATTGTGAATGTGGTATTAAAGATGTTTTTTAGGCTCAAAAAATTTTAACAAAGATAATCTTTATCCATAAAAAAACCATCAACTATTAATTGATGGTTTTATAAATAATTAATTTAGTAATTGGGATTAAGCAATACTTTCGATCTTTACCAGTTCGTTAGCATCTGTTTTATAATCTACTCCTACAACGTCAAAGCCAAAAAGATTGTAAAAATCTTTTCTGTACCCTTCTAAATCACCTATTTCAGATAAATTTTCAGTTACAGCTTCAATCCACAATTTAGCTACTTTTTCTTGAATATCAGGACGCATTTCTAAATCGTCAATACGGATTCTTCCTTTTTCATCAACCGGAACTTCATTTCCAGTATATAATCTTTCTTGATACAAACGTTGAATTTGTTCGATACAACCTTCGTGAATTCCTTCTTCTTTCATTATTTTATACAACAAAGAAATATACAATGGAATAACCGGAATGGCCGAACTTGCTTGTGTAACCAATGCTTTATTTACCGAAACAAATGCTTTTCCATCAATGTCAGCTAAACTGTCAGTAATGGCAAATGCAGTCGCTTCAAGATGATCTTTCGCACGACCTATTGTTCCTTTTCTATAAACCGCTTCGGTCAATGATGGTCCAATATACGAATAAGCAACAGTTGTAGCCCCTGGAGCCAGTAGATTTTGAGCTTTTAAAGCATCAATCCACATAGCCCAATCTTCACCGCCCATTACAGCAACTGTATTTTCAATATCCTCACCACTACAAGGCTCAATTGAAATCTCTGAAACTTTACCAGAATGAAAATCAACCGTTTTATTGGTAAAAGTACTTCCGATAGGTTTCAAAACAGAACGATGCAAAACGCCTGTAACCGGATGCATACGAACAGGAGAAGCTAAACTATAGATTACTAAGTCCACTTGCCCTAAATCAGCTTTTATAAGATCTAATGTTTGTTGCTTTACTTCATTTGAAAACGCATCTCCATTGATACTTTTTGCATATAAACCCACTTTATGAGCTTCAGTTTCAAAAGCTGCAGAATTATACCAACCTGGAGAAGCTGTTTTACCTTCTGTTGGAGGTTTTTCAAAAAATACACCAATAGTTCCTGCTGCAGATCCAAAAGCACTTGTAATTCTTGAAGCCAAACCAAATCCCGTTGAAGCTCCAATTACCAAAACTTTTTTAGCCCCGTTTATAGGTCCTTTTGATTTAATATATTCTATTTGATTTTTAACATTTTGTTCGCATCCTTTTGGGTGAGATGTCGTACAAATAAATCCTCTCATTCTAGGTTCTATAATCATACTCGTGGTTGTTCGTTTTTTTATTTATTCGTGTAATAGTTTTATCGCTGATGCAAAAATCTTGCTTTTATAAGGAAACAAATATAAAGTAAAAAATTAGTTCAGCAAGGCTTTAGCGTGATTTAAGGCCGAATCAGAAACTACAGTTCCAGATAACATTTGAGCAATTTCTACGACTCTTTCTTCTCCATTTAATAACTTCAATTCAGAGAGAGTATCTTCACCAACAGTTGATTTAAATACTTTGAAATGTGCATTTCCTTTGGCAGCGATTTGTGGTAAATGGGTAATGGCAAAAATTTGCATTTCCTGACTCATTTCCTTCATGATTTCTCCCATTCTAATAGCAATCTCTCCAGAAACACCGGTATCGATTTCATCAAAAATCAAAGTTGGCAATTTGGAATATTGTGCTAATATCGCTTTAACAGCAAGCATAATCCTTGACATTTCTCCACCAGAAGCCACTTTTTTCAATAAACCGAAATCAGTTCCTTTATTAGCCGAGAATAAAAACTGAAGCTCATCTTTTCCATTTTGGAAATATGTTTCAGTAGTCTCAATATCAATATTAAAACGAACATTTGGCATTCCAAGAGTTTCTAAAATAGTAATCAATTTTTGAGATAAAACCGGAATCGAATCCAATCTATTGTTATGAATTGTGGTCGAAAAAGCATCTAATTCAATTGTTTTTTGTTCAATAGAAACAATCAGCGCCGCAATTTCTTCTTCCATATTGCCTAATTTTAAAACTGAATTTTCCAGATTAGCCTGAATTTCTAATAATTCATCTACAGAGGAAACCTGATGTTTCTTTTGTAAATTAAAAATCACCTGAAGCTTTTGACTAATTAAATCCAATTGTTCGGGATCATTAATAAGTTTTTCAGAGCAACGATTCATTTCATTAGAAATATCATCAAACTCAATTGTTACACTTGTAATTCTTTCTAATAAAGAATGATATTCATTCGAAAAAGAGGCGATTTTTTGTAATGAAACCTTGATTTCATTCAAATTATGCATCACACCTATTTGTTCTTCATTGGCAATAGCCAAAGATTTATCAATAGATTCTTTTATAATCTCAACATTATTTAATTTTTCAAAATCAGCCTCAAGAGTTTCTTGCTCGCCAGATTTTAATTGAGTAGCAACTAATTCATCCAGTAAAAAAGTATTGTATTCCTGCTCTTTCTTAGATTCGCTTTGTCTTTTCAGTAGCGAATTCAACTTGGATTTATCTGATTTATAGCTTTTTAAAAGCGACTGATATTCCAAAATTGTTTCTTTATTATTTGCAATTGCATCAATAATTTCGAACTGTACATTTTCATCTGAAAGTTCTTGGGTTTGCTGCTGTGAATGAATATCAATCAAGAACAAGCTTAATTCCTGTAATTCCTGAAGATTTACAGGACTATCATTGATAAAAGCTCTAGATTTTCCCGAAGGCAGAATTTCACGTCTAATTATGGTATCATTTTCATAGTCCAAATCATTTGCTTCAAAAAAAGAAAGCAAATTATACTTAGAAATTTCAAAATGAGCCTCAATGATACACTTTTCTTCTTTGTTTTTTAAAGAAGTCAAGTCGGCTCTTTTCCCTAAAACCAGTCCTAATGCTCCTAAAATTATTGATTTTCCTGCACCCGTTTCTCCTGTGATTGTTGAGAAACCTTTTGAAAAATCGATAGACAATTTTTCTATTAAGGCATAGTTTTTTATCGAAAGTGACGTTATCATTTACTGTATTGTTTTGTGATGTGAAGCTGGAATAGTCTAAAAATTGGAAATCAATTAATATTTCATCAGCATCCATTTACTTGAATTCAAAGGAGAAATTTTATTCAGATTATCGACTAAATCTGAGATTGTAATACTGGGTCCACCAGAAAATATAGAAACTATTTCATCAGATTTAGCATCGAAAAAAACACGTGTTAAAAATGCGTTTGGTCTGGAAGTATTTAGTTTAGCCAAATCGATTAGTGATCCTTTTACTTTTTCTTTGGACGCTTTTAAATCCTGATTCATTACATCCAAACCTACATGATAATCGAGCATGGTTTGACGTATTTGTTTGAATGCCGGGGATAAAATATCATTTATCAAAAAGTAGCGATTTTGGTTCCCATCAGCTTGACTCCATCCTTTAGAACCGCCTTGCTGAGCGACATTCGAGATGTTTTGAGCTATTTCAAAATAAGAATTTCCCGACTCAGAAACAAAAGTATCTGCATCCATTCCTAAAATCATATAACTGTAAAAAGCCAAAACTGAAACTAAATTAGAATCGAATGTAGTAGGACTAAAAATTAGATTTTCAAACTCTATATACCTAAAATTAAAGTCTTTATCATTGTAATTTAATACCGGAGATGAATATGAGGAATTAAAAATAGGTCTTGAAGATTGCACTTGAATGGTTGCCGTAAATTGATCTGAGTTGTTCGAAGAAACAGTAATATACATCGAACAATTAATTTTCTCATTTTGCTTAACCGTTTGTCCCGTCCAATCCGTTTTATTTATAAACTCACTTATGGAAGTTTGCAAGGTTTTAAAAACTTGCTGATTTGTAACACTCAATTTTTGTGAATCAACCGTTACCGTACAGTTTAATTGTTGCGCTTGCGTAAGCCCAAAAGAAAAAAGCAGAAAAAAAATAATTATTTTATTCATCTGTTGATTTATATTATTTCTTAACGGTTAACAATAGTTCAAACACCAAAATTGCGTTTGTATTAATCCGACACCCTATTTGATAAAATGTACTTTCACCTTTTCTAGAATATCATCAGCAACAGCTTCTTTTGATTTTAATTCCATTGGCTCAATATTGAAATTTTTATCAATAAAGGTAACTTTATTGGTTGCTTTCCCAAAACCAGCACCTTGATCTTGAAGCGAATTTAAAACAATCAAATCTAAGTTTTTTTTCTGAATTTTCAAGATTGCATTTTCAATTTCATTTTCTGTTTCTAAAGCAAAACCTATCAAAAACTGATTTTTCTTTTGTTCCCCCAAAGAAGCTAAAATATCCTTCGTTTTTTCGAGTTCTATTGTAAAATCATCAGCCGCTTTTTTTATTTTTTGATGCGCAACATTCTTGGGTTTATAATCTGCAACGGCCGCAGCTGCAATCGCTACATCCACATCAGCATAAAACTGATGACAAGCCACATACATTTCTTCTGCAGACACAACATTAATCACATTTATCAATGGATTTGAAACTTTACAATTTGTAGGTCCCGAAACCAAAATCACCGAAGCACCTAGATTTGCAGCGCTAATCGCTATATCAAAACCCATTTTCCCCGAAGAATGATTTCCTATAAAACGCACAGGATCTATTGCTTCGTATGTGGGACCGGCAGTAATTAATATTTTTTTTCCTTTAAGAGGCAATTTACTGTTTAAATCTGCTTCCAGAAAAGCGATAATGTTTTCAGGTTCCGCCATTCTTCCTTCACCGGATAATCCGCTTGCCAATTCACCGCTTTCAGCAGGAATTATGACATTGCCAAACTGAGTCAGAGAAGAAAAATTAGCAATAGTAGAAGGATGTTTGTACATGTCTAAATCCATTGCAGGAGCAAAATAAACCGGACATTTTGCAGATAAATAAGCCGCAATCAGCAGATTATCACAAGTACCATTTGTCATTTTAGACAAAGTATTTGCAGTTGCTGGAGCAATAACCATCAAATCAGCCCAAAGCGCTAATTCAACATGATTATTCCATTTTTCATTCTCATCGTCTAGATTATAAAAACTGGAATGTACAGGATTTTTGGATAACGTAGATAAGGTAAGAGGAGTTACAAAATCCTTAGAGGCAGGTGTCATTATCACTTGGACATGTGCACCTGCTTTTATGAAAAGTCGTACTAATGTGGCTGTTTTATAGGCTGCAATTCCACCAGAAACTCCAAGTAGAATTTTCTTACCGCTTAAAACTGACATAGTAACTATTATTTATTTGAATCTCTGTGGTAGATTTTTCCGTCTAGCCATTCTTGAACTGCTAAAGCGTGTGGCTTAGGTAGTTTTTCGTAAAATTTTGAAACCTCAATTTGTTCTTTGTTTTCAAAAACTTCTTCAAGACTGTCATTATATGTAGCAAATTCTTCCAATTTCTCAGTCAATTCTTTTTTAATTTCAGAATTGATTTGGTTTGCTCTTTTAGCCATAATGGTTATCGCTTCATACACATTACCAGTAGGTTCTTCAATAACAGTTTTGTTGTATGTTATTGTATTTACTGGAGCATTCGTCTTCTTTAAATCCATGACTTTATTTATTAAATTGTTGTAAATCTTTGTCTATTCGAGCTAACATTTCGTTTGCTACTTGCTTGTATTTAGTATCTGCTTTAAATTTAATCAAGTTCAATTGAGCTCCTTTTGCAACATTTAATCGGTCTTCCATTTTTGATGGAATACTATTAATCGCTAATTGATAGGCTGAATCTAACTTGTAATATAAAGCATCTTCTTTGAATGGAGTTCCCGGATAATCCGCTACAAAATTGTCTAAAGCTACAATTGCTGATTTATAATCCGAAATCGTATTGTATCCTTTAGCATTCTCGTAAACTTTTTGTTCTATTTTCTCACTCAAAACTTTCACAGTTGCATTTGCTTCAGCCAAGAACTGAGAATTAGGATTATTATCAATAAATGTTTGCAATTTATCTAATGCTTTAGTAGTATCTGTTTGATCTAAACTGTAAACTGGAGATAACATAGAATAGCTTTTTGCTCCTAAATAAGTTGCTTCTTCAAGTTTTTCACTTTTAGGATATCCAGAAACAAAGCTTTCAAATTGATATCCTGCCAGGTAATACTGTTTTGTTTTATAATACGATTGAGCAAACATGTAAAACAATTTTTCAGCTTGAGGCTTCCCCCTGTATGCTGGAGCAATTTGTTCAAAAATACGAATCGCTTTGGAATATTTTCCTCCGTCATATAATTTAGTAGCCATTTCAAATTTAATAGCGACATCTTCGGTTTTTAATGCTTTTTGGTATTCACTACAAGAACTGAATAAAGCTACAAGAAGCAATAGAGATATTATTTTTTTCATTTTTTTACTTTTTTTATGATTTATTGGTTGAAACAACCCATAAAATCATACCGAAGTTTCGGTGGCAAATTTAGTTATTAATTTAGCGACTTCAAAATATATTTTTTGTTTAAAAAAAGACTCTTTTTTTATCCTTGTTTATTGACTTTTTTGACAAATTGATCAATTCTTTCTGCTAGCGAATCGTCTACCTTTACTAATGGTAAACGTACTGTGTTTTCTGAAATCCCCATTGATAGAAACACTTGTTTGATTCCCGCTGGATTTCCTTGTTCAAAAATCATATCAATACAATCTGCTAAAAGGTATTGTGATTTGAATGCTTCGTCCACTTTACGATTCAATCCTAATCGAATCATTTCAGAAAATTCTTTAGGAAAACCTTGTCCAATTACAGATATAACGCCTGACCCACCTGCCAAAACCATTGGCAAAGCAATCATATCATCCCCTGAAATTACCAGAAAATCTTTTGGTTTATCTTTTAACAATTGCATCGCTTGAACAATATCACCGGCAGCTTCTTTTATCGCCACGACATTTTCAAAATCATTAGCCAAGCGGATAACAGTTGAAGGCAACATATTGCTGGCCGTTCTTCCTGGAACATTATATAAAATAACCGGAATTGGAGATGCTTCGGATACAGCTTTAAAATGCTGGTAAATACCTTCTTGTGTAGGTTTATTATAATACGGAGAAACCGATAATATTGCTGTAAATGCAGACAAGTCTCTTGTTTTCAACTCTTCTACCACTTTTAAAGTATTGTTTCCTCCTACTCCAAGCACTAATGGCAAACTTCCATTATTAGCTTCGATTATGGTACTAATAACTAATTCTTTTTCGTCTGGAGACAATGTTGCATTTTCGGCAGTTGTACCCAAGACTACAAGATATTCAATTCCTCCGTCGATTGAAAAATTCACAATTCTTTTTAATGCTTCGGTGTCAATTGAAAAATCTTCTTTAAACGGGGTTACAAGAGCAACACCAGTACCTATTAATGATTGCATATTAGATTTATATTTTGTTTAATATTTTTAAATATTTGAATAGCTCACTTACAAAAAGTGTATAATTATCGACATCTGTTTTAATCATAAAATGATTTAATCTTTTGTCTATCGATGAAAAACCAACTTTAAATTGCGCTTTTGAAATATGAGTGATTTTTAATAAAATTGCTTTTTCTATATCGTAATAACTGATTAACAAATCAAATTTTTCAATAATAAAATCAGTTACTTCCGAAGAAGAAATTTCTCCATTCCAATTTAGATGTCCTGAATTAAACTCAGGATATGTTCTCTCTATTGTTTTTTTAACTTTATCTCTGTATACAATTGTTACTATATTTTCCGGTGCAATTCCGTTTGCTATGAGCTGATGAATTAATAATTCCGTTTCAGCAAAACGAGTTGCATCAACAAGTAAACCAATTTTTTTTACAGCATTAACTGACTCAATATTTTTTAAATTTTGAAAGCTTTTTTTTAATGTTTTTTTTACAAAAAAATCCTTTATATAATTCAAAAACATATTACTTTTACTTGATTACAAAATTAATTAATTAAGTCGCATTTAAAATGGTAAATCTAGAAAAGTATAACGATGTTTCTAAACTTTTTGTTATATTCTTAACATTTTTTTTTATTGCTTCCTGCAGCAAACAAAATTACTACGTTACTAAGATAGAAGGCAAACGAATTCCCATCACCGAAAAGGAAATCCAAGTCCCTCAAATTGAAAATTTTATCAAACCTTACAGAGAACACATCAATAAAGATTTAGACAGCGTTCTAGCGTATTGTCCGGAAACATTAGACAAAAGCACTGGCAAATGGCAAACTACAATTGGTAATTTGATGGCTGATGTTACTTTAATGAGAGGAAACACTGTGTTTCAAGCGAGAGAAAAAAAGAACATTGATATTTGCTTACTCAATAGCGGGGGAATTCGTTCCATACTTCCAAAAGGAAATGTAACAGCACGAACGGCTTTTGAAATTATGCCTTTTGAAAATAGTTTGGTCGTAATAGCTTTAAAAGGAGAGCAAATTCTTGAAATGGTCGATTATTTTATCGCCGAAAAAAAACCACATCCGCTGGCTGGAGTAACTTTTACAATTGACAAAAATAATCTTCCAAAAAACATATTAGTACAAGGGAAACCTGTTCAAAAAGAGACTATTTATTATGTAGGAACCAATGATTATTTATCTAATGGTGGTGACAACATGAATTTCTTTAAAAAAGGAACTCAGAAATTTGATTTAGACTATAAACTACGAAATATTCTTATTGATTATTTTAAAGCAGTAGATACAATTCCTGTAATAAATGATATTAGAATTACTGTTGAATAAGTAATTCGAATTTAGAGAACAAAATAGTTTTAGAAAACATAAAGCCATAGCCCCGATTACTTCATATAACTTTTATTCTCATAGGAATTCAGTGAATTTAATTTGAAGTGAAAATTATTTTTCATCGTTTTTCACGATAAAAAATAATACATCGAAAAGCGGTAAATCGCTCCTGATTGCTTCGTTCATCGTAATGACAATTGGATTAAAATAAATAAAAATGAAAAGAAGAGAATTTATAGAAAAAACAGCTGCCGGTTCAGCTTTACTAAGTTTAGGTTTATCATTAAGCAGCTTTGAATCTTCACAGAAAAAACATCTTACTATTTTACATACAAATGATGTACACAGTTACATTGATCCTTTTCCTGCAGATCATCCCAGAAATGCAAATATGGGTGGCGTGGCGCGAAGAGCAGCCTTAATTGAAACAATTCGAAAAGAGAATCCAAATGTATTATTACTGGATGCGGGCGATATTTTTCAGGGAACACCTTATTTTAATTATTATGGTGGAGAACTAGAATTCAAGTTAATGAGCATGATGCAATATGATGCTTCTACGATAGGAAATCACGATTTTGATAACGGTGTTGAAGGTTTGCATGCGCAAATACCACATGCTAAATTTGAGTTCCTATCTGCCAACTACGATTTTAAAAACACCGTGATGGATGGTTTTGTAAAACCGTATAAAATATTCAACAAAAATGGCATCAAAGTGGGTGTTTTTGGACTTGGAATAGAGCTTGAAGGATTAGTTGATAAAGGAATGTACAAAGAAACCCTTTACAACAATCCAGTTGAAACGGCTCACGATATGGTTCGAATTTTAAAGAAAGAACAAAAGTGTGATTTAGTGATTTGTTTGTCTCATTTAGGCTATAAATACAGAGATGAACCTAATAAAATATGCGATTTGAAGTTAGCGGAACTAACGCAAGACATCGATTTGATTATTGGCGGACATACACACACTTTTCTTGAGAAACCTACTGTTGTAATGAACCTTGCAGGTAAAGAAGTTCTAGTAAATCAAGTGGGGTGTTATGGTATAAATCTAGGAAGAATTGATTTTTATCTGGATAACGAGAAAGCTAGGGCATTTGAAGGGAAATCGATTATTGTATAACAGTAATCTATTCTTTTTTTGCATTTATCGTTTCTGCATCAATCACAAATCTATAAAAACAATAATAACTTGTGACATACAAAATCATTGCCAGTGGTCTGAAATATGTGGGTGGCAGATTAGACAAAAAGCATTTTTCAATAAAAACTGTAAAATACAGCGCTGTTGATAATAATCCTAAAATAGCCAGCCAGGGTGAATTAACACTGTCGTTCTTGAAATAATTAGGCAAAATAAGATCCGTAAGAATCGATATTAAAATATTTTGAGATACCAAAGGATAATAACTGCCTTTTGGAATTTCATCCGAAATAGAAATCAAATAGGAAAAATAAAAACAAAAGGAATTATTGCTACCAGTATTGGTTCAAAATCTTTAATGTTATTCTATTTTATAATATGTAAGTAAAATTCGATGCGTAAAAACACCTATTAAACCTAAAATTTAAAAAAACTGATTGAAAAAGAATGAAAATACTGGTAAGGAGTAAAAAATATGGACAAATAAAAAAGCACTCTTCTCTCCTTGGATACAACCCAATAAAGATCAATTAGCAGTATGGCTAGCATAGGTCTAAATGCAAACAGAATCACTTTGAATGAAAACAATTCAGCCACAACTTCAATAATTAAAAAAGAAAAGAGCAAACCAAGGATTGCATTTTCCTTTAAAAAATTATACTTTTTAATCAGTAGCTGCATTAGCGTTATTAATTAGATTCATAAAATCATCTTCGGAAATTATTGCTATGTTCAACTTGGATGCCTTATCTAATTTTGCAGGTCCCATATTATCTCCTGCAACAACATAATCCGTTTTTGCCGAAATAGAACTTCCCACTTTTCCTCCGTTATCTTCGATTGCCTTTTTCAAATCATTTCTTGAAAACTTCTCAAAGACACCTGAAACAACAAATATTTTTCCAGAAAGTTTATCCGTAGCATTTGGGTTTATCTTTTCAACAATTTCAAATTTAACACCAAAACTTTTTAATCTTTCAATTATAATTCTATTTTCTTGATTTTCGAAAAAGTCAATTACACTTTGCGCAATTCGTTCTCCAATTTCGTCCACCAAAATCAAATCCATCAATGTAGCCTGACGCAATGCATCAATACTTTTATAATGTTTGGCTAGTTTTTTGGCTACGGTCTCACCTACATATCGAATTCCAATAGCGAACAAAACGCGCTCAAAAGGAATATTTTTTGAATTCTCAACACCTTTCAACAAATTTTCAGCAGATTTTTGAGCCATTCGCTCCAAAGGAAGAATTTGATCCACAGTCAGTTCATATAAATCGGCATAATTATGAACCAATCCATTATTGAAAAGCAAAGCAACAGTTTCGCCTCCTAAACCTTCAATATCCATTGCTTTTCGAGAAATATAATGCTGAATCCTTCCTATAATCTGCGGTGGACAACCATAAAAATTAGGACAATAATGATTTGCTTCGCCTTCGGTTCTCACTAATGCCATATTACATTCCGGGCAATGCGTGATGTATTTTGTTGGTTCTGTATTTTCTGGACGCTTACTCAAATCAACAGCAATAATCTTAGGGATTATCTCCCCTCCTTTTTCTACAAAAACAGTATCTCCTACACGAATATCTAATTTCTCAATTTGATCAGCATTATGTAAGGAAGCTCGTTTCACAATGGTTCCTGCTACTTGTATCGGTTCTAAGTTGGCCACAGGAGTAATGGAACCCGTTCGTCCTACTTGATACGAAATTGAATTTAATCGTGTTGGAACTTGTTCTGATTTGAATTTATAAGCAATTGCCCAACGCGGAGATTTGGCTGTAAAGCCCAATTCATCCTGATAGTGGAAAGAATTTACTTTAACCACAACTCCATCCGTTTCATACGGAAGGTTATGTCTATGAATGTCCCAATAATCTATAAACTCGAAAACTTCGGTTAAATTACTGGCTAATTTTGCTTCTTTTGGCACTTTGAAACCCCAATTTCTTGCCGTTTTCAATCCTTCAAACTGTGATTTAAAAGGAAGATTATTTCCAATTAAAAAATACAACAAGCAATCCAAAGGTCTTTTTGCAACTTCAGCACTATCCTGTAATTTTAAACTTCCCGAAGCAGTATTTCTGGGATTTGAATACGGTAATTCTCCAATTTCGATTAAATCCTGATTCATTTTTTCGAAACCGGCAAAAGGCAAAATAATCTCCCCACGCACATCAAATGCAGCAGGAAAATCCCCTTTTAATTGTAACGGAATGGATTTTATAGTTTTGATATTATTAGTCACATCGTCTCCTTGAAAACCATCTCCACGCGTAACAGCGCGCTTTAGTTTTCCGTTTTCATAAGTAATGCTGATGGATGCGCCATCGTATTTTAGTTCACAAGTATATTCTAATGGAACATCTCCTAAAACTTTTTGAACCCGTTTTTCCCAATCCATTAATTCTTCCTTGGAATACGAATTATCCAATGAGTACATTCGGTATTCATGCGGTACCGTTTGGAAGTTTTTCGTTATACTTCCTCCTACACGTTGGGTAGGTGAATTTTCGTCAAAATATTCCGGATATTGATTTTCTAAATCCTGAAGTTGTTTTAATTTAACATCAAATTCAAAATCAGAAATTGTGGGTGTATCTAACACATAATAATTATAATTGTGCTGATTTAATTCTTCCCTTAATTTTTGAATCGTATTTTGAATATCCATAGAAAATAAAAATTGGCTATTTTAGTTTTGAAAAAGTGTACTAAAATAACCAATTAAAAATAAATAGCAATACAATTAGGATGCTATAATAGCATTTATTTGCTGGTATAAAAGGCCGTCGCTTAAAAACGAACCTTGTTGTATCAATTCAAAAATAGAAGTGTTACGCTCATCCGTAAACTCTTTTTTTCCTACTTTCATTTCAATAGTATCTGTAAACATATTATCGCTAAGCCATTGCAATCCATCTTTAGTTAAAAAATCCACTTCAGGAACCAATGATTTCAAAACTATAGATTGAACATGGGTATCAAAACAATGAAAAAGGAAAATATGATTTTTAGAAAAATGTTCTAAATACGTTGCTTTCGAAAGAACTCCTTCCCAAATTAAATCAGAAAAAACATCTAATTCTTGTTCGGCAACTTCTGGTTTTTCAACTTTTATTTTATCCCACTCTGCTTTATCAATTGCTTGAGTTGCTAAAAAAGTACTGAATTCATGATTCAATTCTTCAAATTGTTCTTTTGTTAATCTTGAATATTTCATTATTGTATTTTAATATTTAACTTTTGTCTTAAGTCTCTTTTGAAATTTTTAAATCAAAAAAAAAAAAAGCCCTCTCAAATGAGAGGGCAAATTTAATCTATTTTTATCTTTTTTTAGAAAATATATCTCACTCCAAACTGTGCTTGCCATCTTGATAATAAACTTGCATCATAACTAAAAGTTTTAGTCTGATTGCCGTTAAAAGTATACGTTGGAACTTTGTTCACAACGTTTACACCAATTGGTTGAACGCTGTTAGGTTGTTGAATTAAACCCCAATCAGAATTTAGTAAATTTCCAAGATTTAAGACATCTAGACTCAATTGAATCGTATTCACTTTTTTAGAAGCACCAACTTTAAAGTTATAATCTTGTAGCACTTTAAAATCCCATTTTCCTCTCCACGGCGCTAAGGCTCCATAACGTTCTGCATATTGACCTCTTCGTCCACTTAAATAATTGTCTTGATTGATATATTTATCCAATGCCGCACCTTGACCAGCACCAGAAAAAGTCATAGTAGCAATTTCAGCAGTTGTTGGAATATAAATTAAGTCATTTCCAAATGCACCATCATTATTAATATCTCCACCATATGTGTAGTTAAAACGCCCTCCTTGAGCATACTCAAAGAAAGTTGACACTGTTGTTGCCCACTTATCATCAGTTCCATATTTCCATTTTTTAGACCCTACACCAATAAAACGGTGCGTATCTCCATATTTAGAGTTAGAAAGTTGATCGTTATTTACATTTCCTAATGCAGGATTAAAATTAAAAGCATCTCCAGTAATCTCAGCTTCTATTGAATTAACATCCATTGATTTCAAATAATTATAAGCAACACTTGCAAACAATCCATTATCAAACGTTTTTTGAAGTTTTACCGATGTGTTAAATGCACTTCCTTTATTAGAATTAGTCAATACATAAGCGTGAGAATCCGCTGGAAAACCAAAATCAGTCCAAACCCCTTTATCAGCTGCGGCATAAACTGGTCTATTATCCGCACCTACTAAATTAGTAGTTGGTGTTTTCAATCCCCAATCCTGAACATGCACAGCGTTTAAATCTTTATTATAGGACATATCAACAGTCAATATATAATTTCCTTTAAATTTATGATCTAAGCCTAGACTTGTTCGCCAAACTTGAGGAAATTTAAAATCAGTATCAACAACTTGATAGAAGAATGGATCAATTCCACTTACTTGATTTCCTATCCATACAAATGGAAGTCGTCCTGTAAAAATTCCAGTTCCACCGCGTAATTGAGTTGCTTTTTCACCATTAATATCCCAGTTAAAACCAACTCTTGGAGACCACAATAAAGCATTTCCTGGTAATACAGTCGAATTTAGATTTACAGTACTTCCGTCTTTAGGATCATAATAGTTGATTCCTGGTAAATATCCTTCTGAATTATCTGTGTCAATAAATTTTTGAATATTTTCTGCAGTGTTAAAATACAAAGGCTTATCAGCTCTTAATCCATAAATTAGTTTAAAATTATCAGTGATATTCCATTCATCTTGTACGTAAAATGCCAATTGACCAACAGTAGTTTCTGATAAATTCCAACCTCCATCAGTTCCTGCTTCTAATTTGTTTTTTGCATCAAAAGTGTTTTGGGCATTTGCAAAAGCAGTTGCATAATATCCATTGTTTACATTAGAGGTAAATCCAGCTAAATCAACACTTCCAAAAACATCAAAACCATAACCCTTTAAATTGAATGAATTTTTGAAAATGAATTTTTCAAAAGAAAAACCAGCAGTAAAGGTATGATTTCCTCTTACAATATTCATATTGTCAGTAATTTGCAATACTTTTTGATCTAATCGGTTATTGATAGAAAATGGTTCGTGTCCAGCAATAATATAAGGTGAACCATCTTTTGTTATACTAATAACTGGAGCAGGAGCAGAAAAAGGATTTCTAAAATCATTAAAATGAGTATAACCAACTTGCAATTTATTAGAAATTGTTTCAGCAAATTTAGAATTCAATTCAACTAAAAATGAACTAATTTGGTTATTAATTTGATATCCAGAATTTTCAAATTGCATTGTATTATTATCTGGTCCTCTTCGACGAATAGCTGTAGGATGCGCAGGTTTGTCTTTAGAAGCATCAAGGAAATTATAAATAACAGCTAATTTGTGATCGTCATTAATATTCCAATCAAACTTTACAATTCCTTTATTTGAATTTGAGTAATGAGTGAAACCTTGATAAGAACCTGAATTATAACCCAATTTTCCTAATTCAGTAGAAACATACATTAAATCTGTTGCTAATACTCTAGATTCATTTACACCTGTTGTACTATTGCCATCATTTGCTACAACATTTGATCCTGAATCACTACGTTTATCGATTTCAAAATTTGTAAAAAAGAATAATTTATTTTTAACAATTGGTCCACCAATACTAAAACCAGCTTGATTTTGTTCTAGCGAAGGAACAAAGATTTTTTCTCCTTTTATTTTGTTTCCGGTCATATCTTGGTTTCTAAAAAAACCGTAGGCGGTACCATGAAATTCGTTTGTTCCTGACTTCGTAACTGCATTTACTGAAGCTCCAGTAAAACCAGATAAAGTAACATCATAAGGAGCTGTTGCAACTTGGATTTGCTCAATTGCGTCTAATGAAATTGGCTGAGCTCCAGTTTGTCCTCCAGGAGTTGCAGCATCTAACCCAAAAGGATTATTAAACACTGCTCCGTTTAAAGAGAAATTATTGAACTTGTCATTTCTACCACCAAAAGAACCACCACTTGCAGTAGGCTCTAGTCTGGTAAAATCTGAAGCTGATCTTGATATTGACGGCAATGTAGTCAATTCCCTACGGCCTACAGTTGTTTCGGCACCAGTTCTTCCACTAGAAAAAACCTTGTTCTTTGCACCAGTAACTTTCACTTCATCTAATTTCTGACTTTCATCTTTCAAAAGAACATCTAAACTAAAAACTTTCCCTAAATCAAGATAAACATCATTGAAATCTTCGCTTTGATAACCTACAAAAGTTACTACAATTTTGTAAGGACCACCAATTCTCATATTCAACATACTAAACCTTCCGTCTTCATTGGACAAAGCGGAATACTTAGATCCTGTAGGGGTATGAATAGCTAAAATAGTTGCTGCTGGAAGTGTTTCACCTGCTGTAGTTTTTACAATTCCTTTAATACTTGATGTTGTAGTTTGTCCAAACATGGCAACAGAACTACAAAAAATCAGAAGTAATGTAATAATTTTTTTCATACGCTTAATTGTGTGTTATTTGTGGCACAAAATTAAGCAAAAAAAAATCACTCCTAAGAGTGATTTTTATATTTTATTAACAAAATGTTAATGAAATGTTATTTTTCAGCAACAATTTCGTAATCTAATTCAACGATAACATCTCTGTGTAAACGAACACTAGCAGTATATTTACCAGTACGTTTAACGATTCCACTAGTAATGAATTTTCTTTCGATTTGTTGTCCACCTTTAGCTAAAGATTCAGCGATATCAATATTCGTTATTGATCCGAATAATTTTTCACCACCTGCTTTTGCAAAAATTTTAATTTCGATAGCTTTCAAAGCTTCAGCTAATGCTTTTGCATCTGCTACAACTTTGGCCTCTTTGTGCGCTCTTTGTTTTAGATTTTCAGCTAATACTTTCTTCGCAGAAGAAGTTGCTAAATGTGCGTGACCTTGAGGAATCAAAAAGTTACGACCGTAACCATTTTTTACCGTTACAATATCATCTTTAAATCCTAAATTTTGAACGTCTTGTCTTAATATAAGTTCCATGTTGTTGTCCTTTATTATAGAAGTTAGGTTTCATGTTTCAGAAAACCAACAACTGAGTTAGATTATTATTTTAGTAAATCCGCCACATATGGCATTAAAGCTAAGTGACGTGCTCTTTTTACAGCAACTGAAACTTTTCTTTGGTATTTTAATGAAGTTCCTGTTAAACGACGAGGAAGTATTTTTCCTTGCTCATTAACAAATTTCAATAAGAAATCAGCATCTTTATAATCAATATATTTGATACCTGATTTTTTGAAACGACAATACTTTTTAGTTTTGTTAGTTTCTATATTTAAAGGAGTAAGATATCTGATATCTCCGTCTTTTTTTCCTGAAGCCGATTGTTGTAATGTTGCCATGATAATTAAGCTTTTGTAGATTTTAATTTAGTTCTTCTTCTTTCAGCCCAAGAAATAGCGTGTTTGTCAAGACTTACAGTCAAGAAACGCATTACTCTTTCGTCACGTCTAAATTCAGTTTCAAAAGCAATAAGAACTTCTCCTGCTACTTTGAATTCGAATAAATGGTAAAAACCACTTTTTTTGTTTTGAATTTCGTAAGCCATTTTTTTAAGGCCCCAGTCTTCTTTCGACACCATTTCTGCTCCTCTAGTAGTAAGAAAATCTTCAAATTTGCTTACTGTTTCCTTCACCTGAACTTCAGATAAAACGGGATTTAAAATGAAAACAGTTTCATAATGATTCATAAATATATATTTATATGTTAATTTGGGTGCAAAAGTAATCAATTAATCTGATTAAACAAGTCATATTTCATTTTATTCGACATATGGTAAAAAAAATCCGCTCAATTAGTTTTAAAAAAAAAAAAACAATATATTTACTCTGCCAAATCTCAAATTCTAAATTATGAAACTAAACTGTGTTGTAGTAGATGATAGTTCTATACAAAGAATGATCATTGCAAAGTTAGTTAATAATCATCAAAATTTACACTTAATTGGTGATTTTTCTAATGCAATCGAAGCTAGAAGTTGTATGTCCATACACAATGTGGACCTTATCTTCTTAGATATTGAAATGCCGGTAATTAGCGGCTTTGATTTTTTGGATGGTTTAAAAGTAAAACCTCAAATTATTTTCATAACTTCAAAGGCTGAGTATGCTATGAAAGCGTTTGATTATGATGCTACGGACTACCTTCAAAAACCAATTGCAATCGACAGGTTTAACGCTTCGGTAAAAAGAGCAATTGACTTACATCTACTTAAAAAAGAAAATAAAGAAGAAGAAGGAGAACATATTTTCATTAAAAGTAATTTGAAAAAATTGAAAATATTTACTTCCAAAATAAAATGGATTGAAGCTTTTGGTGATTATGTTAGAGTAGTTACTGAAGAAGACAGCAATCTAGTACTTTCTACCATGAAAGCTTTTGAAAATGATTTATCAAAAGAGAAATTTGTACGCGTACACAAATCCTACATTATCAACATTGATAAAGTAGAACGTTTCAACAGTAAATTTGCTGAAATTGGAGTAACTAAAATTCCTTTGAGCAGACACAAAAAAGAAGATTTAGTAAAAGCACTTGCCTTTTCATAGGCAACTAAATTTTAATAAAAATCGACGTTAGACGTAACTTTTATAGCTCTGTATTGAGCAACAGCTTCAAAACTATTCAACATTTTTTGAATAGTTTTTTTTGTGTTTGCAATTGATGTATTTTGAGGAATCTTAATTATAATTGTACGTATATATTCATTCCTAATTCTGCTGATCGCAGGTTCTTCGGGTCCCAACACCGGCATATTCAGGTTCTGACTCATCACTTGATACAACCACATCGAACCTTCTTTTAATTTATCAAAATCACGCTGTTTCAAAGTAAGTTTTACAATCCTGAAATACGGTGGGTATTTATATATCTGACGATCATACAATTGTTCATTATACATACCAAAATAATCATTATTGGTTACTTGCTGTATTGTATTATGATTTGGATTATAGGTCTGAATGATAACTTTACCTTGCTTCTCTGAACGTCCAGCCCTTCCTGCAACTTGAGTCATCATTTGAAAACTTCTCTCGAAAGCCCTAAAATCAGGATGATACAACATAGTATCCGCATTCATGATTCCTACCAGACTCACGTTATCAAAGTCCAAACCTTTGGCCAACATCTGAGTTCCTACTAAAATATCCATTTCTCTATTTTTGAAACTATCGATAATTTTTTCGAATCCAAATTTTCCCCGAGTCGTATCCTGATCCATTCTTCCAATTTTTGAATTTGGAAAAATAGACACTAACTCTTGTTCAATTTGTTCGGTTCCAAAACCTTTTGTAGTCAAATCAACACTGGAACAGGAATGACAATGTGTCGGTTTTGCCAATGTATATCCACAATAATGACAACGCAACTGGTTTTTATGTTTATGATAGGTTAAGCTCACATCACACTGCTGACATTGCGGTACGTGACCGCAGGTGATACATTCTATTACAGGAGAATATCCACGTCTGTTTTGGAATAAAATAACCTGCTCACCTAATGATAAAGCGATATTGATTTCGGCAATCAAAACATCACTAAAATGTCCGGTCATCTTTTTACGAAAGTACTTATCTTTCAAATCTACCAATTCAATATTTGGCATCATGACATTTCCAAATCGTTCCGAAATCTCAACCAGTCCAAATTTATCAGATTTAGCATTGAAATACGTTTCAATACTTGGCGTAGCTGAACCCAAAAGTACTTTTGCTTTATGCGAGTGAGCCAAAACTATGGCCGCATCGCGAGCATGATAACGCGGTGCAGGATCTACTTGCTTAAAAGTCTGTTCGTGTTCTTCATCTACAATTATGAATCCCAAGTTATAGAATGGTAAAAACAAGGATGACCTGGCTCCTATCACCACTTGTGCTTTCTCTGAATTTATCAAAACTTGATTCCAAACTTCGATGCGTTCATTATTATTATATTTCGAATGAAAAACAGCTACTTTATTACCAAAATAAGTTCGCAATCTACCAACCAATTGAGTAGTCAAAGCAATTTCCGGCAATAAATACAAGATTTGTTTTCCAGTTTCTAAATATTCTTCGATAAGCTTAATATAAATTTCTGTTTTTCCGCTCGAAGTGACACCGTGCAATAAACACACTTCTTTTTGAATGAAACTCTCTTTTATTTCCTCAAAAGCTTTTTGCTGAGCTGAACTCAACTGCAATTGATCCTCGCGTATTTTCCCTGTGAAATTTACTCGGTCTTCCTGAAGAAAATAATCTTCGAATATCTCTCTTTCTATTAATGCCTTAACAATTGCCGAAGAAGAATTGGCCGTTTCTACCAGTTTTTTTACGGCAATTGGCTTCTTCTCCACAGCACTTAATTGAAAATAATTCAATATGATTTCTCTTTGCTTGTTGGCACTTTTGAGCGTTTCGAGTAATTTGCTCAACCCATCGTTTGATTCATATTTAGGATGCAAACGAACATAACGGACTAACTTCGGTTTGTAGGTTTCCTGTATTTCTTCCTGAAGCACTAATATGTTTTTGTCAATCAATTTTTGAATAACAGGAAAGATATTCTTCTTGTTCAAAATAGACATTATGTCCTGCACTTTCAAAGAATTTTGCTGCTGCAAAGCTTCGTAAACCAGAAATTCATCATCCGAAAGTAGACTTGTATCAACAATCAAATCCGTTTTTTGAGAAATAACGGTTTCGCTTTCCAGCAAAAGCGCACTTGGCATGGCACCACGATACACATCACCAATGGCGCACATATAATAGGAAGCAATCCATTGCCAGTGTGCAATTTGGATTTCAGTTACAATGGGTTTTTCATCCAGAATTTGATGAATTTCCTTTGCTTCATATAAAGTGGGTTTGTTTTGATGGATTTCAATTACTAATGCCGTGTAAATTTTACTTTTTCCAAAAGGAACTGCCAACCGCATCCCAATTTTTATATAATGGAACTCCGCTTCAGAGACGCTATAGGTAAAGGTTTTGGCTAGAGAAAGTGGTAAAATTACTTCGACGAAATGCATTTCTATTTTATTATGAGTTTTGAGTTATGCTAATTCTTTACTTTGAACTCATAACTCACAATTTAAAATTATTTTACTCTATTCCAGGTTTGTGTTCTTCCAAATAATGCTACGCCGATATATCCGCGAACTTTTAATTTGTCATTTCCTTCAAGAGCCAAAAAGCATTTGTACAATTTTCCAGATGTTGGGTCAAGAATTTTTCCAGAGTTGTATTCATTACCATCTTTTGTAAGTCCTTTAATTATAACAAGACCTAGAACTGGTTTATTTTTTTCATCACCTGAACAATTTACACACAAGCTTTTTTTCTTTTCAGCATCTAAAATGTCGATGATTTTTCCATAAATTTTTCCGGAACGCTCATAGATTTCCACAATTGATTTGGCTTTTCCAGTTTGATCATCAATAGTCTTCCATTTCCCGATAACGGTATGATTTTGACCATAGAAAACCATCGAAATAAATAATGCGAGTATTGTTATGCTTTTTTTCATTTTAGTATTTTTTTTTAGCCTTTATAGCAGTAAAAACCTTTTTTTGTTCCTTTAACGAGAAAAAAAAATTGATTTAAAAATTATTCTTTTTTTGCTTTCAATTTATTTACTGTTGCATTCAATTCGAAACCCAACAGCAATATCATGCAGTTAATCCAAATGTAAAACATCAATATCAATAATGTTCCTATCGACCCATATAGTTCGTTGTATTTAGAAAACTTTATGACCCATATCCCAAAAGCATACGAATCCAAAAGAATCAATATGGTAGTAAACACGGAACCTATTGATATAAATGCTCTGTTTTTGTCATGTTTTGTACCAAACTTAAAAAGTATAGATGTTGTTCCTAAAATCATTAAAACAACAAATGCATATCTTCCCAAAACAATTAACGCAATTTGATCACTCAGTATTGTTTTTTGAATAAAAACTTCAAAAACTACTATTGTTGCAACGGTCACAATCAATAAAAAAGACAATAATAAGGACATTCCCAAAGCAACTATATATTGCCTGATAAATCCTCTTTTTATGAGAACATGACGGGAAGATTCAAATCCTCCAAGGATTCCATTCAACCCGTTTGCCATCAACAAAATCGACAATAAAAACCCATAAGACACTAATCCTGAGTGACTATTATTAAGAATATCATTGATGATTTTATAAATAGCATCATACGTATTAGGCGGTACTCCTTCCTTAACAAACAGTAAAAAATCATCCTGAAAACCCTCAATAGGAATGTACGGAATAAGGTTTAATATGAATAAAGCAAAAGGAAATAATGCCATAAAGAAACTAAATGCAATCGCACTGGCATGATACGTTAATGCGCTTTCGACAATTCCTAACCCGTATAATTCCAACAAGTCATATAACGACAATCCTTGTAACCAAGGAAGCTTGATTTTTTTTAGCACATTAACCAGATTCCGTAGTATGGGAATTCTTTGTAATTTTACTTCTATTTCTTTACTCATATCGCTTTTAAGCTCAAATCCATGTTGTAAATAGAATGTGTCAAGGCTCCTGATGAAATATAATCTACGCCACATTCTGCATAATGCCGGATAGTGTTTTCATTGATATTTCCCGAAGATTCTGTTTGGCATTTATCACCAATCAAAGCTACTGCTTTTTTAGTATCGTCATAATTAAAATTGTCTATTAAAATTCTAAAAACACCTTCACTTTCCAGTATTTCTTTTATTTCATCCAGATTTCTGGCTTCAACAATAATTTTTAAATCCAGATTATTTTCTTTTAAGAAAGCTTTGGTTTTGGCTATAGCCAAAGTAATTCCGCCAGCAAAATCATTATGATTGTCTTTGAGCATAATCATATCATACAAAGCAAAACGATGGTTTTCGCCTCCGCCTATTTTTACAGCCCATTTCTCACAAGCTCTGAATCCTGGCGTGGTTTTACGCGTATCGAGGATTTTAGTGTTTGTTCCTTCTAATAAACGAACGTATTCTTTGGTTTTAGTGGCAATCGCTGACATTCTTTGCATTGAATTCAAGACTACACGTTCCGATTTCAAAATAGATTGTGAACTTCCCGAAACATGAAAAACAACATCCCCTTTTTTTACTGGAGTTCCATCCTCGATAAAAGTTTCTAGTTGTAAATTAGGATCTACATAATCAAAAATCATTTTGGCGAAAGCCACACCTGCAATTATACCATCTTCTTTTACGAGTAACTTCGCTTTTCCAGTTGCAGTGGTTGGAATACAAGCCAAAGAACTATAGTCGCCCGGACCTACATCTTCCCGAATGGCATTTTGTATCAGTATGTCTAACTCGTTTTTAAACTGTATATCACTAATCATTTTATAGGAAATTTATGGAATGCTAAAGTAAGTTTTATTTCGTGGATTTGAAAATATGTATACAGGGTTCTTTGAAAAAAAAAGATAAACTAATTTGTTTTAATAAAGTATTATATCCTAATTAGCATAAGTATACCATTCTTTTTTAGCGATACCATTATCTAATTTGTTAATTTCATCCAATAAAATCAATTATTTTATACTGTGCTGTATTATTTAAAATCTTATATTTGGTGTAGTAACTAAAAAACTGATTATGAAATCTTTTTTAAGCCTTCTTTTTGTATCCACGATACTATTGACCTCTTGCAAAAAAGAAGTTGAACCACAAAACAATGCAACTCCTACAAATGTAGTTCCCTTTACTGAAGTTGGTAAACAAATGAAGACTGAAGCTTCAACAGCAAGTCAGGTTCAACAAACTACCAATATTGTAAATCCAAATAATGCTGTAGCAGCCGGAATGAATCCAGCACATGGTGAGCCATCGCATCGTTGTGATATTCCCGTAGGTGCTCCATTGAATTCTCCACAAGCCTCAACTGCAAATAAACCTCTAGTTCAGCAAAAAAATCAACCAGTTACAATATCAACACCTGTTGCAACAACAACACCTGTAGCAACAACACCAACTCCTGAAGGAATGAACCCGCCACATGGTCAAACGAATCACCGATGTGATATTGCCGTTGGTGCAGCACTGCCTAAATCATGATTGAATTAATTATCAAAATAAAACTGGCGTAAATTCTAAAGAGTTTACGCCAGTTTTAGTTTCTTGAATTAATCTATTTTAAAAATAGAACAAGAACTTTTCTAGAAAGAAATAATTTACAAACCCCACAACAATGAATGCCATAAAAATTTTTGGTTTTAATTTAGAAAGCAATATCGCAAATTGGAAAGTTGTAAATGATGCTGTGATGGGCGTAATCTCCAAAAGTAAATTCTATCTTAATCCAAATGGAGATGGGGCTTTTGAGGGCAAAGTTTCTTTAGAAAATAATGGCGGATTTTGTGCTGTAAAATATACTTTTGAATCATTAATTATAAAAAGCAATACACATTTTTGTATTCGGATTAAAGGAGACGGTAAACAATATCAATTTAGAGTAAAGACCAATCGAACTGATTCACATTCGTATGTATTCCCTTTTCAAACCACCACAGATTGGCAAACAATTGAAATTCCAATAACCGAATTGTATCCCGCTTTTAGAGGACAAAAATTAAATCTGCCTAATTATAATGGTTCTAATTTAGAAGAAATCACTTTCCTGATAGGTAATAAAAAAGAAGAAACATTTCGATTGCTAATTAATAGCATTGAGGTAAAATAAATATTATTAAAGCTTTTTTTTTATAAACTTAAAGTCAGATTGTTAATTTCTACCAAAGAAAAAGACAAATTGAAACTGTTAATTTCTCTATCTTTGCGCCTCTGAAATCCAACAAAAATGAACATCAAATTGATTGCTATCGGTAAAACTGATAACAAAGCCTTACAATCTTTAATAGACGATTATACCAAACGTTTATCTTTTTACATCAAGTTTGATTTAGATATTATTCCTGATATCAAGAACGTGAAAAACTTATCAGAAAGTCAACAAAAAGAAAAAGAAGGCGAATTGATTTTGGCTAAAATTACGCCTACGGACCAACTTATTTTGTTGGACGAAAACGGAAAAAACTTTTCCAGTGTAGGCTTTTCAGAAGAATTACAAAAAAAAATGAACTCTGGAGTAAAAACTTTGGTTTTTGTAATTGGTGGTCCTTATGGTTTTTCAGAAACGGTTTATGCCAAAGCGCAAGGAAAAATATCGCTGTCTTTAATGACATTTTCCCATCAAATGGTGCGGTTGTTTTTTATTGAACAATTGTATCGCGGCTTCACAATTTTAAGAAATGAACCGTATCATCATCAGTAATTATTTCGATTAAAGTATACTTTCTTTTAAGTTTAGTAAACAAAAACTTCCTGTTTTATATCAAATTCAGACGATGGCAATTGTAAACTATTAATGAAAATTTTGTTCTGAATGTAACTTCCAAAATTTAAATTTTTATCAAAACAAAAAACATACTGATTTGAAGTGTTACTTGTCAATTTATTCAAATAAGTTTGCAATTCTTCTCTTTTAATCACAACATTATCTACTAAAATTTCATGGTTTTTGGTAAAAAAAATCACGAATTCTGACTTTGGTTTTTCCAATTTATAATACACATATGTAAAAGGAATAAAGGCCAGGTTTTTTCCAATCGTATCTGCGTAGGAATAATAATTTTCGGCCTTTTCATTCTTGTGTGCTTTTTCTTCTCGCTTTTTTTGTTGCAACTTCATGATTTCCGGAATGGCAAGTCGTAACGGCAAACGTTTGTCTACATTTAGAATCCAATTGGTCGAAATAATACTGTTTTTCCGGTTTACTTCTGCCAGCGTATCCTTCCCTTTTGTTCTGAAAAAAATATAGATTGGCGAAAGATCATCTACATTTTTGACACTTGTTGTATCAGCTTTTGGTAACAAAATATCTTCTTTGTTTCCACAGCAAAAAAAAGTAAAAAGAACAATCAGCGTAAAATATTTCATGATTATAAATTGATTTTATTAAATAATGTAACGCATTCCATGGCTTCTTTTACATCGTGAACACGGAGGATTTTAGCCCCTTTGGTCATTGCCAAAGTATTCAAAACCGTAGTTCCGTTTAACGAATTTTCAATTGTGGTTTCGAGCGTTTTATAAATCATTGATTTTCTGGAAATCCCAACAAGAAGTGGTAACTCCATGATGTTAAACAATTCCATTTTTTGAAAAACTTCATAATTTTGAGTTATTGTTTTGGCAAAGCCAAAGCCCGGATCAACAATCAAATCATTAATTCCAAAACTTCTGGCAACAGCTACTTTTTCAGAAAAATAGAACAATATTTCTTTTAGAATATCATCATACTCCGTAAGTGTTTGCATCGTTTGCGGATTGCCACGCATGTGCATCATAATATAAGGAACATTGTATTTTGCAATAATTTCAAACATTTTATCATCCAGATTTCCAGCTGCAATATCATTGATAATGGCCGCGCCGCTTTCAATCGAAGCTTTGGCCACCTGACTTCTAAAGGTATCAATCGAAATTATCGTTTCTGAAAAATGTTTTAGAATCAAATTTACAACAGGAACAATTCTGGAAATTTCTTCTTGTTCCGAGACAAATTCTGCATTTGGTTTACTTGAATAAGCGCCAATATCGATAAAAGTTGCGCCATCAAGCAACATTTTTTCGACTTGAGAAAGTATTTCAGTTTCATTTTTATACTTTCCACCATCGAAAAAAGAGTTGGGCGTCACATTCAAAATCCCCATTACTTTGGGAGTTGATAAGTTAACAAGTAATCCTTTGCAGTTAATAGTCATTCGTTTACAGTTTTAAAGACTTCAAAATTCGACATTCAAAAAAATTATCTTATTTTTGAAAAAATTTCAAGACAAATATACACCAATAATGAAGAATACTTCAAAGGAATATGATACGGTGATTGCGACTTGTCGTGCGCTGTATATCAACAAAATGAAAGATTACGGATGTGCTTGGCGCATTTTACGATTGCCTTCATTGACAGATCAAATCTATATTAAAGCCCAAAGAATTAGAAGCTTACAAGAAAACGAAGTTCGCAAAATTGATGAAGATGAAACTGGCGAATTCATCGGGATTATCAATTATTCGATTATGGCTTTGATTCAATTGGAATTAGGCGTTGTGGATCAACCCGATTTAGACGTTGCTAAAGCCACTGAATTATACGATGCTAAAGTCAAACTGACCAAAGATTTAATGGAAGACAAAAATCATGATTATGGGGAAGCTTGGCGCGAAATGCGTGTGAGTTCACTGACTGATTTGATTTTACAGAAACTACTTCGTGTCAAACAAATTGAAGACAATAAAGGAAAAACATTAGTTTCTGAAGGGATCGATGCTAATTATCAGGATATGATAAATTACTCCGTTTTTGCTTTGATTCTAATGGGTTTTGGAAATAAATAACAAAAAGCTATCACAAAAAATGAAAAATGTAATTACTCAATTTTCTCGAATTTTCGTTGGAATCCTATTTATTATCTCCGGTTTAATCAAACTAAATGACCCTATTGGTTTCTCCTATAAATTAGCTGAATATTTCAGTGAACCTGTTTTCAACATGCCGTTTTTTGTTCCATTTGCACTAGGAATTGCTTTGTTTTTAGTAATTATTGAAGTGGTTCTGGGTATTATGTTGCTTATTGGTTACAAAACCAAATTCACTATTTGGAGCTTATTAATCCTGATTGTACTATTTACTTTCCTGACTTTTTATTCCGCTTATTTTAATGTAGTAAAGGATTGCGGTTGTTTTGGAGACGCTTTAAAACTAACTCCTTGGCAATCGTTTACGAAAGATATTGTTTTACTTTTCTTTATTCTGATATTATTTTTCAATCAAAAATTAGTAAAACCTTTGTTTACCAATAATGTACAAAACATAGTTATTTACGCCAGTATCGTTCTGTCATCATTGCTGGGAGTTTGGGTTTTAAACCATTTGCCAATAATCGATTTCAGACCATATAAAGTTGGTAATAATATCCAAAAAGGAATGCGAATTCCTGACGGAGCAGAAAAATCTGTGGTGGAAATGGTATTTATTTACAAAGTAGGTGGTGTCGACAAAGAGTTTACTGAAAAAGATTTGATGTCAATTCCTGAAGGCGCAGTATTTGTAGACCGAAAAGACAAAGTTATCACAGAAGGTTACGTTCCTCCTATTCATGATTTTACAATGGAAAAAGACGGATCTGATTATAAAGAAGAATTTTTAGAAGCACCAAAATTGATGTTGATAACTGCTTATGATTTAACAAAAGCGGATCACAGTGGAATGGCAAAATTAGAAAAACTGAATCAATATGCTAAAGCAAAAGGATATCAGGTGACTGCAATGACAGCTTCTTCACCAGAAGAAATAGCTGCTGCAAAAAAACAATTCGGACTGACATTTGACTTCTATTTTTGTGATGCCATAACGGTAAAAACGATTGAAAGAGCCAATCCAAGTATCGTACTAATTGAAAAAGGAACAATAAAACAAAAAGTTCATCATAACGATATTGCGGATTTAAAATTCTAAATAAACCATAAAAACTATAAAGTCGTAAAGTCCGAAACAGGAAACTTTACGGCTTTTTTTTTGAAAAGTATGGCAAGTGCTATTCCTAAAAAACCACTAAATCAAAATCATTCAATTATTTTTAAACTACAACGATATTGCTTTGTCATTTTCGAATAATGCTTTCAAAATTTCTTATTCTGTATAACGCATTCAAATTGTTTGATTAACTTTGTTTAAAACTATACTATAATGAAAAAAATAATAGCACTACTACTTGCGTTTGCCACCTTCTCTTGCACATCTACTGCGCAAAAAACTAAGTTCTCAAAAGAAGCTTTATCTGAAACCCTTTTAGCCACTGATGGAAGTCAAGTTGCTTTTAAGGACATTTTACAAAAATACAAAGGAAAAACCCTGGTAATAGAAGTTTGGGCTTCCTGGTGTGGGGATTGTGTGAAAGCAATGCCAAAACTAAAAGAATTACAAGCTAACAATCCTGACGTCGCTTACCTATTTATTTCAATGGATAAAACTGCCGATAAATGGAAAGCTGGAATCGAAAAACACGAATTAAAAGGAGATCATTTCATGGCAAATGACCAAATGAAAGGGGTATTTGCAAAAGCCGTTGATGTGGATTGGATTCCAAGATACATCATTGTTGATAAAAATGGAAAAATTGTTTTATACCGCGCCATAGAAACTGATTTTGATAAAATCAATGAAACACTTAAAAATTTAAAATAAAATATTGTAATCTTTAATTTCAATATTGAAAAAAATAACCAAAAACTAAATATAATACAACTAAAATGAGAAAGAAGATTGTTGCCGGAAACTGGAAAATGCATAAAAATGCAGAACAAACTGAAGATTTATTGAATGAATTAATAGCAAAAATACCAACTGACGCAAAAGCACAAGTAATTGTTGCTCCCACATTTGTAAACTTGGCTTCTGCTGTTGACCATTTGGAGTTTACTTCTATTGATGTTGCTGCACAAAACGTACATCAAGCAGAAAGTGGTGCTTTTACAGGCGAAATTTCAGCTGATATGTTAAAAAGTGTTGGTGTAGATATTGTAATTCTGGGACATTCAGAACGAAGAGCTATTTTTCATGAAACGGATGCTTTGATTGCTAATAAAGTAAATACAGCCTTAGAGCATGATATGATGGTTATTTTTTGCTTCGGAGAAGAATTAAAAGACCGTCAATCAAAAAATCATTTTAATGTGGTAGAAAACCAATTGCGTGATGGTTTATTTCATATTAAATCTAAAGATTGGGACAACATAGTTTTGGCCTATGAGCCAGTTTGGGCAATTGGAACTGGAGAAACTGCTTCTCCGGAACAAGCACAAGAAATGCATGAATTCATCAGAGAAACAGTTCTTAAAGCCTTTGGAAGTGAAATCGCTGAAAACGTTTCTATCCTTTACGGAGGAAGTGTAAAACCTGAAAATGCTAAAGAAATATTCTCAAAACCTGATGTAGACGGAGGTCTTATTGGTGGTGCTGCACTAAAAGCAGATGATTTTGTAGCAATTGTGAATGCTATCTAAATTTCATATTTAAACTTCATAAAAAAAGCGGTGATTCATTTCACCGCTTTTTTTTTAAATTCCTATTTCTACCTGAAAACGTAAATACCAATTGTTCTTGGTACTTCCGTCGAAATAATTTAAAGTATCAAAAGTCAATTCGCTTTGTAATTTAAAAGTATGTTCCCAAATATATTTAGTTAAACCAACAGTATATTGTTTAGAATTTGGAGCCAAAGTTCTAATATCCTCTCCTACTTTTTGAGTCGAATACCTCCCGATAATTTCATAGTTTGAAGGAAAATTATAACTCAACTGATGATCAAATCCGTTACCTACATAAGCATAATTAGATTGTAAAATGTCGTCTGGGTTTACAGTAATAGCATTACTAGAAGTTGTTCTCGACATGTAACTTGACATTGCTGCCCAGCCATTATATTTCAGCATAGCATCAAGCATCACTGATTTCATTGTACGGGCTTCGAATAAATCATTACCTAATTGTCCTTGTGTTCTTTTAGCATGATTATTTTGCTGAAAAGCTCCTGAAAGCATCAGTTTTGGCTTTTTTTCTCTTACAATATCCCCTTCAAAATAGGTCCCGTCCCTAGAAAAAGCTCCAAATGGCAACAGCTCCACTTTACCGGTTACGGCAACTCCTGCATCTGCATTTCCTGTTATATTACGTCCTTCACCTGTTGATACAGCAGTTTTTAAATTATAGGAAAATTTATCTTTAAACTCGTTCATGTTATGCACTTGAAAACCAAAATCCCTGTCTATTGTAAATCGGGCATTATTAATCGATCTATCGGTTAGCTGTAATCCGCCTGAAGAATTTACACGCTGACGGTTTCCCGGTAATTTTGTTTGCCCAAAACTGATATTCCAGTTTTTATTTGGTCTGTAAAAAACAACCGCATCACGAATAATATTAATATTTTCTCCTTCTTGAATTTCTCCCACATCGCCCGGGGCAAATGATAATTGGACTGCATATAAAAACTTTGGACTTCCTACATATCCATCAAATCGCAAACGCAAACGTCTGATTTGACCATCATAAACCCCATCTTCACTCCCATTTTCGGAATATGTAACCCTGTTTTGCATTCGAAACCTAATATTCAATTGGTATAAACTGTCAGGAGAAGTAATTCCAATCCCTTTACCAAAGCTATAATAAGGAAGCGCAGATAATTTTAGGTCGTTATCTTGTTTATTTTGCTTTATAGTAACTTGAGCATTGCTACCAATACTTAGTAGAAAAACAAAAAATAAAATGATTTTTTTCATTGTACAGTTGTGTATTAATGGTGCAAATGTAAAATAAAAATTGATTTACAAATGCCGTTTAAATAGTGATTACTACCTTTGCAAAAAAAATAAGCATGTCAAACATATATATTGGGTATCATTTTACTATTGAGCCTAAAGACTCGAGCAGTAGCGAAGAGGCGAAGCAATTAGGTTCTGAAATATTAATCGCAGAATTAGGAGAAAGAGCATTTGAGAGTTTTACAGAAACTGAAACGGGTATTTCTGCTTTTGTACAAAAGGATTTATGGGATGAAATGATTCTTGATGACATTCATATTTTACAATCTGAGGAATTTACAATCGATTATACATTTGAAGAAATCGAGCAAGTAAACTGGAATGAGGAATGGGAAAAGAATTTTGAAGCAATAGATGTTGATGGCAATTGTCATGTACGTGCGCCTTTTCACCCAAAAACGGATGCCGAATTTGATATTGTAATCGAACCAAAAATGAGTTTTGGAACCGGTCACCACGAAACGACACACATGATGATTCAACATTTATTGGAAATAGATGTTACCGGAATGAAAACACTGGATATGGGATGCGGAACTGCTATTTTAGCAATACTTGCCGAGATGAAAGGAGCGCAACCAATTGACGCCATTGATATTGATAATTGGTGTTATCTGAATTCAATTGAAAATGCACAGCGCAATAATTGTAAGCACATTACTGTTTACGAAGGTGAAGCAGCATTACTAGAAGGCAAAAAATACGATTTGATTATTGCGAATATCAACAGGAACATTTTGTTGAACGATATGCAAAGTTACGCAAACAGTTTAAATCCTAATGGAACACTGCTTTTAAGTGGTTTCTATCAGGAAGATATCCCATTTATAGATGCTTCTTGTACTGAAAAAGGATTGACGTATGTTAAAAAATTTGAAAGAAACAATTGGGTATCTTTAAAATATGTAAATTAGTAGTACTATTTTTTTATTAATTACGAAAGTACAAAAACCTACAAAATGAGTACTAAAGAAAAAGTAAGAGAAAGAGTTAGTGTTAAGGAAGCTATAAGTTTAGACAATGAAATAGTGGTTTACAATGATGATGTAAATACTTTTGACCATGTCATCGAAACTTTGATTCGCGTTTGTAATCACACTCCGGAACAAGCAGAACAATGTTCATTAATTGTACATTACAATGGGAAGTGTACCGTAAAAACAGGTCCTTACGATAAATTAAAACCACAATGCACTCAATTATTAGAAGCAGGATTAAATGCAGAGATAATTTAAGATTAATAAAACTTCCCTATAATAAATAAATTACTATGAATAATTCAAAAACATTCTCTTTTATTCTATATTTGAATAAAAAAAAGTGTTTTTATGGAAGAATATGGTAAAATTTTAGTTTTTGTAATGCCTGTTTTTTTGATATTTATTATTGTCGAAAAAATATACGGGCATTACAAAGGTGAAGACACTGCTCCAAACATGGATTCTGTTTCGAGCGTAAGTTCTGGAATGGTTAATTCCTTAAAAGATGTTTTAGGACTCAGCATAACGCTAGTTTCTTACGATTGGATTATATCTAAAATAGCTTTATTCAATCTTGAAGCTACCTCCTTAACCTATTTTATTGGATTTATAGCTATTGATTTTTATGGCTATTGGAGTCATCGTTTGTCTCATCAAATTAATTTTTTATGGAACAAACATGCCATTCATCACAGTAGTGAAGAATTCAATTTGGCTTGCGCACTTCGCCAACCGATATCTAGTTTTGTGAATCTGTTTACCTTTTTATTGATACCGGCCGCTCTTTTAGGAGTTCCCTCCAAAGTAATTGCTATAACCTTACCGATTCATTTATTTCTTCAATTTTGGTATCATACGAAGCATATTAAGAAAATTGGTTTTCTGGAAAATATATTGGTTTCACCATCCCATCATAGAGTGCATCATGCTATCAATCCTGAATATATGGACAAAAATCATTCTCAAATATTCATCATTTGGGATAAACTGTTTGGCACTTTTCAAGCAGAAATAGAAACTGTCCCACCTGTTTTTGGAATCACACGACCAGCGAGAACCTGGAATCCCATTCGGATTAATTTTCAGCATTTATGGTTGCTGATTACAGATGCTTGGCGCGCTGAAAACTGGAAAGACAAATTCACAATCTGGTTTAAACCAACAGGCTGGCGTCCAGAAAATTTTGAAGAAAAATATCCCGTAACCAAAATCACCAATGTTTATGATTTTGAAAAATACGGCGTTCAACATTCTAAAAAATTGATGTATTGGTCCCTTTTTCAAGCTATTATTACCTTACTACTCATTAGTTACCTCTATAATTCTATTGCTCTGATAGGTTTACCAAATGTATTTATTTACGGTGCATTCATCTTCCTGACAATTTATAGTTACACAGAATTAATGGATACCCGTAAAAGTTCTATATTCTGGGAAAGCATACGTTTTGCATTTGGAATTGGACTAATTTTCTATTTTGGCGATTGGTTTGGCATGAATCAGCTATTTCCTTTTGCGAGTTATATTATTGGCGGTTACCTCCTTTTATCCTTGGCTGTAACGGTATATTTTGTCAGCATTAATTTTGAAAAAGAAACAATGATTGTAGCTCAATCTTAAAAACAACTTATGAAAAGCGATATAATATTAAAGAGTTTTATTGGGTTTAGTCTTGTTTATCTTTCGTTTCTATTTTTTGGGAATGAAAATACAGTTTGGTTTTTGAAACCCTTTTTATTGCTATTTTTACTTTTAGCTGTTTGTTTTTACGAAAGATTTACTACCAAAAGAGTTCTTTTAATGGCTTTGACTTTGTCTTGGATAGGTGATATTATTTTGATGTTTGCTGACAAAGGAGAGTTGTATTTTATAGCAGGGTTGATTGCTTTTCTTCTTTCGCACATTTCTTATATTATACTATTCAGCAAACAATTAAAGATTTACTTAAAGAAAACTAAAATCATTTTTTGGGTTGGAGTAACCACAATTACCTTTTATTTAATAGTGATAATGCTGATCTTATTACCAAGTTTAGGTGATTTAAAAATTCCTGTTTTTGTTTATGCACTCACAATTTCAATTATGCTGTTATTTGCATTGAAAGGCTTTTTAAATTGGCAAAAGCCTGCCAGTATATATATTTTAATTGGCGCTATTATTTTTGTAGCTTCAGATAGTATTTTGGCATTTGACAAATTCTATACTCCGTTGCAATACAGCTCATTCCTGATTATGGTAACCTACTTAACCGCACAATACTTGATTGTTACCGGTATTTTAAAATTAAACAAAAAAAAGTAGCATTTTCATAAGAGAATGCTACTTTGATAACCGATGTATTTCGATTAATGAGGTAATTTATTTTTTAATAATCCATATAAATAAGTTCCCAAAAGAGCTCCAAAAAGCACTATCAGAACGGTCCAAAAACCGGCTCCAAGCAATATAAATATAGGACCCGGGCAAGAACCTACCAATGCCCAACCCAATCCAAAAAATAAACCGCCAATCCAGTAGCGAGCAGATCCTTTTTCTTTATCCGGAATTTCAATCGATTCTCCTTTGATGTCTTTTATATTGTTTCGTTTTATGATTTGAATGCCAATAATTCCTGTGATGATGGCCACAGTAATAATTCCGTACATGTGAAACGACTGAAATTGGAACATTTCGTAAATGCGATACCAAGAAACTGCTTCAGATTTAGTCAGTACAATTCCGAAAACAAATCCAACCAACAGATATTTTATTATATTTTTCATGCTTTTTCTTTTAATGTTAAGTTCATTCTGATTGCCTTACAATATTTATTTTACAATTAATGGAAATAAAAAATGCGCCATTATCAATCCACCAATAAAAAACCCAATGACCGCTTTCAAAGAAGGAATTTGTAAATTACTTAATCCTGAAATGGCATGTCCTGAAGTACAACCACCAGCATAACGAGAACCAAAACCTATCAAAACACCACCGATAAGCAGTATAAAAATACTTTTTGGAGATTCTAAAATAGATATCCCAAAAAGAGCATCCGGCATTAATTTTCCGTTTGGAGCTTCAATACCAAGTTGAGCTAATTGCGCAATTGTTTTAGGATTAATAGCTACATTTGAAGCATCCCCCATAAAATGAACGGCAACAAAACCACCTAGCATAGCGCCAAGAACGACTACTAAATTCCAGCGTTGTGCTTTCCAATCAAAATCAAAAAAGGCTACTCGTTTTCCTAAACCAGCCATAGAACAGAGCGAACGCAAATTAGAAGACATCCCGAAAGACTTTCCAAAATATATAAGTACTAACATAATCAAGCCGATTAAAAAACCAGAAAAGTACCAAGACCAAGTTTGAAAAATAATATCCATATTGTTTTTTTTGTGCAAAGATAAGAAGCATTTAGTACGATTTAGGTGAGAAATGTTACATTCGGTTAAAAAGTGTGTATCCAAATTATTACGGAACTCGTACGAAGGTCTAAAGTTCTGTTTATATTTGTATTATTTAAATTACATGGTATTGTAATTGCAATATACATTTCACCTAATAAATTTACACTGAACATGAACAAATCAATCTTTTTTATTGTGTTACTAATTAGTATGGCATCTTGCTCAAGTACACAATCTACTTTGAAAAATACGGATGATAATGCGCCAAACCTTACCCTTTCAAAAGACAATACTTTTGTGATTACGGCGTATAGTAAAGACAAAAAATATGGCTATGACAAAGATTATCCAATCAATATTTTCTTTAATAACACTAATAATGAAACCATCAATCAAAGTCGATTCTTGAACGCATTAGCTGGGCCTAAAGGTGAAAAAATCACGTTTACTAAATTAGAAAGCTGTTGTCCGTTTCCAACAAAAAGAAGTGAAATGGGTGCTGGATTTCTAGATGTTTATGAATTAAAATGGATTTGTCAGAAAAAACCAGTACTACTTTATTTAAACATCTATGAAAAAGGAATTTTGATGGTTCCAACGGGACTTTCAATGAAAAAACAATAGCTTTCGAATCACAAAACATCCTGGAATACCATAACCCTAGCCCTGATAAAAGTGGAAATCCTTTTCCTTTTTTCTTTAAAAAGGAAAAAATTATAACGGATAGCAGGAAATAGCTTCAAAAAAACACTAAATCATAATTTCTAACTACCTTTGCACTTTCTAAAAAAATCAAATTATGAACCTACAACATATTCCACAAATTAAATATACTGACAGTGGCAATTTCTTCCTACTAGCTGGTCCTTGCGCCATTGAAGGGGAAGAAATGGCAATGCGAATTGCAGAAAAACTAGTTAAAATTACTGATACTTTACAAATTCCTTTCGTTTTTAAGGGCTCTTTTAAGAAAGCAAACCGTTCTAGAATTGATAGTTTTTCAGGAATTGGAGATGAAAAAGCATTAAAAATCCTTAGGAAAGTTTCGGAAACATTTAAAATTCCTACTGTTACGGATATTCATACGAATGAAGATGCGGCTATGGCTGCTCAATATGTTGATGTGTTGCAAATCCCTGCTTTTTTAGTGCGTCAAACCGATTTAGTTGTGGCTGCTGCCAATACCGGAAAAGTAGTCAACTTGAAAAAAGGGCAGTTTATGAGTCCGGAAAGCATGAAACATGCGGTTCAAAAAGTATTGGATTGTCACAATGAAAACGTCATGGTTACGGATAGAGGAACAATGTTTGGTTACCAAGACATGATTGTTGATTTTAGAGGAATTCCTACGATGCAACAATATGCTACTACTGTTCTTGATGTCACTCACTCACTACAACAACCCAACCAAACGGCTGGTGTAACTGGTGGAAGACCAGATATGATTGAAACTATTGCCAAAGCTGGTATTGCCGTAGGTGTAGATGGAATCTTTATTGAAACCCATTTTGATCCTGCTAATGCAAAAAGTGATGGAGCAAATATGTTGCATTTAGATTACTTTGAATCCTTAATGACCAAGTTAGTTGCCATTAGAAAAACAATAAATACATTTTAAATTTAGGACCCAAATACAGTGAAGCATTTTTTTTTATTTTCAGCATTTCTAATTATACTATTTACTAACACTACAATAGGACAGGAAAAAAAAATAATACAAGATCGATATACCAGTCATAACAAAGGTAAATTTTTTGTTTCATGGGGTGGAAATAGAGACAGTTATTCTAAATCTGATGTGACTTTTCGAGGTAAAGACTACAACTTTACTCTGGAAAACATTCAAGCACATGACAAACCAAAAGGATGGCATGTTGATTATATTAATCCATCTAGAATGACTATTCCTCAAACTAATTTTAGATTGGGATATTTTATAAATGATCATTACAGTGTTGCTATAGGAGTGGATCACATGAAATATGTGATGACGCAAGATAAAGCTGTAAACATTGATGGTTACTATCCTAATCCTGGATCATATAACGAGTTATTGCCAAACAATCAGGTTCTTTTGACCGAAGAGTTTCTACTTTATGAACACACCGATGGTTTAAATTATGTAAACAGTGAATTTTCAAGACACGATGATATTTCCTCTATTTTTAAAATCGAAAATACCGACAAAATTCAAGTTAATTTGACTGAAGGAATTGGTTTTGGTTTATTGTATCCAAAAACAAATACAACCTTATTAGGGAAAGAACGTCATGATGATTTTCATGTTTCAGGGTATGGTACTTCTTTGAAAGCAGGTTTAAATGTTACTTTTTTCAAGCACTTTTATATACAAGGAGAACTTAAAGGAGGCTACATCAATATGCAGGATATTAGAACAACGCAAAGTTCTGAGGATAGTGCTTCACAAGATTTTTTCTTTTTTCAGAGAATCATTGCAGTTGGAGGAATATTCAAAATATAATTCATCCTCTATCAACATTAAATAAGCTGTCATTTATGATGGCTTTTTTTATGAATTTGATTAAAAAAAAAACTAAAATATATAAAATTAACATCTGTTTGATTATTTGATTTTTTTCTATTTTTTAAATTTTAATTAGTTAAATTTAACCATCGGATTTACTTGTTTCAAGTTAGGTAATTTTAATACAATATAATTCTTTAAAATTATAAATGATCAAAAATAACACCACCACTTCTTCTTTAAAAACAGACTATCACTTTGATAATTTTTTTAATATATCAGCTGATTTTATATGTATAGCAGGATTTGATGGCTATTTCAGGAGAATAAATCCGGCAGTTTCAAAATTATTAGGTTTTACGGAAGAGGAATTATATTCTCGACCAATCAGCAGTTTTGTTTACACAGCCGACCTCCAAATTACTTTAGAAACCAGAGAACAAGTTTATAAAAATAAGCCTCTTTTGAATTTTGAAAACCGCTATTTAACTAAAAGCGGGGAAATTGTATGGTTATCATGGACATCAATGCCTGTTGATTCCGAGAAATTAGTGTATGCAATTGCCAAAAACATTACGCATAAAAAAAGAATGGAAGAAGAGCGCAATTTGCTCATTGCAAATTTGACGCAAATCAATAAAGAACTAACGGTTTTGTCTCATAAAACTTCGCATGATTTAAAGTCTCCCATAAATAACATGCTTTCAGTTTTCAGTCTCATTGATGTTTCAAAAATCAATGATCCAGAAACGTTGGAGTTAGTAGAAATTCTTAAATTAACTAGTGAAAATTTAAAACAAACTTTAAATGATTCTATTGACCAATTAGTAGAAAACGAGAGTATTAATACTCAAATTGAAGAAATAAATCTCAATGAATCCCTAAGTGAAGTGCCTACCTCCATAAATTCTTTAGTTTGCGATTCAAAAGCAATTATTAATATTGACTTTTCAGCTTTTGAGAAAGTTACTTTCAACAAGGCATACATCAAAAGTATTTTTCTGAATTTACTCACTAATTCCATTAAATATGCAAAACCTCATCATGTACCCGTTATTACTATCAAATCCAGAAAATTCGATGGAGTAAATCAATTAATTTTTTCTGATAATGGACTTGGTTTTGAAATGGATAAAGTGAAAGATAAGATTTTTGGATTGTATGAAAAATTCCACAATAACATAGACAGCAATGGTATAGGATTATATTTAGTGTATAATCACATTACTAGTTTAGGCGGGAGAATCGCCGTGGAGAGTAAAATAAATGAAGGCGCTACATTCACAATTTCCTTCAAATATTGAAAAAAAACAGCATGTAGCACCTTCACAAATTAGGGTGTTTTTATTTTACAATTCCATTCTGATCCATTAAGTACAGTAAAGAAGCCATTGCTGCTGCTCCTAGTTCCAACTCTCTTTTATTGACAGCATCAAAAGTGTCGTTTGCAGCATGATGATAATCAAAATAACGCTGCGAATCCGGCTGTAATCCTACCTTTACGATGTGACTGGATTGTAACGGACCAATATCAACACCCCAGAATGCCCTTTTACAAATTTGTGGATTAAATAGGGTTCGAATATCTTTGCCCAACTACTAATTTTATTGAAATTAGCTTCATCAGCTTCAATTGAAAAACCTCTTGGAGAAAACCCGCCCGAATCACTCTCTAATGCGAAAATATGGTTTTCGTTGTTTCTATTGGACTGTGTTTCATATTCTTTTCCGCCTCGAACACCGTTTTCTTCATTCATAAACAAAACTACACGCAACGTATTTTTAGGCTTGTATCTAATATTTTTGAAGATATTCAACACCTCCATACTCTGGACACATCCTGCTCCATCGTCATGAGAACCATCTCCAAGATCCCAGGAATCAAGATGTCCGCCAACGACCATTATTCTTTCAGGATTCTCAGAACCAGTTATTTCACCAACCACATTATAGGATAAAACATCCTCAAATGTCTGACACGATTGTTTCAAGTAAAAAGTTGCATTTGGATTGGCTTTCAAATTTTTACTCAACAATTCGGCACCGTTGGTACTAATAGCAGTTGCTGGAATCCGTTGCTCTTTTGCAATATCACCATAGTTGGTAGCACCTGTATGCGGAAAATCGTCTAAACGTAAGTTCATAGATCTTACAATCACTGCTAATGCACCCAGTTTTCCAGCCTCTCTAGCGCCTGATGATCTCTGGTCCACGCAGCCACTGTAGGCCTTAAATGTTTCGACAAACTCTGGATTCATAGGTCTGTTAAAGAAAATAATTTTACCTTTAACTTTTACTTCTCCTAATGCTACTAATTCTTCTAAACTTTTTACTTCTATGATATTGGCATTCAATCCAGCTTTTGGTGTTGCTACAGAACCTCCTAAGGCACAAATCTGTAAAGCGATCTTTTGTTTACCCAGTTGTAAATACCCGATTTCTTTTTCGCCTCTCACCCATTTTGGCACCATTACTTCTTGAAGGTACACTTTATCTAAACCCAAAGTTTCTAATTGTGCTTTAGTATACAAAACGGCTTTTTCTGCTCCTGTTGAACCTGATAATCGGGATCCGATGGTATTGGACAAATGATCCAGCCAAGGATAACATTTGGCATTGGTTAAGGAAGATTTGTAAATTTCCTTTAAAGTTTGTTCCTCTTTAGTTTGCGCAAATACGGTGATTCCACTAAATAAAAGTGCGGCTAAAACAATTGATTTTTTCATAATATATTTAGAGGTTTCTTGGTATTCTTCTTTATAATTTTGGTTTTGGTGGATGTTGCAATTTCGTAATTCTTTACGAATATTTAAGGTTAGATTCAAAAAAAATCCTACAAGTTTTAAAGCTCTTGCAGGATATCCTATTTAATTTATCAGTTCGAAACTGATTGCTGTTCCTCCTCCTGGAGCTAAATTCAACTTAATTTTTGATTTACTTGACACTGTCATCGTGCTAATTTTATAAGCAATTGGATTATTTTTCCAATCGGCATTTTTAGCATCTTCATAAATGATCACTTTGTATTTTTTCCCTTTGGTTAAGAAGTCTAACTTTATTTCTGATGTTCTGGCATTCTCATCGGTGATTGCTCCTAAAAACCACGTTTCCTTTCCTTTGGTTTTTCGAGCAACTGTAACATAATCACCCGGCTCCGCTTCTAAATATTTACTTTCATCCCAATCCGTTTCAACATCTTTGATAAATTGAAATGCATCTGGATATTTCTCGTAATTTTCTAATAAATCAGCTGCCATTTGCAACGGAGAATACATCGTAACGTATAAAGCGAGTTGCTTGGCTAAAGTGGTATGAACCTGCTCCGTTTTATTTTTATCATAATAACTCATTTTGATTTCGAAAATTCCCGGCGTGTAATCCATAGGTCCGCCCAGTTGTCTTGTAAAAGGCAAAATAGTTTCATGCATAGGCGGATTTCCAACGCTCCATGCATTGAATTCATTTCCACGAGCTGCTTCGGCAGCGATATAGTTAGGATACGTTCTTCCGTAACCAGTTGGTCTTGACGATTCATGAGAGTTAATCATAATTTTATAATCAGCAGCACGTTTTACTACAAAATTGAAATGATTCACCATAGATTGTCCGTCATGAAATTCGCCACGCGGAATAATTTTACCCACATACCCTGATTTTACTGCTGGATATTCGTATTTTTTCATCAAATCAAAAGCACGATCCAAGTGTCTTTCATAATTACTAACAGAACCAGATGTTTCATGATGCATAATCATTTTGACATTTTTTTCTTTGGCGTAAGCCGAAAGAGCTGCAATATCGAAATCCGGATACGCCGTTGTAAAATCAAAAACCTCCTCTTTCCAGTTTCCGTTCCAATCCTCCCAACCTACATTCCAGCCTTCTACCAATACGCCATCAAAACCATTTTTTGCAGCAAAATCAATGTATCGTTTGGTATTTTCGGTATTAGCACCGTGCTTTCCTGACGCTTTTGGGGCATCTGCAAAATTAGTGGCGTTTTGAGAACCGGCATAATCCCAAGTGGATTTCCCTACGTGCATTTCCCACCAAATCCCAACATATTTCATGGGTTTTATCCAAGAAGTATCTTCTATTTTTGAAGGTTCGTTTAGGTTCAAAATCATTTTAGAAGCCACAATATCTCTGGCATCATCGCTAATCATAATGGTTCTCCAAGGAGATATACAAGGCGTTTGCAAATAGGCTTTGTCGCCAATAGCATTAGGAACTAATTCGGCTTTTAATTTGTAATTAGTTACATCAGCATTCAAATGCATGACTGGATAATTCACAACAGCAGCCTCAAAAATATTGAGATACAAACCTGATGGTGCTTTCATCATCAAAGGTGTTTGAACCATATATTTTCCAGGAATAGATTTTACTCCAATACCGTTGTTCATATTGATTTTGGAATTATCAATATCAGAAAATTTAGTTTCATTGTATTCGTATTCATTACTGTCGAAATCTCCTGGAACCCAGAATACTTTATTGTTTTCGGTTAAATTAAATTGGGTAACCTCATCAGAAATAATAAAATAATTCAACTCCGCTTGTTTTGGGAAATCATATCTGAAAGCAACTCCTTCATCAAAAACTCTAAAAATTATATTCATTTTCACCTTAGTTTCCTTGTTTATAAGCGAAACATTAAGTTCATTATAGTGATTTAAAATACTGGATTGCTCCCCTAAAACTGGTTTCCAATATTCATTGAAACTGGAATTTTTTGAAGTCAGAATATCAAAATTAGCGTCTAAAGCTGGTTTATCTTTCAATTTTATACCTAAAGAGCTTTCCAAAACGACCGCTTTGTTTTTGTAATTTACGGAATAGCTAGGTTGCCCATTACCAGCTAACTTAAAATTTAATGCTATTTTACCTGATGGCGACTGAACGCTTTGGGCATTGCCTAAATTGAAAAGAAAGAGTAGAAAAAGAGAAAATAAATATTTCATTTTATATGTTTTTTTTATGAATTTACGGATATAGCTAAAATCTATATTGTTAAAGAATATGGTTTAATAATTAGGTTTTTTTTGTTAAAAAAACATAAACAAAGCCTCTGAATTCAGAAGCTCCTTTGGGTTTTTTATTTTCTTACTTTATCAGTAATTCAAAGACTTGATTGGCAATTTCAATCTCTTCATTGGTAGGAATAACTACTATTTTAGTCTTGGAATCTGATGTATTGATTTCCCGAATTTCTTTCGAACGCATATCATTTTTTGAATCATCAAGTTCAATTCCAAAATACTCCATATCTGTACAAACTAATTTTCGCATATAAGAAGAGTTTTCTCCAATACCAGCTGTAAAAATAATTGCATCCAAACCATTTAAAGCAGCTGTATAAGAACCTATATATTTCTTGATTCGATACGCATTCATTGCCAATGCCATTTGACAATCTTTATTTCCTTGTCCGGCTTGAGATTCAATATCTCTTAAATCACTAAAACCGGTAAGTCCTAGCATTCCGCTTTGTTTTTGCAACATGGTGTTGACATCGGCAAGGGAATAACCCAATGAATTGACCATATAAAATATCACTGATTGATCGACATCTCCACTACGAGTTCCCATAATCAAACCATTCATTGGTCCAAAACCGAGTGTAGTATCGATACTTTTCCCATCTTTTATAGCCGCCATACTGCATCCATTACCTAGATGTATGGTGATAATTTTGGAGCTGTTTTGTAAAAGCTTAATTGCTTTTTCAGAAACATATTTATGGCTTGTACCGTGAAAACCGTAAACTCGAATTTTATTTTCGGTCAAAAGATAATTAGGTAAGGCATATTTATAAGCCACAACTGGAATTGTTTGGTGAAATGCAGTGTCAAAAACAGCTACTTGTTTAGCAGTGCCAAAGATTTCTTCCGCTACAATTATTCCTTCAAAATTAGCAGGATTGTGCAATGGTGCCAATTCGAAAAGTTGTTTTATTTTGTCTTTTACCTTTTTGTTGATGATGGTGGTATCTGAAAAACCCGCACCTCCGTGAACCACACGATGACCTACAGCATCAATTTCGAGCGTGCTTTTAATCACACCTACTTTTTCATCCATCAATAAGCGAGCGATTTTTTCTAACCCTATTTTATGATTGGGAATTGGCATAGATTCCTCAATTTTATTTTGATGGGTTTCATAGCTCAAATTTGACGTCTCTAATCCTATTCTGTCAATCATCCCAGAGCAAATAACTTCGCAAGAAGGCATGTCAATTAACTGGTATTTTATAGAAGAACTCCCTGAGTTTATAATTACTATTTTCATTTTATAATCCTTGTGCTTGAATCGCTGTAATCACGACTGTGTTTATAATATCATCAACAGTACAACCGCGGCTTAAATCATTAACCGGTTTGTTCAATCCTTGTAACATCGGACCAATTGCAAGAGCTCCTGTTTCCCTTTGCACTGCCTTGTAGGTATTATTTCCTGTATTTAAATCTGGAAAAATCAAAACGCTGGCTTGCCCTGCCACTTCTGAATTTGGCATTTTACTTTTTCCAACGGCCATATCAACCGCAGCATCATATTGAATAGGCCCTTCGATCTTTAAATCGGGGCGTTTTTTTCTCACTATTTCAGTTGCAGTTCTTACTTTATCCACTTCATCTCCTTTTCCGGAAGAACCAGATGAATACGAAAGCATAGCAATTTTTGGTTCAATACCAAAAGCCAAACTAGAATCCGCAGAGGAAATGGCAATTTCTGCCAGTTGTTCTGCAGTAGGATTTGGATTAATGGCACAATCTCCAAAAACTGAAACTCTATCCTCTAAACACATGAAAAATATGGATGAAACCACGGAGGAATTGGGTTTCGTTTTAATGAATTGCAATGCAGGCAAAATAGTATGTTGCGTAGTATGAGCCGCTCCGGAAACCATTCCGTCAGCGTGGCCTTTATACACCATCATCGTTCCAAAATACGAGACATCTTCCATTAAATCCTTAGCCATTCCTATGGTTACGTTTTTTGCTTTTCGCAACTCATAATACGTATTTACATAATCATCATAATGTTCCGATTCTATCGGATTTATGATTTGCACTTTGGAAAAATCAAAAAACAACCCTAATTCAGCAACTTTACTTTCTATTTGTTTCTTGTTGCCAATGATCGAAATATCTACCACATCCATTTCTAATAAGCGTGAAGCTGCCATGATAATTCTATCGTCATTTCCTTCTGGTAACACAATATGTTTTCTGTGTTTTCTGGCTCTTTTTACCAAATTATATTGAAACATTTTTGGCGTCATTCCTTCAGCTTCAAAAGTAATCAGCTTTTCAGCCAAGTTGTCTAAGTCCACATATTTTTCGAAAGTAGTAATCGAAATTTCAATCTTCTGCTTGTTATTCGCGTAAATTTTAGATTTTATAGATCCTATTTTATTGGTGATAAAATAAGTCCCTTCCTCCACGGCAATAATTGGAACAATGGTCGAAAGTCCTTCTATCAATTTCAAAATACTAATCTCTGGCAAAATGTTACCCGTCAAAACTATTCCTGATATTGTAGGGTAATTTACGGATTCATTAGCCTGCAATGCGCCAAGAATAATATCGGCGCGGTCTCCGGGCGTTATTACTAGACTGTTTTCTTTCAAATGCAATAAATAATTACACAATTGCATGGCACCCACACTAAAATTTCCAGTTTGATTGTTCAAGTGAGCCGAACCAAATAAAACTTTGGCATCTAACTCATTTACGATTTCTTGTACCGTTGGATTATTTAGATTATGAATCAAAGGAATGGAATTCACCAATATACTTTTGGGCAAGCTTTTCCTTAAGCCGTTCGTAACCAATTCAATATTTTCAGGCTGCACTTTATTGGCGATTACAGCCAAAACTTCAACATCTTTAACTTTGAATGAATCGTATGCTAAATAAAGACTATCTATTAATTCCTCTAATGTTTTCCCAACTCCGGAACCAACAATAATTGTTGGTATTCCCAGATTTTTAGCAATCAGAACATTCATGTCCAATTCGATGACAGTTCCTTCTCCTGTGAAACTGGTTCCTTCAACCAAAACAAAATCGAAACGCTCTTCTAATTTCTTATATTTTTCAATAATCAAGTCGAGAACCTCCCCTATTTTTCCCTTGTTCTTCTTTTTGATTAATTTACTTTTTGTAATGGCATACGCATCTTCAAATTCAATATCCATTCCAAAATGACCAATCACGGTTTCAATATGATTATCAAATCCTCCTTCTTCAAAATCTTCAATAATGGGCCTAAAATATCCTACTTTGGCCATTTTGCCAATGAGCATACTCATCAATCCCAACGTAATAATCGACTTTCCGCTATTTTGCTCGCTTGTTGCAATGTATATGGCCTTGTTCATCTTTTTATTTTTAAATTTAAATCCAAATCAATTGGTTGCAATCCTTTTTTATACTTAAAACCAACGGCGTTTTTTAAAATAAATAATCATTCCAACTACTATTAAAGACATAGCACCCATTACGGTATGATAGCCATAATGACGCTTGAGTTCCGGCATGTAGTCAAAATTCATTCCATAAACACCCACAATAAAAGTAAGCGGAATAAATATTGCCGATACGATGGTCAGCGTTTTCATAATCTCATTCATCTTGTGTGTTTGTGCTGAGAAAAAGAAATTAGAGGCGCTTTCCAGGGAACTCATATCGGATTCAATTTGTTCTAAAAGTTCTAAACTCTTTTGATGCAATCGGGCAAAAAAACTAAAAGTATCTGCTTCCATCGCATTAAATATGGTATCGTCTTTTATGCTTTTTATGTCATACAACGAATCCCGAAGCGGTATGATAGAACGTTTTAGAAAGTTTAAATTATCTCTGTGTTTCTCTATTTTTTCTAAAATTACTGGATCAACACTTTCCTTAGTAAGATTAATCAATTCCTCTATACTGTCCTCTTCATTTTCTAAAGTGATGTAGAAATTTTCCATGATGGCATCCAGAAGAATGTACAATAAATAATCCGCTTTCTTAGTTCTTACGATTCCTGAATGCGTTCTAATGCGTTCTCGAATATGGGTAAAAAAATCACTTCGCTTTTCCTGAAAAGAAATTAAAACCCCATCTTTTAACAAAAAACTAATTTGTTCGACACTTATGTTATCAGAGTGTTCCGCTGGTAACAATGATTTTATATTGAAAAATAAATAGTCATGAGACTCTTCCAGTTTTGTTCTTCGGGTGGTATTTAAAATATCAGCCAACATAAAATTATCGATTTTAAAATAATCCCCAATCGATTTTAACCACTCCACATTATTTAAACCGTGAATATTAATCCAGTTTGTTTTTTGTCCCTCAATATATTTATCTAATTCCGAAACCTTAAAATCATCATATTCGGTAAGATTCAAATCATCATAAACAAACAACTGCAGTTCTGATTCCTTACTTTTATGAATACCCGTATATTCTAAATTATAGGGTTGCATTTTCTTTCCTTTCTTGTACTTAATTTTTCTCATGCCAACTGATTTACGTAGTAATATTACAAAAAACTTTTACAAAAAAATCGTTTCTTGATACTTTTGACATTCCTAAAAATGAAAAAAACGGATTTAATTTAGTACTTAAAACGACAAAAGTAACTCGAAATATTTATTTCTTTCATGAGAAAAATCATATTTCGTTATAGAAAAAGCCGTTAATCAACGATTGTTAATTATTGTTAATTATTTAAAATAGCACCTCAAAATAGCCTTTTTATAAAAATATATCAATAAATTTGAGCTTATGTCGTAACAAAACACAATAAAATGCGACTTATTGCCCATAACCAATTAAAAACTTTATTAAATACATTAACTAAATGGTGAAAAAAAAACTAACCCTAATCATTACTTGTCTGTTATTTTGTTTTGCGCAAGGCACATTTGCACAAAGCAAAAAAAAGAAAAGAGCAGACAGAAATGCCCCTGCTAAAGTAGAAGCGAAAGCACCCGAATCTAAAGACGGTAAAAAAGAACCAAAACCGTACAAAAAAGTTATTGACTCAACCGCAGTAACACAAAAAGGATTAATTGACATTCATAAAATTAATGACAAATATCTTTTTGAAATTCCAGACTCTCTTTTAGGAAATGAAATAATGACAATTACCAGATATTCTAAAACTCCAGCCGGAGGAGGAATTTTTGGTGGAGAAGAAATCAACAGACAAGTGATTCGTTGGGAAAAAGGACTGAACAATAACATTCTTCTTAGATCTGTTACCTACGTTATTATGTCTCCTGACGACGATAAACCAATGGCTCAAGCAGTTAAGAATTCAACTTCAGATCCAATTATTGGAAACTATGATATCTTGGCATTCAAAAAAGATTCAACAGGAAAAAATAATGATGGATATGTAATCGACTTAACGAGTACTTTTGATGGTGATATTCAGACTTTTTCATTAGATCCAATTAAAAAACAATTGTTAAACATTGTAGCTTTTCAAAAGGATAAATCATTCATCTCAAAAATTAGTAGTTATCCTATAAATACTGAGATTAGAACTGTAAAAACATTTACAACTACTCCACCTCGTATTTCAATTACACCAACACCACAAATTGGAGTTAATTTACCTTCTGCATTAGATGCTGGAGTAATCACGGTTGAGATGAATACTTCTATGATTTTATTGCCAAAAACACCTATGCGCAAAAGAGAATTTGACGCACGTGTAGGATATTTTGCTAACGAATACGGAGTTTTTGAAGAAGAATCTCAAAAATCTGACACTAAAACTTTTGCTGTAAGATGGCGTTTAGAGCCAAAATCTGAAGAAGATGCTGCAAAGCAAAAAAAAGGGGAATTAATTGAGCCACTAAAACCAATTGTATACTACATTGATCCAGCTACACCTGAAAAATGGAAAAAATTCATTAAACAAGGTATTGATGATTGGCAAATTGCCTTTGAAGCTGCTGGATGGAAAAATGCTATTCGTGGCGAATATTGGCCAGAAAATGATCCAACAATGAGCTTGGAAGATGCTCGTTTTTCAGTATTACGATATTTTGCGGCTGAAATTCAAAACGCATACGGACCTAATGTTCATGATCCTAGAAGTGGTGAAATTTTGGAAAGCCACATTGGTTGGTATCATAATATCATGAGTCTTTTAAGAAACTGGTACTTAATTCAAACTGCGGCTGTAGATCCTGCAGCAAGAACAAAAAAGTTTGATGATAAATTAATGGGAGAATTAATCCGTTTCGTTTCTTCTCATGAAGTAGGACACACTTTAGGATTACGTCATAACATGGGAGCAAGTTCTGCTACTCCGGTTGAAAAACTAAGAGATAAAGCGTACCAAGATAAAAATGGACATACTTCTTCTATCATGGATTATGCACGTTTTAATTATGTGGCGCAACCAGAAGATGGTGTTACTGCCTTATTTCCTAGAATTGGGGATTATGACAAATGGGCTATTAAATGGGGGTATTCTTATTTTGACGGAGCTAAAACTGAAACTGAGGAAAAAGCGAAGTTAAATGAAATGACTAAAGAAGCTTACAAAAATAACCGTTTATGGTTTGGTACAGAATCTAGCCCTTATGATCCAAGATACCAAACGGAGGATATTGGAGATAATGCCATGAGAGCTTCTGAGTACGGAATCAAAAACTTAAAAAGAATTTTGCCTAATTTATTAGAGTGGACTAAAGAAAATGGAGAAAGCTATGCTGAACTAGACGAACTTTACGGCGCACTTACTGGACAATTCAGAAGATATATGGGCCATGTTACTAAAAACGTAGGTGGAATCTATGATTCTCCTAAAACGTATGACATGACAGGAAATCAATTTGAAGTAGTTCCAAAAGCTATTCAAAAAGATGCGGTTTTATTCTTGAACACTCAATTATTCTCAACACCAAAATGGTTATTGGATCAAAATATACTTTCAAAAATAAACCCAGAAAGTGGTGTTGAAGCAGTCAAAGGAATGCAAGATGCTACCTTATCAAGTTTATTAGCTGGAGATAGAATTGTTCGCCTTATAGAAACTTCTTCTATGAGTAAAAACAACTATACTGTTGATGAATTAATAAGTGACCTAAAAAATGGAATCTTTTCTGAATTGAAAGGAAGTGGATCAATTGATGTGTATCGCAGAAACATTCAAAAATTGTATGTTGACAAAATGATTGAATTACTTAAACCAGGTACAGCCATGGTTAGAGCGGTTCCTGTAGGTGTTACTTACGGTTTCACGACAAGAAGAGTAAATCTTGCTCAAACTGATTTACCTTCTATTGCAAGAGGTCAATTGAATAGTTTGAAAAACGAGATGAAATTAGCCTCATCGAGAATGACTGATCGAATGAGTAGGTATCACTTACAAGATTTAATTTCTAGAATAGGAGAAGCTTTAGATCCTAAATAATGAATTAAAAAGGGAAAATGTTTAACCACATTTTTCCTTTTTTTTTGCTTTGTAATGAATGTTATTTCATCGTAGGAATATGCGAAATGTAGTAACGCATTTCGTGGTTCTTATGACGTTTTTAAACGCTCTTTGAAAAGAAGCATGTTAAAGACCAACGTTATATAGACGACGCACTACAGTGATCTCTACGTGATAAATAATAATAGAATTAAAACACCCGACTTGCTTCAAAAAACAGGTTGGGTGTTTTATTTCATTAAGTGATACAAAAAAACCGGCCTATCGCTAGTCCGGTTTTCCAATAAAATATTAAAAAAAATAAAAAAAGGAATTAATCTTTTTGGGATTTTACTGCTAGACTATAGATTACTAATCCAAATCCAATTTTATTAATTGCATCAGCAATGTTGTACACTACATCAATATTACCGGCAGGAATTAATCCATTGTACCATCCTGTTGTTCCCATCATGTATCCTAATGGATAAATAGACCACCCAACAAGTACAAACCAACATAAAATCTTATGTGCTTTTTGAATTTCTCCTCCCGCTGTAGCAGCTAATTTTGAAGCTTCTCCCAACCATATTTCATATACAATAGCAAAATAAGCAACTCCGGAAATGAATCCCCATAGCGCAGCACTATCCGTAAATACAACTTCACCAAAGTAACCTGTGACTAACATTACTAAAGAATAAATAATCATCTTCCATAACAAAGATGTTTTGGCACCAGCTACTTTTAGTATGAGATAAAATTCTAAACACATTAATGGTACTGTAAGAACCCAGTCTACATATCGAAAGAACGTAGGCGATTCTCCAAATGATGCCCAATAATCTCTCATGTAGAAATAATGTACGGCAGCAATAAAGGTTATCAGACCTGATACTAACACTGAAGTACGCCACTTCTTATCAAACTGGCTTAACGATAAAAAGAAAAAAGCTGATGCAGCCATCATTGCCATACAGCCTACAAAAAAGGTAAACCCTACGTAATCGGTTGGTGATAATTTTCCGACTAAACCTGAAATAAAAATAAAATTTGTCATAAATAAATAATTTTAATGGTTTTTTTGTTTAATCAAATATAGTAAAAGTTAAACAATAAAAAATCATTTTTGTTTAATATTTTTTAACTAATTTTAAACAATAATCAAAATTCATGAAAAATTATTCAAATATTGTAATAGTAGCAAGCTTTTTAGGACTTTGGATGGATTCCTTTCTCTCGACAAAATTTCAAATAATGTTGGGCTTCTTCTTAATTTTCACCTTTGGAATATTACATGGTGCAAATGATTTAGTACTAATTAAAAATATTAAAACCACAAAACAATCCAATTCCTGGTTTAAAATACTAGGATATTATGTAATGGTGGTTTTAATAGGTGTTCTTCTGTTTTATACAATTCCTCAAGTGGCGCTACTATTATTCATACTTATAAGCGCTTATCATTTTGGAGAACAGCAATGGCAAGATTTATTGAACGCCTTTCCGAAATGGTTCCAAATATTATTTCAATTTTTGTACGGATTCATTATCTTACAATTACTTTTTGTTTTTCACTCCAGTGAAGTACAAAGTATTATTTTGAACATCGCAAATATCAATATCCCAAGCTTATACTTTAATTTACTGTTACTAATTTCATCAATCGTTTTTATTATTCTAAGCACCTATTTGTATTGGAAATCAGAAAAAATTAGAAAAAAACTACTTTTAGAAATCTTTTACTTAGTCCTCTTTGCAATCCTTTTTAAATCTTCCAGTCTGATTTGGGGATTTGCCATTTATTTTGTTTTATGGCACAGTATTCCGTCGATAATTGACCAGATTAAGTTTTTAAATGGTTCGTTTTCATTAAAACATTTTATTGCCTATTGCAAGACCGCAGGGATTTATTGGTTGCTATCTATAGTAGGAATTACACTAATCTATTGTATGTGCAAAGAGGAACAACTTTTTAACGCTTTGTTTTTCTCCTTTTTGGCCGCCATAACCTTTCCGCATGCGCTAGTGATTACTAACATGTTTGGCACAAAACAAACTAAAAAATAGAAATGCATAAAAAAACCGTTCACCAATGGTGAACGGTTTTCTAAATCAATAGTAGCAATGCACCGGAGTGCATCGCTACCAGAATTTATTATTTTACTTCTTCGAATTCAACGTCTTCAACATTGTCTCCTTGAGCCGCTTCACCTTGAGGTTGAGCTTCACCTTGACCTTGTTCTCCTTGAGCGTACATTGCTTCAGTAGCAGTTTTCCAAGCAGCATTGATGTTATCCAGCGCCGTTTGAATTGCAGGAACATCTTGAGATTGGTGAGCCATTCTCAATTCAGTTAATGCATATTCTACAGCAACTTTATGATCATCAGCTAATTTAGCTCCAAGTTCTTTCAGTTGAGTTTCAGTTTGGAAAATCATTGAGTCAGCCTCATTAATTTTCTCCGCTTTAGCTCTTAAAACTTTGTCAGACTCAGCGTTCGCTTCAGCATCTTGTTTCATTCTTTCGATTTCTTCAGAAGTTAATCCAGAAGAAGCTTCGATACGGATATCGTGAGATTTTCCAGTTCCTTTGTCAGTTGCAGAAACTTTGATGATACCATTAGCATCAATATCAAAAGTTACTTCAATTTGAGGAACTCCTCTTGGTGCTGGTGGAATACCATCTAAGTTGAAACGACCAATAGTTTTGTTATCAGCAGCCATTGCTCTAGCTCCTTGAAGAACGTGTAGTTCAACAGTTGGTTGAGAATCAGCAGCAGTTGAGAAAACTTGAGATTTTTTAGTTGGAATAGTTGTGTTAGACTCAATTAATGTAGTCATAACCCCACCCATAGTTTCGATACCTAAAGATAAAGGTGTAACGTCTAATAACAATACATCTTTTACATCTCCAGAAAGAACTCCACCTTGAATAGCTGCTCCAATAGCAACAACCTCATCAGGGTTAACTCCTTTAGACGCTTTTTTACCAAAGAATTTTTCTACTTCGTCAGCAATTCTTGGCATACGAGTAGAACCTCCTACAAGGATAACTTCATCAATATCAGAAACAGTTAAACCTGCATCTTTCAAAGCTCTTGCAACTGGTGCCATAGAACGTTTTACTAAATCGTCAGTTAATTTTTCAAATTGAGAACGAGATAATTTTCTCACTAAGTGTTTAGGTCCTGAAGCAGTAGCCGTAACGTATGGCAAGTTGATTTCAGTTTCTGCAGAAGAAGACAATTCAATTTTTGCTTTCTCAGCAGCTTCTTTCAAACGTTGCAATGACATTGGATCTAAACGTAAATCAATACCTTCTTCAGCTAAAAATGCATCAGCTAACCAGTCAATAATTTGGTGGTCAAAATCATCTCCACCTAAGTGAGTATCTCCATTAGTTGACAATACTTCAAAAACTCCGTCTCCTAATTCAAGAACAGAAATATCAAATGTACCTCCACCTAAATCGTAAACAGCAATTTTTTGATCAGTTCCTTTTTTATCCAATCCGTAAGCTAGTGCAGCAGCAGTAGGCTCATTGATGATACGCATAACTTTAAGACCTGCAATTTCACCAGCTTCTTTAGTCGCTTGACGTTGTGCATCATTAAAGTAAGCAGGAACAGTAATAACTGCTTCAGTAACTGTTTGACCTAAATAGTCTTCAGCAGTTTTTTTCATTTTTTGAAGTGTCATTGCTGACAATTCTTGAGCAGAATATAAACGACCATCAATATCCACACGTGGTGTATTGTTGTCCCCTTTTACAATTTTATAAGAAACTCTTTTTGCTTCAGCCGAAACTTCACCAAAACCTTGTCCCATAAAACGTTTGATAGAAGCAATAGTCTTAGTTGGATTAGTTACCGCTTGTCTTTTAGCAGGATCTCCTACTTTGATCTCTCCACCTTCAACAAAAGCGATGATAGATGGTGTTGTTCTTTTTCCTTCTGCATTAGGAATAACAACTGCTTCATTACCTTCCATTACAGAAACACAAGAGTTGGTCGTACCTAAATCAATTCCGATTATTTTACCCATTTTTAATATATTTAATTTTATTGTATATTCAATTATATTACTCGTGGTCGATAAGTCAATCTTTGTGCCAATACAAAATGGCTTATTAAATTGTCAGTTTATGTTAAAATTGGCGGAAAAAAATCTGACAAGATGACATTTCAGTGGGTTTGTCATTATGGCGGAAGTTTTAATTTAGGAGCTCTCTCCCGCTCTCCGCTCTATCTTTATGTTCTTAAAGAAAGAACATAAAGGATGCCGCTGCTATCGGGGCTAGGAAATCTAATTCCTAAGTTCATTTGTTTCTAATCAATTACTTTATAATTTCAATATCAATAATTCGTAATAAATGAACTACATTAGCAGAACGATAAAATGCTATTTGTAGCGCAAAGTATCCCAATTTTGGGTGCATATCAGCTAGTTTATAGCGAGTATATACAAGTTGTATGTAATATTATGAACAAAACTATCTACAAATATCTACCTCCAGAACGAATAACCTATCTGAAAGATGAGCATCTAAGGTTTACTCCTCCTGGAGACTTAAATGATCCTTTCGAGTGTTATCCAGTAATGCCAACTAAAGAAGATATTATTAAAATAATCAACATTGTAGCGTCTGAAAATATTGTGTCATTAGTAAAAGAGAAACTTTCCAAAAGCGAATTAAAAAGAGTAAAAAATGAATACGATAGAAAAGTAAAATCGAAAATAAATGCAGTAAGAAAAGTCCATCCAAACAATTTTCAAGAACAGTTTTATAAACGTTCAATAGTAGGTTTAAATCAAAAAATTGGAATATTATCTTTATCTAGAAGGTGGGATAGTGCGCTAATGTGGACGCATTATACAAACTCGCACAAAGGATTTTGCATTGGTTTTAATAAAGATTCTGAATATTTTCAAATCAAAGGCAACCCAAATGATCCAATTTCAATGCTTCAACCTGTAGAATATAGTGAAAATAGGATTAAAGTTCCACTTGAAAGAAACATAAAAATCAATCCTAAAGTTATGCTAACTAAAGCTGTAGATTGGAAGTATGAAGAAGAAAGATTTGTTTCATTGCTCCCTTTTGCTAATAAAATAATTAAATCGTCTCGATTTGACATACATCTATTTAAAGTCCCCCATAAAATAATCACTGAAATAATAGAGGAGCAAAAATTGATAACGAGGATTTTAATGCTATTTCTAATTTTTGCAAAGAAAATGATATTCCTATGTTTCGGTGTTTAATGAGTCCAACCAAATTTGATATGATTAGAAATCCATAAAAAACTATGTGCAAAAGCTACTACAACGGATTTGGGTAATAGGCTTAATAGAAAGTTGGTTTTGTATTACCAAAACATCAACAGTCATTACAGAGCGACACCCAAACCGACAAATAAATAAAAAAAGGCAATGCCAATTTGAACAATGAAAAAATATTTCTCACAAGCCCGAGTTTTTACTTTTCTGATACTATTACTTTTTGGCACTGCCTGCAACGGACCAATTGAAAAAAACGTACCAAAAGAAAAGGGAAGTGAATCAAACATACTAGCTGTTGCACATCCTAAACTTATAAAAACCATAGGCTCGCCTAAATATGGCAATGTACAATCTACGCTGAAGGACAAAGCCGGTAACCTTTGGTTTGGCACCACAGAAAATGGTCTTTATAAATATGACGGAAAATCCTTCACTCAATTTTTAGTCTCCGATGGTCTAAACAGTAATAATATTAATGCCCTTTTGGAAGATAAGGATGGTAAAATTTGGATAGGTACTCCAGTGGGAGTTTGTCTTTACGATGGTAAAACATTTACTAAAATCCAGATTCCTTTACTAAAAAACCTGCCTCCCAACAAGTTTAAAAAAACGCAGGAGGTATTCAGTATCATGCAGGACAAAAGCAGAAAACTATGGTTCGCAACAATTGATGGAGTTTACATCTACGATGGCAAATCCTTTACTCCGTTTATAATTAATGAGGGTGGAGTTGGCTATATGAGCAGTAACAATAACGTGGAATATATTTTAGAAGATAAAGCTGGTAACATTTGGTTTGGTGGACGAGGTAATAAGGGTGTGTTTCGTTACGATGGTAAATCTATAACCAATCTTAAACCAAATGGTGACAATTGGGCTTGGCCCGCATTGCAAGACAAGAATGGAAATATTTGGTTCAGCAATTGGAGTGGAGCTTACCTTTATGATGGAAAATCATTTACAAGTTTTACAAAAAATGATGGCTTGCTAAGTGATTCGGTTATGCGAATTATAGAAGACAAAAACGGCAATATTTGGTTTGGTGGCGGTGGTGGCATTTGCCGTTACGATGGAAATTCTTTCACTTGTTTTACAACAAAAAATGGACTAATCAATCAGGGGATTTGGGCAATTTTGGAAGATAAAACTGGAAATCTTTGGATAGGTACGAGAGAAACAGGTCTCTACCTTTACGATGGAAAAACATTTATTAATTATTCGGAATATAAACACTAGCTTGTAACGGATAAACAAAATTTGTAACAACACATAAAAATGAACAAAAAAAAACATCAATCACTAAAACCAACAATCATCATGAAACAACGATCTAAGCATTTTGCAGTAAAGACAATCCTAATTGGTCTATTCATCCAGCTCATTACAATAACGGTTTCCTTTGGGCAAACCAAAACAGAACAAATCGATAAGTTGATGAATCTATATTCAGAATACGGGCAGTTTAACGGTTCCATTCTTGTTGCTGACGCGGGTAAGGTAATTTATAAAAAAGGATTTGGAATGGCAAACATGGAATGGAATATTCCGAATCAGTCAGACACTAAACACCGATTGGGTTCTGTTACCAAACAATTTACCGCTGTATTAATTGTTCAATTAGTTGAGCAGGGGAAATTAAAGTTGGATGCTCCTATCTCAACCTATCTTCCTGATTATCCTAAAGCATCAGGTGATAAAATTACCATTCATCATTTACTGACGCACACCTCTGGAATTCCTAATTACACTTCGTTTCCTAATTTCGTCAAAGATTTAAGCATCAATCCCTATAGTCCAGAAGCTTTTGTGAAAAAATTCGCTGACTTACCGCTGGAATTTACACCAGGTGAAAAATTTGCGTACAGCAATTCCGGTTATTTTTTATTGGGATACATTATAGAGAAAGTTTCCGGCAAAACCTATGAGCAGAGTTTACAAGACAATATTCTTACGCCACTAAAAATGAATAATACAGGATTCGATCACCATGAAACGATTCTGAAAAACAGAGCTTCCGGGTATGAGAAAAACGGCAAAAACTTCATCAATGCAAGTTACCTTGATTTATCAATCCCATACGCAGCCGGCTCTTTGTACTCTACTGTAGATGATTTGTATTTATGGGATCAAGCACTTTACACCGAACAGTTACTTTCGAAAAAAAACAAAGAACTATTATTTAATTCCTATATTCCTGCAGGACCGGGACATTATGGTTACGGATGGTTTATCAACAAGGCTTTCAATGGAGAAAAAAATGATAGCATAACAGTTATTGAACATGGTGGTGGAATAAATGGATTTAACACTTTATTTTCTCAAATTCCATCTGAAAAAAATCTGGTGGTTTTATTAAATAATACGGGCGGTACCAACTTAAACGAGATGAATAAAGCGATTAGAAATATCCTTTACAATAAACCATACAGTTTGCCTAAAAAATCATTGGCTACTGCTTTCGTAGATGTTATTCTGGAAAAAGGAATTGCACCTGGATTAACTTATTTTAATGAAAATAAAAATTCAAATACTTATGCTGTCAACGAAAATGAAATGAACAGCGCAGGATATCAATTATTACAAACCGGAAAAGTAAAAGAAGCGATAGAAGTTTTCAAACTAAATGTTGAAGCGTTTCCAAAATCAGGAAATGCATATGACAGTTTAGGAGAAGCCTATTTAAAAAACGGAGATAAAAAGCTGGCGATTATCAACTATAAAAAATCCATAGAACTAGATCCAAATAATGAAAACGGAAAAAAAGTATTGGAAGAACTTTCAAAGTCCTAAATTATTTAGACCAATTAAAAAAACCGCACGCATCATGTTTCATAGTAAAAGCATGATCGTGCGGATAATAAACTCCCACTTATGAGTTCCATTTCTAATTCACTGCCTTAGTTGACTTCCCTACCGTCAAATAAATGTGATTGTTGGGATACAGAAATTCAATTTTTGTTTGCTGCTGGTTTACCCTCATTTCTACTTGTTCATTTTCATTTTCTAAAGTATAAAAGGTGTAATTTCTATCCTGAGAAACAATCCCAGAGTCTACAATTTTATATTTCATTTTTGTAGCCGTGAGAAAGAAAACCACATCGCGCTTTTGAGTATTCAAGAATACAAAAGAGTATTCATTTCCTGCAATATTGCATTCTCCTTGTCTAAAAGGTTTCTCATCGATGCAATAGCGTTGCACGTTAAACACTTGTTCTTGAGCATACATACCACCCGATAGCAACAACAGTACAATTATTTTTTTCATACACATGAGGTTATTTCTATTATCCGGAATTGGACAATCTTTTTTCATATGCAAAACACACGCCACAATGTTTTTTGGAGTAGAATAACTAAAAAAAACACTGTCTAATTTTGTGTGATTATCATAAAAAAGCCTTAAAAAGCAATGTTTACCGTAATCAAATTCCGTTTTTATTTGTATTTTCGGTTTTCTAAAACCTACTTGCTTTCATTAAAAATAATCCTGAAAGTGCCCTAAAAATAATTTTAAAAATAAAACAACAATGACTTCATTTAGCAAAGAATTATCCTTTCGTTGGTCTGATCTTGACCCTAATTTTCATGTTCGACACAGCGCATATTATGATTTTGGTGCACAGCATCGTATCGAAATTCTGGAAAGTCTTGGATTAACGATTAAGGTGATGCAAGCGCAAGGCTTTGGCCCTATCCTTTTTAGGGAAGAATGTGTGTTTAGAAAAGAAATAAAACTCTCAGATAAAATTTCCATGCACACCAAAACTTCAAAAGTAAATGCAGATGCATCCCGCTGGTCGATTGTACATGAGTTCATCAATGAAGAAAATAAACTATGTGCAACCATTACTGTCGATGGCGCTTGGATGGATCTTAAACTGAGAAAACTAGCCTCTCCTACTCCCGAAATTGCCATTGAAGCCCTGAGTATTTTTCCTAAAAGCAACGATTTTGTAAACCTTTAAAGGAATTTAAATAGACAAACCCAATTTCCTCATTTTGGATACAATTTTAGGAGATTGGGTTACTTTTAATTTTAGTATCATACTGACATTTGCATTGTTAATTTAAATTCACAATTAAATAAAAAAGTATGAATACTAATAAAAAAATCGAACTGGGAAGTCAAGGACTTTTTGTTCCAAAAGTAGGATTGGGTTGTATGGGAATGACCCAAATTGCAGGAATGGATGTTTATGGAAAAGCAGATGAAACCGAATCTATCGCTACTATCCACCGTTCATTAGAACTAGGATACAACTTCCTGGACACTGCAGATTTATACGGCCCTTTACTAAATGAAAGGCTTGTCGCCAAAGCCATTAAAGGAAACAGAAATCAATATACCATTGCCACAAAATTTGGTTATGAAATTGATGACAAGGAACAACTGACTTGGCAATTCAACGGTACAAAAGATTATGTAAAAAAAGCAGTGGAGCGTTCGCTTAAAAACTTGGGAACTGATTATATTGACTTGTATTACCTCCATCGTTTAGACCCAAACACGCCTATTGAAGAAACTGTTGCGGCTATGGCTGAATTGGTAAAAGAAGGAAAAATTGGTCACATCGGACTTTCAGAAGTTTCATCGCAAACCATAAAAAAAGCCCATGCTATTCACCCTTTGACTGCGGTACAAACAGAATATTCTTTGTTTGAGCGGGGTGTAGAAGAAACGGGGATTTTAAAAACGCTTCAAGATCTTGGAATCGGATTTGTGGCTTACTCTCCATTAGGTCGAGGATTCATTTCTGGCGATATCAAAAGTCCTGATGATTTTCCTAATACTGATTTTAGAAAAAGTTTACCCCGTTTTCAAGGCGAACAATTTTACAAAAACATTGCCTTGGTTGATGAAATAAAAAAATTGGCTACCGAAAAAGAAATAACACCTTCACAATTAGCCATTGCCTGGATTGTTTCAAAAGGTATTTTACCAATTCCAGGTACAAAAAGAGTGAAATATATCGAAGAAAATAATGCTGCTGCCGAAATTAAATTAAGCATTGAAGACCTAAACCGTTTAGAAACCATCATCCCTTTAGGAACAATCACAGGTGCTCGTTATGATGCTGCCAATATGGAAGCCATCGATCAATAAAACAACATTATTCAGTAGGAAAAGCTATCTTTACTATTCGCTTTTCTTACTGAATTTATAATTCGCATCATGAAAAAAAAGACCATTTCTCCATATATCATCAATTCCATTTCTGAGTTGCATCGTTTATTGGAATTACCTAAACCAAAACATCCATTGGTTAGTGTCATTAATCTGAATGAAGTAAAATGTAATTTTGATGAAAGCATAAAAAGTTTCGTTTATAATTTTTATTCCATTTGCACCAAAAAGGATTTTAAAGGTAAATTGAAATATGGACAAAACTATTATGATTTTGACGAAGGTATAATGACTTTTTTTTCGCCGGGTCAGGTAATCTCGACTGTTGTTGATGAGGATATAGCGCTTTCAGGAATATGGTTAGTCGTTCACCCAGATTTTATCCAAAATTATGCTTTGGCAAAAAGCATCAAAGACTATGGCTTTTTCTCCTATGCTGTAAATGAAGCGTTACATCTCTCGGATAAAGAAGAAGCAATGATTACAAACATTATGCAAAATATTGATGCCGAATATTGTTCTGCAATAGACGGTTTTAGTCAGGATGTTATACTCTCACACATTGAATTATTGCTCAATTATTCCAACCGATTTTATAACAGACAGTTTATTACCCGTAAAAATGCCAGTAATGATTTGTTGAGTAATTTAGAAAAATTGCTTTTGGATTATTTTAATAGTACAAAAGTTCAGGAATTTGGCCTTCCAACTGTTCTCTACATTTCAGAGCAATTGAATGTCTCTCCAAATTATTTGAGTGATATGCTCCGATCACTCACCGGACAAAGTACGCAACAGCACATTCAGAATAAATTAATTGAAAAAGCCAAAGAAATTTTGACCACAACTTCTTTATCCGTTAGTGAAATAGCATACCAATTGGGTTTTGAATACCCGCAGTCTTTTAACAAATTATTTAAAAGTAAAACCAATGTTTCGCCTTTAGAATTTAGGAGCTCGTTCAATTAAACATGAGATGTAGTATTGATAGCCTATTGTATTTGTAAAAACTAATGATACATTTATCGAATATTATATCTTTAAGAAAAAAAAATGAAATTATTTCCATTAAAAGGGATAAAACCCAATGAAACAAACTTACATTCTATTTTGATGAACACACAAGCAACATTCCTAAAGTAACTGTCTACCGCAACTACTGAGACCTCTTTCCCTTTCGCTATTTTTACTAAAAAAAATCAAATTTAAATCAAAAAAACTAAAATGAAATTAACCAAATTACTTTTTCTAATAGTTGTTACTTTAGCAATGAGCAGCTTTAAAAAAACAACTACAGATTATACAACTATAGAAAAACCAGAAGTTCTTTCCAGAGAATTCTACCAAATAAAAACCTATATTTTCAAAACGGAACAACAAGTTGAAACCACTGAAAAGTATTTGAAAGAAGCATTTCTTCCGGGTTTGAAAAAACTTGGAATTAAAAATATTGGTGTGTTCAAACCAAGACCAAACGCTACCGACACGATAAAAAAAGTGATGTTAGTGATTCCATTTTCGTCCATGACTCAATTTCTAGGATTGGAAGATAAACTGGCCAAAGACAAAACCTTTTTGGCTGCAGGAGCAGATTATTTAAACGCTTCCTATAAACAAGCACCATATTTGCGTATCGAATCTATTTTATTGAAAGCTTTTTCAGATCATCCTATTATGTCAACTCCCGTTTTGAACAGTCCAAGAGCAAATCGAGTGTATGAATTGAGAAGCTATGAATCAGCAACCGAGACGATTTATAAAAACAAAGTCGATATGTTTAATGCTGGTGGCGAAATAAAACTCTTTGACCGCCTTGCCTTTAATGCGGTTTTTTATGGCGAAGTTATTTCGGGAGCCAAAATGCCAAACTTAATGTACATGACCACTTTTGCAGATCAGGAAAGTAGAGATTCGCATTGGAAAGCCTTTGTAGATTCGCCGGAATGGAAAGGATTAATAGCTATGGAAAAATACAAAAACAATATTTCCCACATAGACATTACTTTTTTATACCCAACTGATTATTCTGATTATTAGTTTTACAAATCATAATTTTAATCCTAAACTACAACCCTTAAACAGTTGTAGTTTTTTTATTTAAAACCTAAAATCTTTACTTCTTTTTCGAATCAAAAAAAGCACAAACACCTCATTTAGAAAAGATTAAATCATTAATTTTAAGCGTCTTTAGTTCTATTTTAACTATGGAAACCCTCAATATAAAAATTAAAACTTTCCGCCGGCGTGGGACTGTTCCTTTCCGCCATGTATCTTGTGGAGGAATCCTTAAAAAATCTTTCGGGTAGAAATTTCAAACTGTTTCTGCAGCGAATCACAAAAAACAACATTGGCTCCGTGGCAGGCGGAACAATAGTACCTGGTATTCTACAGAGCAGTTCTATGGTTTCGTTGATGGTTTTAGCATTTGTGGATGCAGGAGTTTTTACCATGAAAAATGCGATGGCCATTATTCTGGGAGCAAATCTGGGTACAACACTTGCCAGTTGGCTGGTGGCAACACTAGGTTTTAAAACTAATATAGAAATGATTGCTTATACGGCAGTATGTATAGGAGGTTATCTCCTAATCCTTCTTGGCAATCGGAAAAGCATAAAATATGTTTCCTATTTTCTTTTGGGTTTTGGTTTAATGTTTATCGGGCTTTCGTTCATGAAAACGGCTATGGAAACGCAGGTTCACTATTTTGATTTTTCACAATATGCCTCGAAGCCATTAGTTATTTTTTTTATAATTGTTTTTTTGATTACGCTGGTTATTCAATCTAGCTCCGTAACTATGCCACTTACATTGAGTGCACTTAACCCAGGAGCAATAGGGTTTCCCATGGCAGCCGCAATTGTTCTGGGCAGTGAAACGGGCACCATTATTAAAATAGTATTGAGCGCTATTGGCGAAAATGCTTCCAAAAAATAAGTGGCATTGGGTAATTTATTATTTAATATTTTCATTACTGCCAATGCTTTTATATTGCTAAGACCTATCCTTTTTCTGATAACCGATATTATAAAAATCAAAGACCCTCTCATTGTGTTGGTTACTTTTTCGAATTTAATAAATCTGTTGGCTATTGTATTATTTCTTCCTATTTTGGATTTAATCACCTCATTTTTAGAACGTTTTTTCAAAAATACTGATGGTTCGACAGCAGCATTTATAAACCACGCATCAATTGCAGAACCAGAAACCGCTTTGGATTTATTCCGAAGAGAGACTCCATATTTTATCCATAATTCAATGCTTTTCAATTTGGAATTATTTAAAAATCCAAACCCATGAACTTGACCAAGAAATTAATTACACGGAAATCAATGATGAAAGAAATTTTGATTCAAAAACTCCAGAAGAGAAATATGAATTCCTAAAATAATTGCAAGGAGAATTAAAGGCTTTTTATTTAAAACTAAGAGCTAAATTAAATAGTGAAGGAAATTAACATCTACAAAACATAAAAAACGCTTGATTAGCTTGTTATGCATGTAGTAATTTTGCAACATTATTTTTGAATTTTATAATATATTTCGTTTTCATTTTTTAATCTTTGTATGTAATCCCATTTGCAGACAAGATTGCAATTCTTATTTAAATTGGTTAATTTTAACCAAAAAATACACCTCATTTGAAAACATACGTAAAGAAAAGTTTAAAAATTTTCCTTTGGATAATAGGAATTATAATCTTGTTGTTCTTAATTCTTTTTGTAGTTATTCAAATTCCTTCCGTTCAGAATTATGCCAAAGAAAAAGCAGTAACTTATCTGGAAGGGAAAATCAAAACCAAAGTGAGGGTCGATAGTCTTGCCATTGAGTTTCCAAAAAAAGTAATTCTTAAAGGCGTTTATTTTGAAGACCAAAAAAAAGACACTCTTTTTGCGGGTGAAAAACTAGCTGCTGATATCAGTCTGTTTCAATTGATAAACAATAAAGTAGAAATCAATTCCTTAGAATTAGTTGGAATTTCAGCTAATTTAAATAGAGATTCTAAAGCTGTTTTCAATTTTGATTACATCATAAAAGCGTTTGCTTCGCCAGAGAAACAAAAGAGTGATTCGCCACCCATGCAGTTTTCTGTAGCAGAAATAATGCTCGACCGCATCCAGTTTAACTATACCGATGCCGTTACAAAAAATGATATTTATGCCAATTTAAAGCATTTTGAAACGAAAATTAAAAACTTCGATTTAAACGAAATGAACTTTGAAATTCCGAAAGCAAAAATCAATGGACTACAATTCAAATTAAAGCAAGGTTTGGTTCAAATTTCCAATGCTACTAAAGTGGCAGCAATAAAAAACGAACCGGAATCCATCTTAAAATTAAAATTAGGTGAAATTGATTTAGCAAAAATTGATTTCGATTATGAAAGCGAAGAAACCAAGTTATCCACTAATTTTTATTTAAAAAAACTGCTCGCAAAAATTGATAGAATTGATCTTAACAATCAATTCGCAATTATTGAAAGTCTTGATTTAACGGGTGTAGAAGGTGCTTTGGCTTTTGATAAATTAGATATAATCAAACCTAAAAGCGAAGCTACAAACACCGAATCTAACAACTGGGATGTCAAAATAAAGAAAACAGAATTCAAACGGGTGAATTTCCGTTATGACAATAATAATGTTGTTGCAGTTCAAAAAGGAATTGACTACAACCATTTAAATTTTACAAATTTAAACTTACAAGTAGATATGCTGAATTACAATCCCGAAAATATTTCCGGAATTGCCAATTCATTAACCGCTAGAGATAAAAGCGGTTTAAATATTCAATCCTTTAATGCAGAATTTTTCTACGGTAAAAAAAATGCTTTCCTTAAAAAATTATATTTAAAAACTCCGCAAACGGAACTGAAAGATGAAATTAGAATTGGCTATCCTTCCATTGAATCTTTAGTTAAAAATCCGGGAGAATTAGGTCTTATTGCCAATTTAAAAAAGAGCAAGTTGGGTATTAAAGATATTTTACTTTTTGCTCCGACTTTGAATAATACAAATCCGTTTATGAGCAATCCCAATGCGATATTGCTGATTAATGGAACTGTAAAAGGAAAACTAAAAAACATTGAATTTCCAAGTATAGAAATCAGTGGCATTGGAACTACAAAAGTTGCGGCAAGCGGCAGAATAATAGGTTTACCAGATGTAAACAAAGCCTATTTTGATTTGAATATTAAAGACTTGCAATCCGGTTCGAAAGATTTTGTTGGCTTTTTGCCAAAAGGTACCATTCCTAATTCGATTCAATTGCCGTCAAAATTCAGCGCTAAAGGAATTTTTAAAGGAACCATTGCTAATTTCATTACCAATATGAATATTGCAAGTAGTTTTGGAAATGCAAAAATCAAAGCTACATTTGACCAAAGCAGAAAAAATTACGAGAAATACGATGCCCAAACGGAACTGACTAATTTTGATTTAGGAAAATTTATCAAAAACGACTCCATTGGAAAAGTAACTTTAAAAGCCAACATAAAAGGAACTGGATTTGATCCAAAAACAGCAACAGCATCATTAAACGGAACTATTTTGAAAGCGTATTATAATAAATATACGTACCAAAACGTAGCCGTAAAAGGAACTATTCGAAACGGAAATTTCAATGCAACTGCTTTTGCAAAAGATCCTAATCTGACTTTTGATTTGGTAAGCAGCGGCAGTTTTAAAGACAAATATCCTACCGGAAAACTAAAACTGAATGTGGATATCGCTGATTTGGAAAAACTGAATCTGCACGCTGGTCCATTGAAAATAAGAGGCGTTGTAGATGCTGATCTCCAATCGGTAAATCTTGATTACCTCAACGGAACGGTTTATGCGCACAACATTATCATCGTAAATGCTAAAGAGGAATTTGTAATTGACTCTGTTACCGCAGTGGCAACATCTACCTCTGAAAAGAATACATTTGTATTGAAATCACCTTTTTTGGATGTGGAAGCTGATGGAAAATACAAGTTGTCAAAAATAGCGGCTGCTTTGTCAAATTCTATTTCAAAATATTATGACAGCAAACCAAGTTCCAGAAAAATAGCAGTTGAGAAACAAGAATTTGTTTTTAAAATTGGTGTAAAAGACAGTCCAATTCTATTAAAACTTATTCCTGAATTGAAAAGTCTGGAACCTATTAATATACAGGGAAGATACAACTCTGTCAACGACTCTATAGTTTTGAATGGTACAATTCCGAAATTAATTTATGGCGAAAACACCATTACAAATGCTGTCCTTAAAGTAGATACCAAAGATAATTCGCTTGTTTACAGCTTTTTTGTGGATGACATTCAAAACAAACAAATTCAATTGCCACATACCAGTATTTCAGGTAAAGTGCAAAACAATATTGTGGATTATACGGTACAATTAAAAGATTCTAAAGACAAAGAAAGATACTTAATTGCAGGTACATTAAAAGCAACGAACGGCAATAATGAAATCAATCTTGATCCAAATAATTTATTGCTGAACTATGAATCTTGGAAAATAACGCCAGACAATTTAATTCGCTTTGGCAAAAAAGGAATCTATGCCGATAATTTCGAATTGAGTAAAGATGGAAGCAAAATCCTGATACAATCACAGTCGCAGCAAGCAAATGCCCCAATCGCAATTGATTTTAAAGATTTTGACATAAAAACCATTACCAGTATCGTTGAGAAAGATGATTTGCAAATGAGCGGTAAAATCAATGGAAATGCATTGGTTAAAAATATAAGTACTACTCCTCTTTTTACTTCAGACTTAAACATTGAAAATTTTACTTTCAAAAAAGATACAATCGGAAACATTAGTATCAAAGTAAATAATGCGATTGCTAACCAATACGATGCTGCAATCGCCATTACGGGTCAAGGAAATCAAGTTAATCTGGAAGGAAATTACAAGACGACTGACAGCAGTTTTGATATGAATCTCGACATTGATAAATTGAACTTAAAAAGTATTCAGGGCTTTACATTGGATAACATTACGGAAAGCACAGGATTCTTGACAGGAGATTTTAAAATAACTGGGAATACTACCCAACCCAAAGTAGTTGGCGAATTACAGTTCAATGAAATTGGTTTCAAAGTGAAGCAGCTTAATGCAAAATTCAAATCTTTAAATGATAAAATTGTATTTACACCTAATGCCATTCTTTTCGACAATTTTATCATAAAAGATGAGAAAGACAATGATTTAGCCATCAATGGAAAGATTGATAGTGCCAATTTCAGCAATTTTGGTTTTGACTTAGCCATCGATGCTGATAATTTCAAAGCCGTCAATTCTAAAGCGAAAGACAATGATTTGTATTATGGCGAATTGTACTTAGACAATCATTTGAAACTATCCGGAAATTTAGACAATCCTATTGTAGAAGGAAATATCAAAATTAATAAAGACACTAAATTCACTATTGTTTTACCTCAATCAGATCCGTCAATTGCCGACAGAGAAGGAATTGTAGAATTTATTGACCAAGACAATCCAAAATTAGTCGAAACCATTATTATGGATGAATTGGACAGCGAAATGGACATAAAAGGAATCAATGCTTCGGTAAATATTGAAATTGATAAAGATGCTGAATTGTCGTTGGTTATTGATAAAGCAAACGGGGATTTCCTAAAATTAAAAGGAGAAGCGCAATTAAACGGCGGTATTGATCCATCCGGAAAAACAACTTTGACAGGAAGATATGAATTATCTGAAGGTAGTTATGAAATGAATTTTAACGCCATCAAAAGAAAATTTGACATCAAAAAAGGAAGCTATATCCTTTGGACTGGTGAACCTACAACGGCTGACATCAATATCACTGCGGTTTATAAAACTGAAGCTGCTCCGATTGATTTGGTAAATGATCAATTAGGAGATGTCACCGCCGAAGTGAGAAACACCTACAAACAAAAAATTCCTTTTGAAACCGAATTGAAAATGAATGGTGAATTGATGAAACCAAACATTTCTTTTGATATCATTTTGCCAGATGGAAACAATAGCGTTTCAACAGAAATTATCAATGCTACACAAGCTAAATTGACGCAACTGCGTCAGCAACCGGATGAATTAAACAAACAGGTTTTTGCCTTACTGCTGCTGAATCGTTTTATTGGAGAAAACCCTTTTGCCAGTGAAACCGGAGGCACGAGCGTTTCGTCACTAGCAAGAGAAAGTGCCAGTAAAATTTTGTCACAACAACTTAATAATTTGGCGGGCGATTTGATTGAAGGTGTAGAACTTAATTTCGATTTAAATACTTCCGATGATTATACAACGGGTCAACGAGAAAATAAAACCGATTTGAGCGTAGGAATTTCGAAGAAATTATTGAATGACCGATTGAAAGTTACGGTAGGAAGCAGTTTTGGAATTGAAGGTCCGCAACAAGTAAATCAAAACGCGAATAATATTGCAGGCGATGTATCGATTGATTATCAACTTTCAAAAGATGGTAGATATAAAATACGAGCATACCGAATTAATAAATATCAAGTAGCGCTTCAAGGTGAAGTTGTGGAAACCGGAATTGCTTTTATCATTACTATGGATTATAATAAATTCAGTGAATTGTTTCGCAAAAGTGAGGCAAAAAAAGCAAAGCGGAAAAATAAATAAAAGTTTTTGCACCATTAAGAAATTAAGAAAACAGACCAATTGATTTTCCTTAATGAAACTTAATTCCTTAATGGTTTAATTTTTTTAATAAATAATAAATTGATGAACAAGAGCCATATACTATATTTTCTTTTTTTTGCATTGTTCGCCTCATCGTGTAGCAATACGAGATTTCTGCCCGAAGGAGAACTATTGTATACGGGTGCAAAAGTAACTGTGGAAGGAAAAGAAACCTCTAAAAAAGAAAAAAAAGCATTAAAAACGGCATTAAAAGAAGTTCTTAGACCAAAACCAAATTCTTCGATTTTGGGATTAAAACCGAAACTATACATCTACAATTTGGCTGGGACGCCAAAGAAAGAAAAAGGTTGGCGCTACTGGTTGAGAACTAAAATAGGCGAAGCTCCCGTTTTATACAGCCAAGTAGATTTAGAATATAACAAAAGTGTTTTGCAAAACTTTGCCGAAAACAGTGGCTATTTCAACACAAGAACATCGGCAGATTCAACCCGACATGGTAAAAAAGCAACCGCAGAATATAGTGTAAAACCCAGAAAACAATATAAAATTAAAGAAGTAAAATTCCCTACGGATTCTTCCATAATTTCGACTGCAGTTCGCAATACCAGACGAAGAAGTTTGTTGAAAAAAGAAGAAGGTTACAGTCTTGACGTCATCAAAGAAGAAAGAATTCGCATTGATGCCAGACTAAAAGAAAAAGGATTCTTCTATTTTAATCCTGATTATCTCAAAGTACAAGTAGATACAACTGTTGCAGACCATCAGGTGGATCTTATTGTAAAAGTAAAAGACGAAGCTCCAAAACGGGCAGAGACACCATACAAAATCAATAAAATTATTGTTTATCCAAACTATTCCATTGGTTCTGACAGTGTAAAAACGAATGTGGACTCAATCAAAAAATACAATGACTTAACTATTATAGATGAGGAAAATTTGTTTAAACCACGTATTTTTGACAGAGCATTATATTTCAAAAAAAATGATTTATACAACCGTACCGATCATAATTTATCCTTGAATCGGTTAGTAAATCTGGGGACTTTTAAATTTGTAAAAAATCAATTCAGAGTTTCTGACACAACAGGAAATTATCTGGATGCGTATTATTATCTGACGCCATTACCAAAAAAATCAATCCGACTGGAATTGTTAGCCAAAACAAACTCCGCTAATTATACCGGAACCGAGCTCAATTTAAACTGGAGTAACAGAAATACTTTTAGAGGCGCTGAATTGCTTACTATCTCTGCTTTTGGCGGTGTTGAAGTACAAGTTTCCGGGCAAAACAATGGGTTTAATGTATACCGCATAGGAACCGAAGCAAATTTAGTTTGGCCACGATTAGTCGCGCCTTTTAAACTAAATTCTCCAAGTGGTTTTGTTCCAAAAACAAAGGCTACATTAGGATATGAATTTCAAAACAGAACTAAATTATATTCCTTGCAAACCTTCAAAGGTTCGTTTGGTTACTTATGGAAAGAAAATGAACGAAAAGAACATTTATTGAATGTTACCGAGATTACATACGCCAGTCCGCAAAATGTTACTGCTTTGTACCAAGAACAAATCGATGCGAACCCATCTTTAGAAAAAGTCATTGAAAAGCAACTGATTTTTGGTCCAACCTATTCCTATACCTACACCAATACACTACAAAAAAGAAAGAAAAACACCTTTTACTACAAAGGAACAATCGACTTAGCAGGAAACATAGCCGGATTAGCTTCCGGAGCAAACATTGAAAAAAAGGACGCCATTAAATTATTCGATGTTCCGTTTAGTCAATTTATCAAAATAGAGAATGATTTTAGACATTACTATAAATTAGGTCCAGATTCTCAAATAGCCAGCCGAGTAATTGCAGGAGCGGGATTTGCTTACGGAAACTCCAGAGAAATGCCCTTTATCAAACAGTTTTTCATAGGTGGCACCAATAGTTTACGCGCTTTTAGAGCACGTTCTATCGGACCAGGAAGTTTTGATGGTGCTTCAACAAGTACCAATACGTTTTTACCCGATCAATCTGGTGATTTAAAATTGGAATTCAATACCGAATACCGAGCTAAAATTTACGGATTAGTGAAAGGAGCGCTATTCATAGATGCCGGTAATATCTGGCTTTTGAATGAGAATCCAGATAAACCGGGAGCTACATTTTCGAAAAAATTTCTGAGTGAAATAGCCGTTGGTGCTGGAGCAGGATTGCGTTTCGATTTCTCATTTCTAATCTTGAGAACAGATCTTGCATTTCCTATAAGAAAACCATATTTACCTGATGGCGATCGTTGGGTTTTAGATAAAATTGATTTTGGAAGCGGTGCTTGGCGAAAAGAAAATTTAATTTTCAACTTGGCTATTGGCTACCCTTTTTAAAACAATTATAGTAAGAACAAAAAAGAGCACGAAATCATCGTGCTCTTTTTGTATACTAACTAATCAAGGCGTAAAATCTTTTTTTTGTGCCGTTAGGCACTAAATATTGGTAGTAATTGGGTTTTAAATTCGTTAGCGTGCCTAAGTACGCAACATTTATGGTTTTGTTGCGCTATGTCACGCTAAATTCGCTTCAAATGTTCTGTTTTTTTTTACCAATATTTAGTACCTAACGGCACAATTTAACTATTTTCCATAATAAACTATCAAGTTTTAGTCCACCAAGAATAAGGCATTGCTAAACAATAAATTTCCATTTTCCCAGAATCCCCTGAATAATGGATTGTCTACCATATAAATTACTGACCCGTCTCCTTTACTCTCTACCGCAAAACTTACGGTATTATTCAATTTCTTTTTGATTTCATTACCAACAAAACCATAGCTTTTATAATCTTTAGGAACATAAACAACATTGGTTGCTTTCTTCAACAAAGAATAATGTCTGTCATCTGTTTTCAGACTGAAATATTTATCGCCTAAACCAAAAGACATTGGATGTGTTTTATTCAGAAGATTTTCGATGATGGCACCTGGAATCGATTTAGAAATATACCTGCGCTCTGTATCCTGAAAATCCAGAAAACGTTCTTTCAATTCTTCTTCTTCAGCCTCTTTCTCGGAACTTAATTTGTCTTCTTCTGTTGCAAAAGGACTCAACGCATATCCTTCTTTAGCTTCAAAAAGAGTAAGTGCGCTGTTCATCGCTATCACTTTTCCGCCATTTTTAATCCATTCTCCTATTTTCTTTTGTTGGTCTTCTGAAAAATCATAATATCCATCCGCCATAATAAGCGTGTTGTAATTGAATAGGTTTAATCTGTTAAAATTACTTACCTCAACCACACTCACTGGATATCCAATAGTTTCTTCCATATAATACCAAGCAGCCCCAAACTCTGTAGAACCAACTCCTTTTCCTGATAATAAAACGACTTTTGGTGCTTTTAGTAAATTGAAATTTTCACCACCAACATCTTTAGAATTCGATGAAAATCCTGTAGCTATATAATTGTAATCAGATTTTATTTTAATCAGTTCGCCAATCGTTTTTTCAAAATCTACAACTTTTGGATTATCGGCTTTAGTCACAATCAAACCACCCGGCTCCACTATTACATCGCCAAAAATAGCTTTTTTCATCGCAGATCGAACTTTGATATTATTTTGGTGCAACAACGAAAGAACCTGAGCAGAAATTCTGTTATTCCACGGAATATGAAATGCGTATACATTTTGTGGAATTCCTTTTTCTTGCACTTCAATGGACGCTTTTGTTTTGATAGCTAAACTGTTTTTCAACGCATAGCCTTCAACTCCATACGCCAAGGGCAAAGCCCAAGACGTAATATCATAGGATAAACTGTCATTCAACTTTTGATTTGGTTCAAAAAGTACCTGCGCAAAAACAGCTTTTTGTTGGTCTACTTTTACAATTAAATCATTAGATTCAATCGTAAAACCTTTCTCTGTTTTAGTATTATAATTAAATCCAGATGCTTTTTGACTGGCATCAGCGTAACTGAATTCCACATTATTCTTTTTCAACAAATCCGCCATTTGAATCAACTTTGGATTGTTTTTCATCACGTACATTTTATAATTTCCCTTCACAGTTTTTCGGGAATTATTCATAAAACCTCTGAATCCTTTCAGCAAAACATCCGCTTGTGCCGCCGCTGATTCTACCACGGTCAAGACTGCCGTTGCATGATGTGTCAATCGATCCTGTATCGTAAGCGTAATCCCGTTACTCATAGTAACAGCTCTCCCCGCACCTATTCCGCCTTGTTCCATAGTCATTCCTACCGCACCATTATACGTAGGATAGGTATCGCCATAACTTGGATAAAACAAATCAAAACGTTCGCCGGTATTGTACATCCAGTTTTGAGCATCAAATTTCTTAGAAATATTTTTACCTAAAGTGTAATGAAAATCTTTCTGGTACTTCTCAATATATTCATGTAAAGGTTCCGCTGATGGTGGAAAAAAATAGGGTGAATCGTATCCCATTTCGTGGACATCCGTATGAACTTGTGGCATCCATTGGTTGTATAATGCAATTCGCTGTTGGGTTTCCGGTTGTGTTTGCCACGCCCAATCTCTATTTAAATCAAAAATATAATGGTTGTATCTTCCGCCTGGCCAAACTTCCATGTGCTCTCTGTCTGATAATTCCGGATGCGTTTTTTTTCCTGAAATTTCTCGTAACCAATTCCCGTATCTAGAATATCCATCCGGATTAATGCACGGATCTAGTATTACAATCGTATTCTCTAACCACTTTTTAGTTTCAGTATTCGAAGGATTTACCAATTCGTAAGCTACAGTCATGGCGCTTTCGGTTCCGGCAAATTCATTTCCGTGAACATTGAAACTCAACCATACGATTAATTTATCGCCTATCATTTGCGATTTATTTTGGGACAAACCAATAGCTGCTAAATTGTTATTTCTTATTTGTTCCAAATCAGCTAAATTCTCCGGACTCGAAATAAAATACACATTCAAATCCCTTTGTTCAGGCGTTACACCATATTTCTGATGTTTTATAAAAGTAGATTTTTCCGTAAGATGTTTGAAATAATTTTCGGCCTGATGATAGTAGGTAATTTGTTTTCCGTAATTAGGTAAAAACTGGGATGGACTTTGCACTTGTGAATGAACACTCAGCACCAAAGTTAGCATTAGATAAAAAGAAAAAACAGTCTTTTTCATATTATTTTGGGTTAGTTATGCTTCAAAAATAGCCATTTAACAAGTATTGTACAAGCTAACTTTCGGATTAGTGAAATATTGATTTTCCTAAACCTCAAGTTTTTATTAATTTATTTTTTGTTGAAGAATACTAAAAATACAGCACCTTTCATTATTAAATAAACAATATTATTCTGTTTTAGATTAGTAACATTGCTACATTCTATTATATTTGCAAACAACAAAATTCACAAAGATGGAAGAATGTATCTCAGTTTTTGACATGTTAAAAATTGGTGTTGGACCTTCAAGTTCGCACACACTTGGACCTTGGAGAGCAGCCGAACGCTTTCTTAGTGAATTGAGAAATGAAAATTTACTTCCTTTTGTACATCGGGTAAAAATAGATTTATACGGTTCCCTTTCCTTGACCGGAAAAGGTCACGCCACAGATTTAGCCGTGATGCTAGGTTTGAGCGGGCAAGATCCGGAATACATTCCTGTCGAAAATATTGATACGATTATCAAATCAATTGAATCAAAAAACGAAATCAATTTAGGAAACGAAAAACCAATTCCTTTTTATTTCCTTCAAGACATCGTCTTCAATAAAAACTTCCTTCCTTTTCATGCCAATGGAATGACTTTTACGGCTTACATGACAGATGACAATGAGTACGTTTCTACCTTTTATTCTATTGGTGGTGGATTTGTGGTCAAAGAAGAACGCATTAACGCCAAGAAGAAAATAGAAATAAAATGTGCTTTTCCTTATCCAATTGAGAAAGCAGCAGAACTATTGGATTATTGCAAAAAAGAGAATAAATCCATCTCAGAAATCGTTTATGAAAATGAAAAATCGATGCGTACCGAAGCGGTTATCGATCATGAATTGATACGTATTTGGAAAACAATGCTCGAATGCATGTACATTGGTTGCCATTCAGAAGGGATTCTTCCAGGAGGTTTGAATGTACGCCGCAGAGCTTTTGATATGCACCAAAACCTCATCGGTTTAGCCAATTATGATTCTCCACAAAGCTGGCTCGAAGAAATCCGTAAAACCGAAGTGAAGTTTCGACAAATCTTACAATGGGTGAGTTGTTTTGCCTTATCTGTTAATGAAGTAAATGCAGCTTTAGGTCGCGTGGTTACAGCACCAACTAATGGAAGCGCTGGAGTCATTCCTGCCGTTTTAATGTATTATTTAGTTATTGAAAACCACAATGCTGGTGAAAAAGAAATCAAACAATTCCTAATGGTTGCTGGTGAGATAGGTAGTATTTTCAAGAAAGGTTCTACCATATCTGCCGCTATGGGTGGTTGTCAAGCCGAAATAGGTGTGTCATCTGCTATGGCAGCAGCGGCTTTGTGCGAATTGATGGGCGGAACTCCCGAACAAGTTTTAATGGCTGCCGAAATCGCAATGGAGCATCACTTAGGATTGACTTGTGATCCTATTGGTGGTTTAGTTCAGATTCCTTGTATTGAAAGAAACACAATGGGCGCGATAAAAGCCATCAATGCTGCTGAACTTGCACTACAAACCGATCCAAAAAATGCCAAAGTGCCTTTAGACAAAGTGGTAGACACGATGTGGCAAACGGCTAAAGACATGAATAATAAATACAAAGAAACTTCTGAAGGCGGATTAGCGATTGCAGTGAATATGGCGGATTGTTAAACTTAATAACACAAATTTAAAATACAAACAATCTAAAATTCAAATATTTACAGTCGTTTTATTCTATATACTTAAACAAAAAGCAATGGAAATCAATTGGGTAATAGTCAGCATTGTAATCATTTGTGTGCTTATTTTGATTGTATTTCTTGTTAGAAAAAATCAAAAAGATAAAAAGAAGTACACTCATTTCTTGAACAATGATTACAAAAAAGCAAAAGAAGAAGAGTCAGACCTGAATGACGACACGTATTAATTTATAATGCTGGACTATTTTATTAACCTTTACAAATGATTTCTAGTTAAATAAAACCCTCATAATCAACCAGAAAATTGGTAAAATTGTTTCAAATTAAACATTCTTATTTCTAAATCAAACTGTACCCAATTTAAAATAAAAAGTACTTCCTAAACCCAACTCGCTTTCTAATCCAATAGTTCCGTTTTGTGCTTCTATAAATTCTTTGCTAATCGCTAATCCGAGTCCTGTTCCTGACTTTTGGCTTCCTGGTACCTGAAAATATTTATCAAAAATTTTAGTTTTATAACGGGAATCAATTCCTTTTCCAGTATCAATTACTTGAAAAACAACCTGATTATTTTCATTTTTAAGTTTTACAATTATCTTACTGTTTTCTGTTGAATACGTAATTGCATTGGTTAAAAAATTAATCAAAACCCACGCAGTTTTTTCACTATCCCCTTTTATATCAGGTAAATTTTGTTCAGTCTCAATAACTAGCTCAATTTGCTTTTGATCTGCTTGCACTTTTACAGCTTCGGTAGCGTAGTTAATAATTTCATAGGGATTACTCTTCTCAATATTCAGCTTTATATTCCCGGTTTCTAACTGCGACAATTCCAACAGTTCCCCAGTAATTTTTAATAACCGCTGGCTATCGTCTTTAATGCTTTCGATTAATTGCTTTTGATCTTCATTAATGTTGCCTGTTTCTGCTTTTTCAAGTAATTGTAAACTTAATTTTATAGATGAAATTGGGGTTTTCAATTCGTGTGAAACAGTAGCAATAAAATTAGTTTTAGCAAAATCCAATTCTTTAAAAACAGTAATGTTTCTTAAAATAATAACATTTCCAATGTCAATAATTTGATCTTCTCCTGTTGGTTTAATAGTAATGTTTATGGTTTCTTTTTCAAAATAACTTTCTTTACCATCAGCAAAAATTTTCATGGGAAGCGATTTCTGTTTCTCGTTTGACAGATCTTTAATTACTAACGTTTTCATCAAATCATTTGTCAGAGCAAGAGTTGTTACTAGTTTACCCATAACGTCCTCTGATTTTAAACCAATTATTTTCAAAGCCTCATCATTAGCAAATAAAATCAAACCCTGATTGTCTAACCCGATAATTGGGTCGTGCATATTGTTAATTAAAGTTTCTAGTCTTTTCTTTTCAAATGACAGTTTATACAAATTACTATTATTATATTCCTGCAGTTTTTCGGCCATGGTATTAAATGATTTGGCCAAATCTCCAAATTCATTGTGATTCATAAAATTCACACGTTGCGAATAGTTTTTGTTGGCAATTTGCTTGATACTGTCCGTGAGTTCTTTTATTGGATTAGCGATATTGTTGGGCAAATTCACTAATAAATTGAACGCAATTAAAAAGCAAAGTGTTCCTGTTACTGCTATCCAAAAATTAGCGGTCTCTGCCGTGTGTTTTGCAATATCACTTTTTTGTTTTATCGCATTCATATTCAATTTCATAATCTCGAAAATGTCTTGACGAATTTGGCTTTTTAAGGTTTCATCGGTTCTATTCTTTTTCAAAAAATCGAAATTTTTCTCCAAATTATAAGTCGCTTTATCTTCGCCAGCCTCAGTAATATTGGCAATTTGTTTGGTAATATTGGTTTCAAAAATAATAATTGCCTTTTCTTCATTCATATTAATTTCATCTAAAGAAAGAAGCATATTACGCGAATATTCTAGCGTGTTGTAATTGGCTTTCAGAATGTTTTCTGTGTCTTTTTTTATCGAAAAAATATAAAATGCCGCTACTAATGAAAGTATGATTATCATTAGAAAAAGCAATCCAACACCCAGGTTTAATTTGGTTTTAATTTTCATTTTAAGATAGAATTATAAGATCAATATTAGAAGACGTTAGGTTGTTCAACAATTTATTAAAAACAGTTGTCGATAAAATTACTTTAAATAAACTCAAATGCGGTTTCCCTATGCAAACAGTAGTGATTTGTTTTTGCGCGACCACCTCTAAAATAGCATCTGTAATATGAGCATTCTGAACTTTAATTACTTCGGCACCAAGTTGTGTGGCCAATTTAAAATTATTAATCAGATGCCGTTGTTTGTCGAGCGCAATTCTGTCGCTGCTTTCTTTTGGCGTTTCTACATACAAAACGCACCATTTGCTATTGTAATAACTCGCTAATCGCGCCGTTTTTCTTATGATAGTCTTAGCGATTTTGTCGTTACTACTGATACAAGCCAATAATCTTTCATGTTTTACTGCAATGTTTTTGGGCACTTCACTTTCCACTTTCCTATTGACTTGACTGGCTACTTCTTTCAAGGCCAGCTCCCGCAATTGTAATATTTGATCGGATTTAAAAAAATTATTTAGCGCCGTATGGATTTTATCCGCGGTATAGATTTTACCTTCTTTCAAACGCATAATCAATTCATCTGAAGTCAAATCAATATTAACCACCTCATCTGCCAATTTCAAAACACTGTCCGGAATGCGTTCCTGAACGTCAATATTTGTGATGTTTTTTACTTCTGTGTTTAAACTTTCTAAGTGCTGAATATTCACTGCCGAAATCACATTTATTCCTGCTTCTAAAATCTCCAAAACATCTTGCCATCGCTTCTCATTTTTGCTTCCTTCAATGTTTGTATGCGCTAGTTCATCTACAATAACCACTTCTGGACGCAAATTGATAATGGCTTGTAAATCCATTTCTTCAAGTAGTTTCCCTTTATAAAAAAGAGTTCGCCTGGGAATGACCGGTAAACCCTCTAGTAGTTCGTGTGTTTCTTTCCGATTGTGAGTTTCTATAAACCCAATTTTTACATCTATCCCGTTTTTCAACAAGGTATGTGCTTCCTGTAACATCCTGAAAGTTTTGCCCACACCGGCACTCATACCGATGTAGACTTTAAACTTTCCTTTGCGTGATTTCTGAATTAAATCAAGAAAGTGCTTGACATTATTTTCTTTTTCGTTGTCCATAGTTATTGCGAGGCACGAAGCAATCTAAAAAAATTGAAACTTTATGATACTGTGTTTCATTAAGAAAATACTTAATTTATCTTAATATCTTAATGGTTTAAAAAAAGGAAATTAAAAAGAAATAGCCAATGCTGTCGTTAAAAATACATTTTGATTGCTAGGATTAGTGTTTTTCAAAAAGATATCGTCTTTACTATTCAAAGTTCTTGCTTCTATTCTAAACATCACATTATCAGTAACTAAATAATCAAAATTTGTGGAAAAACTGTATGTTTTAAAACCATTAGGTGTTCCAGATGCAATAATGACTCCTTTTTCATCGGCATAATACTCGGCTCTTGCTGCCAATTGGATTTTACTTGTCGGTTTGTATTGTGCTATTAAGATTGGTGCAAACCAAACATCATATTGGTCTCTTTCTGTTGCTTTTTGTTGCGCTCCAATATCAAAACCAGCAATTAAACTTGTTTTTTCGGATACTTTAAATTGTCCGTAAAAATTATTGAAATAACGCCATTTTTTTACATTATCCGGTTGTTCATTCCCAACATACGTACTCCAGTTTAATGTAGTTTTGGCAGAAGGTTTATAGGTTACCTGTGTACCAAAAGCCGGAGTTTGGTTGCCATCAATTTTCTGGATGCGTTGCCAACCGTTTAAAAACATCGCAGCCAAATACCATTTTTCGCTTTTTGACGTATATCCAATTTTCACACCCGCTTCATAATACGGCGAATTATCAGCCAAAATACTTCTAGTCAAAGTGACGCAATCTTTACCAATCGCGCTTTCAAAACCAATATGTGACGGCATAATTCCCGCATCAACCCACAGATTGTGTTTTGACGAAATTTTCACACCCACATTCGCTTCATACACATTTTTTAGTAAATCCTGTTCTGCTGCCAAATTGTATTGGGCATACGTTCCAGCCATTAAGGCAAAATTCCCGCGAACATTCTCTTTAGTATAATTTACCTTCGCCAATCCTAAATTCAAATTGACTTCGTTGTGCTTGTTATGACTGTAAACAAATCCAGGTCTTACATGATTGTCGGGTTCTCCAAAATCATAACTGTAATACGTTTCTATATAACCCGAAAACGTAAAAGGACTTTGTATTTTTTCAGTTTCTTGTGCATTAACTGTTGTTATCCCAAAAGCTATTAAAGCTGTAATTATTATTTTTTTCATTTCTATTATTTTTAGAAGCTAATCCCGCTATCATTCCAATCTTTTGTCTCGTAAAAAACGAGACAAAAGGATTTTCCCTTCTATCGGGGCTAGGTGTGTATTTTTAAAGACCTTGTTTTTTTAATTTTCCATTGACTTTAGTATTGAAATCAATCCTATTTCAATAAATCCAAGGCTACATTCAACTCTAGAACATTTACGGTTGCAGTTCCTATTACTGCTGGTGAATTGATTTTTGCTTGCACCAAAGCTTTTACTTTATCTTCTGATATGTTTCTTTCTTTTGCAACTCTTTTTACCTGAATCAAAGCTCCTTTCGGAGAAATATTAGGATCTAACCCACTTCCTGAAGCCGTCACCATATCCGAAGGAATCTCTGATTTTTTCAAATAAGGATGCACGATTAAAAAAGTGTCGATTCTTTTTTGCACCAATGCTAAATAATCAGAATTACTCGGCCCTTTATTGCTTCCTCCACTTCCTGCAGCGTTATAATCCACCGCTGAAGGCCTTCCCCAAAAGTAGTTGGATTTATCGAATTTTTGCCCAATTTTTTGATACCCCACCACTTTTCCGTTTACAGTAATTGTTTCTCCTTTTCCTTTATTGGGAGCCAATTGTGCTATCCCAAAAATTGCCATTGGGTAAATAACCGCTAACAACACCACCATAAATAAGGTGAATTTTAATATTGAAAATATATTTTTCATTTTGTTTTTTTTTATAAACCTAACCCGTTTTTGAAACCTGTTAGGTTTGGATCTACATAAATAATGCTACAACTAAATCAATTATTTTAATTCCGATAAATGGGATGATCAAACCACCAAGACCATAAATCAATAGGTTTCGCTTTAGAATAGCACTCGCACCGATTGGCTTATAATCAACCCCTTTTAAAGCTAAAGGAATCAATATCGGAATGATAATCGCATTGAAAATGACAGCTGATAAAATCGCACTTTCTGGACTGTGTAATCCCATAATATTTAATCCTTCAAGAGCAGGAATAGCCGTGATGAAAAGCGCGGGAACAATAGCAAAATATTTAGCCACATCATTCGCAATCGAAAACGTGGTAAGCGTTCCTCTGGTCATCAATAATTGTTTTCCTATTTCTATGATTTCAATTAACTTGGTGGGATCATTGTCTAGATCGACCATGTTTCCGGCTTCTTTAGCTGCTTGTGTTCCGCTGTTCATGGCTACACCAACATTGGCTTGCGCCAAAGCGGGTGCATCATTTGTTCCATCACCCATCATCGCTACGAGCTTGCCTTGTTCTTGTTCGTTTTTGATGTAATTCATTTTATCCTCAGGTTTGGCTTCGGCAATAAAATCATCTACACCAGCTGCTTCGGCAATAAATTTGGCTGTCAACGGATTATCTCCGGTTACCATCACCGTTTTTACACCCATTTTTCTCAAACGTTCAAAACGTTCTTTCATTCCCGTTTTGATAATATCCTGCAATTCAATAACACCTTGGACTTGAGCATTTTTTACTACCACCAATGGCGTTCCACCTTTTGATGAGATAACAATCACTGCTTGTGCAATATCCTCTGGAAAAATAGTTCCCGCTTTCAGTGCAATATTTTTTGAAGCATCCTGAGCACCTTTTCTAATATCGGTTCCGTCTTTTAAAACAACACCGCTAGTTCTAGTTTCGGCAGTAAACTTTATTAAAGTAGCTCCTTCAATCGATAGTTTGTTTGCCACTTCAATTCCTGCCAGTTCCACAATACTTTTGCCTTCGGGCGTGTCATCAGCCAGCGAACTCAAAACTGCAGATTTGATAAAATCCTCTTCCGAGATTCCTTTTGCTGGATAAAAACGAGTCGCTTTTCTATTTCCAATGGTGATGGTTCCAGTTTTGTCCAAAAGTAATACATCAATATCGCCGGCAGTTTCTACCGCTTTTCCTGATTTGGTAATTACATTGGCACGCAAAGCCCTATCCATTCCTGCAATTCCAATGGCTGATAACAAACCACCAATCGTTGTTGGAATCAAACAAACAAATAGCGAAATGAAGGCGGCAATTGTTATCGGTGCATTCGCATAATCGGCAAAAGGTTTCAAGGTCACGCAAACAATCACAAAAATTAATGTAAAGGCAGCCAACAAAATAGTTAACGCAATTTCATTAGGCGTTTTCTGGCGGCTCGCTCCTTCTACCAAAGCAATCATTTTATCCAGAAAACTTTCTCCTGGTTCGTTAGTCACGATCACTTTGATTTTGTCTGATAATACTTTAGTTCCTCCAGTTACTGATGATTTATCGCCACCTGCTTCCCGAATTACAGGAGCACTCTCTCCGGTAATGGCACTTTCATCTATAGTGGCCAATCCTTCGATAATTTCACCATCAGTTGCAATTAAATCTCCAGCTTCACAAACAAAAACATCGCCTTTCTTCAATTCAGAAGAACTGATATTCTTAATTTCGCCATTGGCTAAAACTTGTCTTGCGGGTGTTTCTTCCCGTGTTTTTCGCAAACTATCGGCTTGTGCTTTTCCTCTGGCTTCGGCAATAGCCTCAGCAAAATTCGCAAACAAAAGGGTTGCTAACAAAATTAAAAATACTATGAAATTATAAGTAAAACTGCCTTGGTCTTGTGCGCCAAATAAAATTGCAACACACACAGCAAACATAATGGCAGTTCCAATTTCAACGGTGAACATTACCGGATTCTTGAACATTATTTTCGGGTTTAGCTTAACAAAAGACTGCACTAGCGCCTCTTTTACTTGCTTACTTTCGAATAATGAATTGGATTTATTGTTATTCATTTTTATTATTATTTTAATGTAAAGTACTCCGCTAAAGGTCCAAGTGCTAATGCTGGGAAGAAAGATAAGGCTGCAATAATGGCGATTACGGCAAAAACCATAACTCCAAAAATAGACGTGTCTGTTTTTAAAGTACCCGCACTTTCAGGAATATATTTTTTATTGGCCAACAATCCTGCGATGGCTAAAGGCCCAATGATAGGAAGGAAACGACTCAATAACAACACAATTCCTGTGGTGATATTCCAAAAAGGATTGTTGTCGCCCAAACCTTCAAATCCAGAACCATTGTTGGCTGCACTCGAAGTATATTCGTATAACATTTCCGAAAATCCGTGATGCCCAGGGTTGTTCAACCAGCCGGTGGCGTTTCCGCTAAACCAGTAGCCCATTGCAGTATCATTTGCAGCAAAATAAGAAGCCAAAGCCGTTCCTGACAATATCAATAAAGGGTGAAGAATGGCAATGAAAGCTGCAATTTTAACTTCTCGGGCTTCAATTTTCTTTCCTAAAAATTCTGGTGTTCGTCCCACCATTAATCCCGAAATAAAAACTGCAAGAATGATAAAAATATAAAAGTTCAAAAATCCTACTCCGCAACCACCATAAAAGGCATTCACCATCATCGCCAATAATTGCATGGACCCAGAAACAGGCATCGAGCTGTCATGCATACTATTGACCGAGCCTGTAGAAATTACAGTGGTAGCAATGCTCCAAAATCCAGAAATGGCGGGTCCAAAACGAACTTCTTTGCCTTCCATAGCTCCGGTTGTTTGGGCAATTCCCATTTTTTCGATAGCTGGGTTTCCGTTGAGTTCACTGATAACTGTTGGAACAACTAAAAGTAAAAATCCAACCGTCATAACTCCAAAAACTACGTAGGACAGCCTTCTTTTCTTTAGATAAAAACCTAATGCAAAAATCATTGCAAACGGAATAATTAATTGTGCCCATAATTCAACCGCATTGGTAAAATAAGTAGGATTCTCTAATGGATGTGCCGAATTGGCTCCAAAAAATCCCCCACCATTGGTTCCGATATGTTTAATACCGATAAATGCTGCTGCTGGTCCACGGGAAACTGCTACTGAATCCCCTTGTAAAGTGGTAATTGTATCTTTTCCTTCAAAAGTCATTGGTGTTCCGCTAAATAACAAAGCGATGGCTACAAGAGCAGAAAGAGGCAGTAAAATTCTAGTACAGCTTTTGATAAAATAATTATAAAAGTTGCCCAATTTATCAGTGGTTCTCTCTTTCATTGCGGTAAAAACCATTGCTGCGGCAGCCATCCCAACACCGGCAGAAACAAATTGAAGGAACATCAAAACCATCTGCGATAAATAAGAAACACCTGTCTCGCCAGAGTAATGCTGTAAATTGCAATTTACCATGAACGAAATAGCGGTATTGAATGCTAAATCTGGAGTCATGTTTGGATTATTGTCCGGATTTAAAGGCATTGAACCTTGAAATAACAAAACAAAAAAGCAAAGAAAGAACCAAACCATATTCACGCTTAACAACGCTTTTAAATGTTGTTTCCAGTTCATTTCTTCGGTGGAATTGATACCACTTCTTTTGAAAATAAATTTCTCAATTGGATTGAAAATCGGGTCAAGGAATGTTTTATCTCCCGTAAAAACTTTAGCAATATATTTCCCAACAGGAACCGCTAAAATTATAGAGATGATAAAAATACTGATGACACCAAATAATTCTGTGTTCATAAAAAAATAGTTTATTAAGTTAAAATTTTTCGGGCTTGATTAATACATAAACCAAATAGCCGAAAACGGCCAATGCGACAATAAATAGTGCAGTCATAATTTAAATTTTTTCAAAAAATTCGACAGATTTAAAACAAATCGCAAATAACAAAATGGCTAGTGCGAGTAAAAGGATTGTGATTAACATAGATTATTGGTGTTTTAGATTTTAGCCCTTCGACTGCGCTCAGGGTGACATATTAAAATTTAGTTTTATACTCCCGAAGCGTTTATTTGCTTGATGTACTCCGCCTTCAAGGATTTTGGGAAAAGATTCGAAATAGTGCAATGGCGCATTTCCATAAAAGAGGAAACCGAAAAAAGATAGACATTGGAAATAGCATTTTTTGTTTCGTTGCTTCCTGTTACCAATAATCGTTCAGCGAGTGCCAAACATTTTTTTGCTCTGGAAATATTTCCCGTAATAATGGCAGTCTTGGTGATTTCGGCGAAGCGTTCTGCTTGTTTGTAGATCGAGGTGACTTGATTTTTCATATGTATTTAATATTTGTTTTTTAAAGGAATATGGTATCGCCATTCTTCGGTTTTATTTCTAATTTGAATCATGGAGATTTCATAAGAATGATTTTTTATGTTCTTCAACGCTTATGCCAAAATGCATTCCAAAAAACCACAGCACACCTCAAAGATTTGTCAATAAAGGAATTGAGGTTTTTATGCCAAAAAAAAACATAAAAAAAGCCTATCAAAATGATAGGCTTTTCTCAAAATAATATGATTTTAATGAATATTGTATTCGTCTAATTTTCGATAAAGTGTTGCAACGCCTATTTCTAATAAGCGTGCGGTTTCGGCTTTATTCCCTTTGGAGTAATTTAATACTTTTTGAATGTGGAGTTTTTCAATACTTTGCATCGAAAAAGCTGACATCGTCTTACTGGAATTATCTTGCTGATGCTGAACCTCATAAGGCAATACATCTTGCGTCAAGTTAAAATCTTCAGCCAAAATTACGGAACGTTCAATCACATTTTTCAGTTCCCGAACATTTCCAGGCCAATGGTATGTTTCCATCTTATGCAAAAAATCGCCATCGATAGAGACTATTTTTTTATTTACTTTCTCTGAAAATTGTTTCACAAAATAGTTTGTCAATGGTGCAATGTCTTTTATTCTTTCTCTTAAGGGAGGAATTTTAATTTCGAAAATATTCAATCGAAAATACAAATCCGAACGGAAACGGTGTTCTTCACTTTCGGTTTTTAAATCGCGATTGGTTGCGGCTATTAACCTAAAATTTGATTTTCTGGGTGTCGTATCTCCTATTTGTATGTATTCATTGGTTTCTAAAACCCGTAGTAATTTAGCTTGTAATTCTAACGGCATTTCGCCAATTTCATCCAGAAATAAAGTACCGCCATTCGCCTCTTCAATAAATCCTTTCTTGTCTTTTACAGCTCCTGTAAAAGATCCTTGCTTATGTCCAAACAATTCACTTTCGAGAATTTCCTTGCTGAAAGTACTGCAATTCAAAGCAACAAAAGATTTTCCTACTCGGTTGCTGTTTTCATGAATGGCTTGTGCAAAAACTTCTTTTCCGGTTCCTGTTTCTCCCGTTAAGAGTACAGTGGAATCGGTTTTGGCTACTTTTTTAGCCAGATTAATCACTTGTTCCAATCCTTTCGATTTTCCAATAATAGTATCAAAAGAATATTTATCAGAAATTCGTTTTTCGAGTTGTTGGACTTTCTTAATCAGTTGGACTTTTTCCAATGCTTTATACAACAGCGGAATAATTTTGTCATTGTCATCGCCTTTGACAATATAATCAAAAGCTCCGTTTTTCATGGCTTGAACACCATCTGAAATTTTGCCAAAAGCAGTCAATAAGATAACTTCTGTTAATGGAAAATTTGTTTTTATCTTTTGAACAAAATCAACACCATTGCCATCAGGAAGTTTGACATCACAAAGAATCACATCAATATCACTGTGTTCCAGTTTCTTGAAACCTGACTTTAAATCTGGTGCTTCGAAAACTTCGAAACCTTCTGATTTTACGATTCGGGCTAGAAGGCTACGCAGTTTTTCTTCATCATCAATGATAAGTATGTTTTTCAAAATAGGATTTGTATAAATTTAAAATACAAAGCTAACTTTTTAAATGCTGACAAATAAAAAATAATTAGGGTTTACTTTCTTCGGGTATCGATAAGATGAATAATTTTCCAGCTATTTTCTTTTTTGAAAAGCGTAAAAGCATTCACGCCTTTATGGCTCAATTTATCGTTTACATAAAACTCATAAGGTGTCCAAGCGTGCGCCATGCTCCCATCTACCTGAATAGCATAACTCATAATTTTTTCCTGAAACTTTAATTCAGCAGGAATAGAAGCTATCGATTTAAAAAACACTTGTGGCTTTTCATTGGATAATTTGGTGCCTTTAGCATTCTCACTAATAGATTGTAAAATCATTGTATCCTCACAAAGAGACTTTAATTTCAAAGTATCTTTGGCATGAAAAGCCTCAAAAAAAGTTTCAACCACTTTTTGAATTTCTTGATTTTGAGCCTGAGAATATGTTGATGTGAACAATACAATCAATACTACTATTTTACGCATAATTACTTTTTTAATTAATTAGAACTTCCAATAACATTACTGTTACATTTTTGAGTTAAAAATATACATTTTATTACCTTTACAATCTTAAAACAACAAATATGTCTGTCGCAAAAAAAGATTATAAAAGGATTACTACAAAATCACTGATTGAAATGAAAGCAAATGGAGAGAAAATTTCCATGCTTACCGCATACGATTACACCATGGCAAAAATCGTTGATACAGCCGGAATTGATGTAATCTTAGTAGGTGACTCTGCATCGAATGTAATGGCTGGTCATGAAACGACTTTGCCAATTACGTTGGACCAAATGATTTATCACGCTTCATCTGTAGTGAGAGCTATAGAAAGAGCATTGGTTGTGGTGGATTTACCTTTTGGAAGTTACCAATCAGATCCTAAAGAAGCGTTGCGTTCTGCCATCCGAATCATGAAAGAAAGCGGTGGTCATGCCGTAAAACTGGAAGGCGGAAAAGAAATTAAAGATTCAATCAAGAAAATACTAAACGCAGGAATTCCAGTGATGGGACATTTGGGTTTAACTCCTCAATCTATTTATAAATTTGGTACCTATACTGTTCGTGCCAAAGAAGAGGAAGAAGCAGATAAACTTATTGAGGATGCTAAATTGTTGGAAAGATTAGGTTGTTTTGCTTTAGTTTTAGAAAAAATTCCGGCACATTTAGCCGAAAAAGTAGCTCAAAGTATTTCGATTCCGGTAATTGGAATTGGTGCTGGCGGCGGAGTTGATGGTCAAGTTTTGGTAATTCACGACATGTTAGGAATGAATAATGAATTTAGTCCACGTTTCTTGAGAAGATACATGAATTTATACGAAGGAATGACAACTGCCATAGGTCAATATGTTGCCGATGTGAAATCAAGTGATTTTCCTAATTCCAGCGAACAATATTAAAATTAGACTTCTTAGATTATTGGATTATTAGACTAAAAAAGTAGAAATGCATCGATTTAAGGTTTTAGAGATTTGGAAAAAAAGTAGATTTTTTTGTTCTGAAATTTATAAAGTGACTTTGTCTTTTCCTAACGATGAAAAATTTGGACTAACAAATCAATTAAGAAGAGCTTCTGTTTCTATTCCATCTAATATTGCTGAAGGATCATCAAGGCAATCTAATAAGGACTTTGCACGATTTTTAGAAATCGCCATCGGTTCAGCATATGAAGTCGAAACACAAATTCTTATTTCATCAGATTTAGGTTTTATAACTCCAGAAGATTTAAAAGAATTATCAGATATGCTAAACGAAATTATTAAAATGACTTCAAGATTTAGAGCAACTTTATTATAGACTTTTTTAGATTTTCAGACTGCATGACTTGTTTAAGAAACTAAATATCTAAAAAGTCTAACTTGTCTAAAAATCTAAGTAGTCTAACAATCTAAAAATCCAAATGAAAATAGTTTCGAATAAAAATAACCTTCAAATTCTTCACGAAGACAACCATCTTATTGTGGTCAACAAACGCGTAGGTGATATTGTGCAAGGTGATAAAACAGGTGATAAACCCTTATCTGATGTGGTGAAAGAATACATCAAAGATAAGTATAACAAACCCGGAGAAGTATTTCTGGGCGTAGTACACCGTTTAGACCGACCAACAACTGGAATAGTTGTTTTTGCGCGAACCAGCAAAGCGTTGACGAGAATGAATGAGTTGTTCAGCAATCGTGAAACTCAAAAAACATATTGGTGCATTGTCAAAAACAAGCCTTCAAAGTCCGAGGATAAATTGGTTCATTTTTTGAAAAGAAACGAAAAAAACAACACTTCAAAAGCGCATTTAAAAGAAGTTCCTGACAGTAAACTAGCCAGTTTAGATTATAAAATCATCAAGGAACTCAATAATTATTTTGCTCTGGAAATTAATCTTCACACAGGTAGACACCATCAAATCAGGGCGCAGCTTTCGGCTATTGGATCACCCATAAAAGGTGATTTGAAATACGGTTTTGACCGAAGCAATCCGGATGGTGGTATTCATTTACATGCCCGTAAATTAGTTTTTGTACATCCTGTTACCAAAGAAAATATAGAAATCATCGCACCAACACCTGATGATGTGATTTGGAATGCAGTTTAATCTGATCCTTGTGTTTCAATTAAAAATAGAACAAAAACAATACTTTACAGATTTATACATTATAAAACAGGAATAATTATTCCTGTTTTTTTTTTTTTTTATTTCGGATATAGAGTGGGTTTAAAATAATATTTATGTAATTTTAAATTAAAATCATCCCATGAAGTATCATACAGAAATTGCTTTCCGAAAAGAGTCCCTTAAAAAATTATTGTACAACATTATAGAAAATGAAGAGGCAATAATCAAGGCTTTGTATGATGATTTTAAGAAACCTGCTTTTGAAGCTGTTTTAACAGAAACTAATTATGTGATTAGTGACTTGAAGGAAACTATAAGAAATATCGATTCTTGGGCAAAGCCGAAAAAAGTTTTTGCGTCTCTTTTAAACTTTCCTTCATCTGATTTTATTTATAGTGAACCATACGGGAATGTATTGATTCTTTCTCCATGGAATTATCCGTTTCAATTGGCTTTGTGCCCGCTCGTTGCTGCAGTTGCCGCCGGGAATAAAGTAACTTTAAAACCATCTGAACTTACACCAAATACTTCGAATATAATTTCCAAAATTATAACTGAAACTTTTGCTGTAAAAGATGTTGAGGTTATCACGGGAGATGCAACAATTGCACAGGAATTATTAAATCAACGCTGGGACTATATTTTTTTTACAGGAAGTGTTGCTGTTGGAAAAATAGTGGCAAAAGCTGCTGCCGAAAACTTAACGCCAGTTACCCTGGAATTAGGCGGAAAAAGCCCTTGCATTGTTGACGAAACCGCTAATTTAGAATTAAGTGCGCGTCGCATTGTATGGGGGAAAATCATAAACGCCGGACAAACCTGTGTTGCACCCGATTATATTTTGGTACACCATAAAATGAAAGATACTTTCGTAAAATTATTAATTCAAGAAATTCAAAAAGCACTTGGAACAAACCCGGAAGAATCATCTGATTATGCCAGAATCATCAATTTGAAAAATTGGGAACGTCAATTACGTTTATTGGAAAATCAAGAAATACTTTTTGGAGGACAATCTAACAAAGAAACATTATACCTTGCTCCTACTTTACTTGACGAGCCAAAAATGGATAGTTTAGTAATGACAGAAGAAATTTTTGGCCCAATACTCCCAATACTTTCTTATGAATCAAAAGCTGATATTGAAAAAATAATTTCGAGCTTCGAAAAACCACTATCGCTGTATTTATTTTCCCAAAATAAATCCTTTATTAATGAAGTGCTGCAAAAATATTCTTTTGGTGGCGGATGCATCAATGATACGGTAATTCATTTGGCTAATAATCGCCTGCCTTTTGGCGGTGTTGGAAATTCCGGAATGGGAGCGTATCATGGAAAATTAAGTTTTGATATTTTTTCCCATAAAAAAGCTATTGTGAAAAAAGGAACTTGGCTCGACTTACCTATGCGTTATGCACCTTATAAAGAAAAATTAAAAACCATTCAAAAAGTATTAAAGTGGCTGTAACCAATGAAAAATCAGTAAGTGAGGCTATAAAATATAGACGATCCGTTCGGCTTTTTAAAAACGAAGCTATTGATGCGCAAAAAGTAAAAGAATGTATTCAATTAGCAACTCTGGCACCCACGAGCAGTAATATGCAACTTTGGGAGTTCTACCATGTTGTTTCGCCAGAAATAATACAAGAAATAGCCAAAGCCAGTTTTGATCAGAATGCGGCAAGAACAGCTCAACAAATAGTAGTTGTTGTTGCGAGAAAAGATTTATGGCGCAAAAGAGTAGAATCGAATATTGATTATTTAAAAACTCAATACGGCAATAAGCCGAAAACGGATTATTCGAAGAGAGAAAAGTTTGCGTTAAATTATTATCAGAAAATTATTCCGACCCTTTATTTTGATTTTTTAGGAATTATTGGAATGATAAAGTTTCTTGCTTTTCAAGTTATTGGAATATTCAAACCCATCTACAGGCAGGCGCGACAAAGCGACATGCGTATTGTCGCTCAGAAAAGCGCGGGACTTGCCGCACAGAATTTTATGATAAGTATGGCAGCCATAAATTATGATACTTGTCCAATGGAAGGTTTTGATTCGCTGAGAATTAAAAAAATATTACATTTACCGGCTCGTTCAGAAATAAACATGATTTTAGGCTGTGGAATAAGAGAAGAACAAGGCATTTACGGGGAACGATTTAGAGTTCCTTTTGAAGAAGTCTATTTTAAAAAATAAAAAACTAACAAACCAAATAATACCAAAACCAAATGATTAAAACTACACAAGACCGTATTGAGGAAATAAAAAAGAATGGATATACCTTAGATTTTGGAAATGTTTTCAACCATGCATTCGAAAATTATAAAAAAATTGCGTTGTACGGCGGCTTAATGATTTTTGTCCTTTTTGTTCTCCTTAGTATTTTGGCATTTGGAGTACTAATTGCAGTTTTTGGAAGTCTAGCAGTGGTAAATTTTTTAAAACCGGAAAATTTACAGACGGAAAATTTAAGTTTAGACTCCATGTTAATTTTCTCAGGAGTCTCTCTTTTAATAACGTGTTTGCTTAGTCCGTTTTCTGCTGGTTTAATAAAAATGGCGTATTGTGCCGAAAGAGACGACGAATTTCATGTGTCAACCATGTTTGAATATTACAAAGCACCTTTTTTCAAAGAATTATTTATTGCAACATTTTTGATCACAATAGTTAACTCCGTTCTATCGGGTATAATAAATTACATACAAATACCAATTATTGAAGTTGTTGTTTCTGTAACAATTGGTTTGTTTACAATTTTAATGATTCCCCTCATCATTTTTGGAAAACTAAAAGCTGTTGAAGCTATCCAAGCTAGTATTTTAGTCGTTTCTAAAGAACCCATTGTTATATTGGGATTACTTGTTATTGGAGTTATAGCGTCTTTGGTAGGACTTATAGGATGTTGTATTGGAATCGTTTTTACTATTCCATTTATGTACTCGTTGTATTATGCTCTTTACAGTGAAATAATAGGATTTGATCCTGAAAATGAGATTGAAAATAGAAACTAAAAATATTTTTTACAGCTAAAAACCAAAATTTAATTTTACTGAATTTTGGTTTTTATTTAAAATAAATCCTTACATTGAAATCTATAGCGAGGTAGAACACCAAATCTAGTCATTCAAATCTAATCAAAACACTTCTATGGTGTCATATTGTAGCCTATTGACTATTTTAAACTCAAAATTAGTTTTATTTTGGGTCTTTACTATTTTGACCTCAAGCAATCTTTTCTTAATTGTAATGCCTGTTTTATGTATATTTTTGCTTTACAAAATTTATAAATTAAAAACTGGATTAAAAAGTAAATTATTAGAGAGAAGCTCTAAGGATACTACACAAAAAAGAGAATATCAAAGCTATCTTATGCTTTTAGGAATTTTACTTATAATCATAGAAATAGCTTACGAAATTTTAAAAATCAGACCAAAAAGCTTATTGTTGGTAAATTGCACAATCGGGGTTTTGTTATTTTCATTATATTTAATTAGCACAAAATCACAACTTGTTTATAGAAATATCAAACAAATTTTCATTGTATTTTATTTAGTTTATTTTATTTCTATTTCTAGAAATATAATAAACTCTCCTACTGATATTATACCTATTGTAGCTTATATATTAGCTTTTTTCTTTTCTTACAGCGTTTTAAAACCTGCTAAACTGCACTATGGATTTGTAGTAGCAGTTTTTACTTATTTTGGTATTATTTTTATGTTCGATTTAGTGCCATTAAAAACATTTTTAGTACTATTAATTAACGCTTCAATAATTCTAATCATAAATTATGTACACTATATTTTATGGCTCAATAATAATGATGAAGTTAGATTCAATAATCAAATCATTAATAAAGGAAATTCATTAATATTAGCTACAAACAGAAAAGGCGAAATTGTTTTTTGCAGCGAAAATATAATTTCTATTCTAGGATATACTGTTGATGAGGTAATGGGATTAGGCTTTTGGAAAGTTACGGAAGATCCAGAGTTTATAGGAGAAGAATTTCATAATAACAATATTATGGAAAGAACATTTACTAGGAAATTAAAATGTAAAAATGGTGAGCACAAACACATACAATGGAATGACAAAAGGTTTTCAGACGATTTAATCATCGGTATTGGTCAGGATGTGACCAATGAAATACATTTACAGAATCAATATAAAAATTTAATTCAAAATGCTATTGATCTTATTTTTGAGGTAGATCACTACGGTAATTTTATATTTGTTAATGAATTTACGATAAAAACTTTAGGCTTCAAAGAAAACGAAATACTAACGAGACATTATTTAGAATTTATACGAGAGGATTACTGTACTAGCATAATGGATTTTTACATGAACTTGTTAGAAAATGAGCAAAACTTCCCTACAATCGAATTTCCATTAGTAAAGAAAAACGGAGAAGTAATCTGGGTTTCTCAAAAGGTGATCATTAATCGAAATGATACTGGAAAAATAGTAGGATACTCTGGAATTGCAAGGGATATTACCAAACTTAAAGACATTGAATTTGAAAATAAAATTCGTCAGAAAAAAGTAGAAAAATACAATAAAACGATTAAAAAACTATCGACTACTAACTTTAGTAATTACAAAAACCTGGACATTAGCATAATGCAAATCATTGAGTCAGCATCAAAAGTTACTAACTGTTGTCGTGTTAGTTACTGGAGTTATAACGAAAATGTAATTACTTGCAAAAGTCTATATCAACTAGAAACGAATACCTATACCAAAGGATATGTTTTAGAGAAAGAAAACTATCCTATTTACTTTGAATCTATAAAAAGTAAAAAACAAATTAGTGCTCCAGATGTTTTAGACAAATGGGAATTATCTGAATTTGTAGAAAATTATTTTCTAAAATACGATATCAAATCACAACTCGACATCCCTATTTTTATCAATGGTGAACTAACTGGAACCATAAGTTTTGAAGCTTCAAAAAACAAAAAAAATTGGGATAATGAAGACATTAATTTTGCAAGATCCATATCGGATATTATCTCGCTAACCATGATTTCGCACAGTCGCTATGAAACAGAAAAAAAATTAGAATACAAAAGTGAACTTTTTTCTGCAATGGCGCTTTGTACGGAGAAATTTTTGAACAGTAATGATATCAACGATATTTTTTCGGATGTCCTAATCATTATGGGACAAGCAACAAAATCTCATCGAGCCTATTATTATGAAAATGACGGAAACAAAGGATTAATAAGTCAAAAATACCGATGGATAATACATAATGTAAAGCTATCCGAAAATAATGTAAAGCTTCAAAATTTACCATACGAATATTTTGAAGAACTAATAACGCCTCTTTTAAACAATAAAATATACAGAGCCGTTATTCCTAAAATTGAAAATATTTCTTTACGAAATAAATTAATCAATGTAGATGTGGCCTCATTAATTCTTTTTCCAATTTTTGTGAGAAACAAATTTCATGGATTTTTAGGGTTTGACGACACCCAAGATGAAAGAATATGGTCAGAGGATGAGGTTAATATTTTGCAAACATTAGCCAGTAACATCGCATCTTCTATTGAGCGTATTGCTAACGAGACCGCAATTTATGAAAGTGAAGAAAAGTTTCGATTATTAGCTAATAATATTCCCGGAACCGTTTATCTATCTAATTATGATGAAAATAACACTAAAATTTATATTAATGATGAAATTGAAAAACTAACTGGATATCCAAAATCAAATTTTCTGAATAATCAATTATCCTTCATTGACTTAATTCATCCAAAGGATAAAACGAGTACAATTGCAGCACAAAAAGATGCCATTGAAAACAAGAGAGCCATTCACTTAATCTACCGAATTATACATAAAGACAACCATATTGTTTGGGTAGAAGAGTTTGGAGATGCAATTTACAAAGACGAAAAAATTGCATTTATTGAAGGTATTTTTATTGATATTACACAGAGAAAAAAAACAGAAACCGTTATACAACAAAAGAAATTAGCTGAAGCTGCCAACAGAGCAAAATCAGAATTTTTAGCTAATATGAGCCATGAAATTAGAACGCCTTTGAACGGGATTATCGGTTTTACGGACTTATTAATGAAAACTAATCTTGGAGTAACCCAAGAAAAATATATTACCACTGTAAATCAATCGGCACTTTCATTATTAGATATCATAAATGACATTCTGGATTTCTCAAAAATTGAAGCCGGAAAACTGGATTTATTTATAGATAAATATGATATTGGAGAAATGTTAGGTCAAATTATTGATTTAATTTTATATGAATCCAATCAAAAAAAATTAAATTTAAAACTCAATATAGCTTCAGATATTCCTAAATACTTTTGGGTAGACAGCGTACGTTTAAAACAAATTTTGATTAATCTACTTGCAAATGCTGTAAAATTCACTGAAAAAGGTTCGATACATTTAGATGTAACCGTTATTAAAAAAATAGACGATTCTAATGCTAAAATTCGTTTTGCTGTGATTGACACTGGAATCGGAATTTTAGAACAAAACAAAAAGAAAATATTTCAGGCATTTTCCCAGGAAGACAGCTCAACGACAAGAAAATTTGGGGGAACAGGACTGGGATTAACAATTTCGAATCAATTATTAGGTTTAATGAACAGCCGCTTACAACTAGAAAGTGAAATTAATTCTGGCAGTACTTTTTATTTTGATTTAGATTTAAAAAGCAGCAACGAACCAGTAGAAAAGGTTAGCTTATTTGAAACTGATTTTGATGGTATTAAAGATATAGTCGTCAAAAGAAACATAAGTAATAAAAAAATCAAAATAATGATTGTTGAAGATAACAAAGTGAATATGTTATTACTCAAAACAATTATTAAAAACTTAGATATAAATCCGGTGATTTTCGAAGTTACTAATGGCAAAGATGCTGTAGATCAATTTGAGGAAATAAATCCTGATATTATTTTTATGGATATCCAAATGCCAATCATGAATGGGTACGAAGCAACTAATGACATTCGTAAATTAAAAGCTGGTAAAAAAATTCCTATTATTGCAATAACTGCCGGTACTGAGAAAGATGAAAAAGACAAGTGTATCAATGCTGGAATGAATGATTATATTTCAAAACCAATAATAAAAGGAATTATTGAAGAGACACTTTCTAAATGGACAAATTAATTCTAATAAAATTTGCTCTTATTTAAAAAAAAATTAAATTCGAGTTAATTTTATAAAGAGTAAAGTAAATAACTAAAAAAACATACAATTATGAAATGGAGTGGTAGAAGACAAAGTGATAATGTAGAAGACAGAAGAGGTATGTCCTCCGGAGGAAGAACAATTGTAGGAGGAGGTATCGTCGGAGTTATAATTTTACTGCTAAATACTTTTGGAGGTGAAAATGCACAGATGCTAACTCCAATCTTAGAGCAATTCAATCAAGGACAAAGTACCCCTATAGAACAAAGAGATTTAACTGCCAAAGAGATCGAAGAGCAACAGTTTATAGAAACCATTCTTGCCGATAATGAAGATGTTTGGGCAAAAATATTTCAAGAAAACAACATGCAGTTTAAAAATCCAAAACTGGTATTATTTACTGGAGCTGTGGAAACAGAGTGTGGTAATGCTACTTCGGCTTCAGGACCGTTCTATTGTCCAGCTAACCAAAAAGTATATATGGACTTAGCTTTTTTTGAAGAGCTAAAAACTAGATTTGGTGCTCAAGGAGGCGATTTTGCAACTGCTTATGTAATTGCCCACGAGATTGGTCATCATGTGCAAACCTTGTTAGGAACTTCCAGCAAAATGAGACAAATGCAAGAAGGAAAAAGCCAGGCTGAAGCCAATAAATTATCCGTAGCTCTAGAACTGCAAGCCGATTTTTATGCAGGTGTATGGACACATTACAATCAACAAATGAATAATTTCTTAGAGGAAGGTGATATTGATGAAGCGTTAAGCGCAGCACATGCCGTTGGTGATGATGCCATACAATCCAAAATGCAAGGTCATATAGTTCCGGAATCCTTTACACATGGAACCTCCGCACAACGTAAAGCTTGGTTTATGAAAGGGTACAAAACGGGAGACTTCACGCAAGGAAATACTTTTGCAGAAATAGACTAAAAATTTATTTAAAAAAACAATCAGATATAAAATAGGGCAAATAGCCCTATTTTTTTGTTACCAACAGATTAAAATGTAGTACTATGATTTTATTTAAACAAAATCAAGCAATCAAAAGCACATCGAAAAATTAGCAGTACCTTTGCCCCCAATTAAAAAAGTAACCTAAATACTAGTGTTTACTTTATAAACACCATTTATGTCATTTAACTCATTAGGTTTATCTGATGCTTTACTCAAAGCCATCAGCAAAAAAGGATATACAACTCCTTCTCCAATACAACAAAAAGCAATTCCACCCATTTTAGAAGGTAAAGATGTTTTAGCATCCGCACAAACAGGAACAGGAAAAACAGCCGGTTTTACATTACCTATTTTACAACTATTATCACAAGGTCAACAATTGCGACAAAGACCTATTCGTGCCTTAATATTGACTCCTACCAGAGAATTAGCCGCACAAATATTGGCCAATATCAAAGAATACAGTGAATTTTTAGACCTAAAAAGCACCGTGATTTTTGGAGGTGTAAACCAGAATCCACAAGTAACACAACTGCGTCAGGGTGTCGATATTTTAGTTGCCACTCCAGGTCGATTAATCGATTTGCAAAACCAAGGTTTAATATCACTTGCCAAAGTAGAAATCTTAGTTTTAGATGAAGCAGACCGTATGCTAGACATGGGGTTTTTACGAGACATTGAACGAATCTTAAAAGTATTACCTACTAAAAGACAAAACTTACTATTTTCGGCAACCTTTTCAAAAGACATCAAGAAATTGGCCATGGGCATTTTGCACCAACCTGTTCATGTGGAAGCAACTCCTGAAAATACGACCGTAGATGCTATTATCCAAAAAGTATATCCTGTTGCCAAAGAGAAAAAAACAGAACTAATCATTAAATTGATTACCGAAGGAAACTGGAAACAAATTTTGGTTTTCACCCGTACCAAACAAGGTGCTAACAAATTGACGGAAAGCATGATTAGTGCCGGAATCAAAGCAGCTGCCATTCATGGGAATAAAGGTCAGGGCGCCCGTACCAAAGCCTTAGCGGGCTTCAAAGACGGAAGCCTAACCGCTTTAGTTGCAACTGATATTGCCGCACGAGGTCTGGACATCCCGTTATTACCGCATGTTGTCAATTTTGAATTGCCTAATATCCCCGAAGATTACGTTCACCGCATTGGTAGAACAGGAAGAGCCGGAGCAAGCGGAGAAGCTATTTCGTTATTCAGTCCGGATGAAACGGTATTTTTGCGTGATATCGAAAAATTAGTAGGTTTGAATTTGCCTAAAGAAAACATCAGAGGTTTCGAGCCAGATCCTAATGCTTCCAAAGAACCAATCAAACAAGGACAAGGAAGACAGCAACGCGATTCAACTCCGCGAAAACCAAAAACAGACACTACAAACCGCAGCAGCAATAACAGTTTTGGTCCAAGACGTCCAAGTCAAAATAATGACCGACGCTCTAATAGATAATTAATTTTTATTCTTTTTTAGGAGCAGAACGAGTTCGTTTTTTCAGAACGTATTTCCCGCTATACATTACAAACCTAGTAAGAGCTGAACACCAGCTCTTACTAGGTTTTTCATTTCTATCGGGGCTATTTAGAGCGTTTTTACTTTCATAATACCGTTTTGTAAATTCATCCCTTGAATCTATAATAGCCAGATGATTTGTAAGAAAAAATTGTTATATTTGAAATAATTAAAGTACGACGCTTGAAATACATATCTACCCCTTATTGTTGGTTTTGTATGATTCTGTTATAAATATGCAAGTTAGCAGTTATTAGAAAATGGAAACAGAATTCAAATTTTATAAAAATTTCAAAGAAGAGACATTTGATGATGAGAGATGTTTCTTGTGCGGAAAAGAATGTGAAACCAAAACAGCAGAGCACATTTTCCCAAAATGGTTGCAACATAAATATGACTTGTGGAATAAAAAACTGACTGTTACCAATGATACTAAAATCCCTTATCGAAATTTAACAGTCCCATGCTGTGAAAAATGTAATAATGAAGATCTCTCTAGAATGGAAGGAAAATTCCAAGAACTTCTGGAAAGATCTTTCGAAAATTTAAGTATTGAAGACGAGCAAGTTATTTTTCAATGGACAGCAAAAATTCTTTATGCAACGCGATACAAAGAATTATCATTATTAATAGATAGGAAAAACCCTGAATTGGGTAAAATTCTTAACCCTTATGAATTAGAAGGATATTCTGCTCTTCACCTATTTCTCCAATCAATTAGATTTAAAACAACGTTTCATTCACCAAAACCTTGGAGTTTGTTTATTTTCAAGTGCACAGATGAAGAATTTTTCTATCATAATAATATTGCAGGACTTTGTGTATCAATGAAGTTCGGTAAGGTTGCTATCACTATCGTTTTTGAAGACAATAATGTAATTGAATACTTTATGGATGGCTTTAAAAAACTTAAGGAATACCCAATTAATTTCCCTCAATATCTAGAAGTAAACTGTAACCTGTTTTATAGTGCTGTGATCAAAGAAAATGTCCCAAAATATATGACAGCATATAACGATTTGACAAAGGAAATTAATGTGAATACAATTGGAACTTTAAGATCTAGGAAGTGGGATGATCAAGAATATGCTTTTTTCTTCGACTATCTTTTGAAAAGCTGTGGGATTGATATTGGACATAGCACTTTGCAAACAGATGGTTCAATCACTACATTTTTAGTTGATGAAAATGGGGAACATCTAACCAGAAAATTATTTAAAAAATAAAAAACAACCCGATAGCGCGGATTTGCAAACCGTGCCCGCTGCGCAAAGTCTGCGACTTTAAGTATGTTTTTTTCAATCTCCGACTGACCTTAAAATTCAAACATTTAAAAAATAAAATCGGTTAAAAACCGAAAGTCACTTCCTCAAAGTCGGATACTTTGTATAACATTGTAATAAATATTTGAAATCAAAAATCTGAAATCTCCTCCTCTTTATAGTCAAAACTGTTGTTTCCAATTACAACAATAATGTAAAGCACTACTTTACAAATTAGTATTACATTCATACTTTGTCAAATCTAAATTAAGAATAGTGCCTACTCTGCTAAACTCTTCATTAATCTTTGCATTCAAAACAAGTGGTACATTTGTTATGGGATGATTAAAAATTAACTGATGTGCATGAAGCATCATTCCTTTCAGCTCAAAATTCTCTAACCATAATTTATTTTGTTTGTTACAACCATGTGGACGACTTCCTAAAATGGGATGAAAAATATGTTTGAAATGTTTTCGTAATTGATGCATACGCCCCGTTTCAGGAATCGCTTCTACCAAACAATATCGTGACGTAGGTTTATTGTTAAATTCTAACTCAATTTCGGTAGTTTGCAATCGATGAAAGTAGGTTATTGCATTTTGTATAATACCATCATCATTGGTTAAATCATAATCAATCGTTAGTTCTTCGGGTGACCAACCACGTAAAATGGCTAAATATTTTTTTTCGACTTCGCGTGTGGCAAAACGATTATTCATAATTTTTAAAACTTCCTTGTCCAACGCAAATAACAAGACACCAGATGTTTTGCGATCTAACCGATGAATAGGATAAACGTGTTGCCCTCCTATTTGATTTCTCAATTCTTGAATCGCATAAACTTTTGCATCGCGTGCGTAAAACGATTTGTGGACCAACAATCCACTTGGTTTATTAATTGCAATAATATATTCGTCTTGGTACAGAATTTCTAACATTTGGCAAAAATAAAAGAGATTCCTCTCGAAATCTCTTTTTTGACGTAATTATTTCTATACTTTTCTTTTTTCCCCGCTAGCGCGAGCGTATTCTCAATTTTACACCCCGCTGGCGCGAGCGTCCCGCTCGTGAACACTAACAAAAGTAAATCATTATAAATTGTAATAGGCACGAGCGGGACGCTCGCACTAGCAATCACATTATCGATTTTGTAGAAGTTAAAAATCGTTAATCAAAAATCTGCAATCTGCTCCTCTTTATACTGAAAACTTTTATTCCCAAATACGACAATAATTTAAAGCATTACTTTACAAATTGAATTCTATTACCATACGTTAGGAGCGCGAAGATTTTAGCTTCGCTCAGTTCAGCTTTCAGCCTCGGGTCTTAAGAACTAACTTCAAGCTTATATCCTTTGTTGCGTATTACAACAATGTTACTATTAGGATCAAGTTCTAGTTTTTTTCTAAGTTTTGAAATGAACATATCCAGACTACGTCCAACAATAACACCTTCATCTTCCCATAGCTCTTTTTGCAATCGGCTTCTCTCTATAGTCTCGTTAGGAGATAATGCGAAAATGAGCAGCAAACGCGTTTCTGTTCCGGTCAGATCTATGGTTTCTTTATTTATAAGCAGTTGCTGTTTCTGCGCATCAAATACCAACGAACCAAAAGTGAATATCTGGTTATGGTCATCTTTTGGTAAATCGCTCTTTGGCTTAACCGACCTCAAAAAAACAAAGCCAACAAATGCTAAAAGTGACAAGCCACCCAAAAAATATTTATTCGTTGCTGTAGTTATACTATTCGGTTTAAATTTAATGTTAATCATGTAACAGGCGACGGGTTGCCTTCTTCCTATACACGCTACAATATCATCTTTTTTATTTTTTGATATAGCATATCCATAAGCTACACTGGAGTTGCCACAGTTAAGTACGTTAACAACATAATCATTTGCAAATGGATCTTTGGCTAACAAACGCTGAGTTGTATTCACTAGGGAGTCGGTTTGAAAAGTAAGCTCATTCTCAAAACTGATTTGATATTCATTTTCAGCTATCTTTTTTAAGGGAAGAACTCTTGATGTACTGTCGCCGGACTGTAAGAGTATTTCGTGTCCGATTCTGCGGAGTAAAACTTCCCTTCTGGCAATATCAAAATCGTCACTATCATCCTTACTGAAAGCCATAAAGATTGCAGCCATAAATAGGAGTAGCAATAACCCAAACAGATATTTACGTCTTCCAGAAAGGAGATTTCGACTAAGATGCATTGTGTAAAGTATTTATTTACAAAGTTTACATTTTTATTTACAATCCCAATCTATCAAATCGTAAAATATCAATGTAAATTCGTGAAATCAATTTAAAAGATATGATAAAATGAAAAAAATCATCTACGTGCTGATCTTACCGCTGGTTGTGGTAATCGGACTAGTATTTAGCTTCGCTCCGTTCGCCTTCGGCTCGGGTGCTAATCGTGAAATTAAAAATGAAACTAAGACATCTCTAAAGCAGTTGTCCGTTGCTAACAGTAAAGCCAACTTAGATGAACGCAAAAAATGGGAAGCTTCACCTGACGGAATAAAGTACAAAGAATGGGAGGTTTCTCCTGAAGGTAAAAAAGTGCATGCCAGTTACTATAAAATAAAGAAGAACATAAAGGCTTTCACCAATATGGACGCAGTGGTAACGTCACTTACTTTTAAGCGTGCAAGTGCGAAATCATCAGGACCAAAATGGATTATAGTCAAGATTAATGGCGAAGAATACATGATGCAATTTATTCCTAAAGATTTTCAGCAGTTAAATAACCTGAAAGTTAACGACAAAATAATTGTAAGAAGCCGCAGCACAGGGTATTCCTCTAATCATCCATATTTGATTATATCGGGCGACTATATTGCGCGAAATAATAAGATACTTTTTAAACGTGACTTTAGCAAAAATAATGGTTGCTGAGAATTAGGGCTACCTGCTCCGAAAAGTCCTCGACTTTGTGGAACATTGTGATTACCATTTGCAATCAAAAATCGTTAATCAAAAATCTTAAATCTGTTCCTATTTATACTGAAAACTGTTGTTTCCAAATACAACAATAATGTAAAGCATTACATTACAAATTACACCAATACTTTTTATAAATTAATACTATTTGTCAGTTCGAGCGCAGTCGAGAACCCGCTATACATCTCGACTGCGCTCGATGTGACAAAAATATATTGGGCTAAAATATAGTAATAAATGGTATCAGTATTCTATTCATACGTCTTCAAATCTAGATTAAGAATAGTACCTACTCTGCTAAACTCTTCATTAATCTTTGCATTCAAGATAAGTGGTTCATTTGTTATGGGATGATTAAAAATTAACTGATGTGCATGAAGCATCATTCCTTTCAATTCAAAATGCTCCAACCATAATTTATTTTGTTTGTTACAACCATGTGGACGACTTCCTAAAATAGGATGAAAAATATGTTTGAAATGTTTTCGTAATTGATGCATACGCCCCGTTTCAGGAATCGCTTCTACCAGACAATACCGTGACGTAGGTTTATTGTTAAATTCTAACTCAATTTCGGTAGTTTGCAATCGATGAAAGTAGGTTATTGCATTTTGTATAATACCATCATCATTGGTTAAATCATAATCAATCGTTAGTTCTTGGGGTGACCAACCACGTAAAATGGCTAAATATTTTTTTTCGACTTCGCGTGTGGCAAATCGATCATTCATAATTTTTAAAACATCCTTGTCCAACGCAAATAACAAAACACCAGATGTTTTGCGATCTAACCGATGAATAGAATAAACGTGTTGCCCTCCTATTTGATTTCTCAATTCTTGAATCGCATAAACTTTTGCATCGCGTGCGTAAAACGATTTGTGGACCAACAATCCACTTGGTTTATTAATTGCAATAATATATTCGTCTTGGTACAGAATTTCTAACATTTGGCAAAAATAAAAGAGATTCCTCTCGAAATCTCTTTTTTGACGTAATTATTTCTATACTTTTCTTTTTTCCCCGCTTATCGATTTTGTAGAGGTTAAATATCTGCAATCAAAAATCGTTAATCAAAAATCTGAAATCTAATTTACCCCAACCAACCATCTCGATCCAAACTTCTATATTGAATCGCTTCAGCAATATGACTCGAAACCACTATTGGAGCAGCATCAAGATCAGCAATCGTGCGTGCTACTTTTAAAATCCGGTCATATGCCCGCGCCGAGAGATTTAATCGTTCCATCGCCGTTTTTAATAATTGCTTGGAAACATCGTCCAAGGCGCAATATTCCCGAATGTGTTTGGTATTCATTTGAGCATTGTAATGGATATTTTCCATTTGTTCAAAACGTTCGGTTTGAATTTCTCGTGCCGCAGTCACTCTTTTCCGAATATCAACACTGCTTTCTGCTTTTTGATCTTCGGATAATTTGTCGAAAGGAACCGGAGTAACTTCGATATGAATATCAATTCTATCTAATAAAGGTCCCGAAATCTTACTCAAATACCGTTGCATTTCGTGTGGCGAAGAAGTTTGCGGCGAATCCGGATCGTTGAAGAAACCACTTGGACTCGGATTCATACTCGCCACCAGCATAAACGAGGACGGATAAGTAACCGTAAACTTGGCTCTCGAAATGGTCACTTCTCGATCTTCCAGCGGTTGACGCATCACTTCGAGAACATCCCGTTTGAATTCTGGCAATTCATCCAGAAACAAAACGCCGTTGTGCGCCATAGAAATTTCGCCTGGTTGCGGATAACTTCCCCCGCCAACTAATGCGAAATTTGAAATAGTATGGTGCGGACTACGAAACGGGCGTTGATTCATCAATCCTACTTCCTTTAGTTTTCCTGCAACACTATGAATTTTAGTGGTTTCTAATGCTTCACGCAACGTCATGGGCGGCAAAATACTGGGTAAACGCTTGGCTAACATTGTTTTTCCGGCTCCCGGCGGGCCAATCAAGATAATATTATGTCCTCCAGCAGCCGCTATTTCCATACAACGCTTGATGCTTTCCTGTCCTTTGACATCCGAGAAATCGAATTCTGGAAAATCTAAGGTTTTATAAAATTCGGCTCGCGTGTCAATTGTTGTTGGTTCCAGCGTACCTTTTCCTTCGAGGAAATCAATCACTTCCTGAACATTTTCTACTCCATACACGTCTAATCCGGCCACAATAGCGGCTTCTTTTACATTTTGCTTTGGAAGAAAAAAACCTTTAAAACCTTCTTCTTTGGCTTTTATCGCAATTGGCAAAGCACCCCTTATTGGTTGAAGACTGCCATCAAGGGAAAGTTCTCCCATAATGATGTATTTATCAACGTCCTCTGCATTGATTTGCCCAGATGCCACCAAAATTCCGATAGTTAAAGTCAAGTCATAGGCAGAGCCTTCTTTGCGCAAATCAGCAGGTGCCATATTGATGGTAATTTTTTTTCCAGGCATGGCGTACCCATTATTTTTAAGCGCTGCCGCAATTCGGTAACTGCTTTCCTTTATAGCATTGTCTGGCAAGCCAACTAAATGATAACCAATCCCTTTATCAATATTTACCTCTACGGTAATTGTAGTGGCTTCCACTCCAAAAACAGCACTTCCAAAAACTTTAATTAGCATGTTTACTTATTTGATTCTAAAATTAGCTAAACATTTTTAATTATTGTAATTATTCCTACAAAATTTAAAAAACAATACAGAATAGTAAAAATTTATGTCAAAATAATTAGAATAATATGATAGAGTCGATCATTTTGTTTTTTTTCTTCAAAAAATAAATGTTAAAATCAAAAAAAATAATGCTTAACGTATTCCTTTTTTTAATTTTAGAGAATAATTAGAACCCACCCTATGAAAAAAATCTTACTTCTACTGTATTTCAGTCTTTTATTACCAAAAACCTATGCGCAAGAATACTTTCCCAATAATGAAAGTGTTCAAAACAAAAACACCAATTTTACCGCTTTTACAAATGCAAAAATTTATGTCACACCAACACAAATCATTGAAAAAGGGACACTATTAATCCAAAACGGAAAAGTTATTGGCGCAGGAAATAACATTGCTATTCCTAAAAACTGCATGACAATTGACTTAGAAGGAAAATCAATTTATCCTTCATTTATTGATATGTACACTAATTTTGGAATCGAAAAACCAAAAGGAATTAGCAGTACTGAAAGAAATCCTTTATATGACACCAAAAAAACAGGGCATTACTGGAATGAAAGTATTCGCTCAGAAGTAAATGGATATGATAGCTTTAAATACGACCAAACTAAAGCTGAAGAATTATTAAAAGCAGGATTTGGTATCGTAGGAACTCACGTTCAAGACGGAATTGCTCGCGGAACAGGTACGTTGATTGCTTTGAATAATTTTGATAAAAGCAACCAATTATTATCCGATAAAGTAACCAATCATTTTGCATTTACTAAAAGTGTCACAACAAATCAAGCCTATCCAAGTTCATTGATGGGAATGATGGCATTACTGCGTCAAATGTATTTAGATTTAGATTGGTACAAAAAAGGAAATGCAACAACCAAAGATTTATCCTTAGAAGCCTTGTCAAATAATGAAAAACTAGTTCAAATATTTGCTTCAGAAGACAAATTAAACAGCTTAAGAGCTTCAAAAATAGCCAAGGAATTTGGGTTAAATTATATATTGAAAGGAAACGGAAGTGAATTTGAACGCATTGAGGAGATCAAAAAAACAAATTCGAAATTTATTATTCCAATCAATTTCCCTGAAGCGTATGATGTTTCTGACTCAAACCAAGCCAATCAAATGGAATTGAAAGACTTGCGTTTTTGGAATCAAGCACCAACCAATCTTAAAGTTTTATCAGATAATGGAATTGTTTTCGCTTTGACGACTGATAAGTTAAAAAAAATGGAAGATTTTAGACCTAATCTATTAAGAGCCATCAAATACGGATTTGATAAAACGAAAGCATTAGAAGCATTGACTATTATCCCCGCTTCAATTTTAGGAAAAAGCAATGAAATAGGAAGTTTAAAAACTGGAAGTCTAGCTAATTTTATTATTGCATCCGGTGAGATTTTTAATGAAAAAACAATACTATACGAAAACTGGGTTCAAGGAAACAAATTTGTAATTAACGACCTTACAATTAAAGATATTCGTGGTAATTATGATTTAACCATCAACGCTGAAAAATTCAAATGGAAAATTGATGGCGAAGTTGCTGCACCAAAATCTGAGGTGATAACGGTTGATAACAAAAAAATAAAATCGAAACTTACTTTTACCAATAACTGGATTTCAACGGTAATCAAACCTATCGATTCTACTAAAACTAGTTTCACAAGATTAACTGGATACGTTGAAGACAATCAGACTCTTTCAGGAAAAGCAGTTTTATTCAATGGAAAAGAAGTAAGATGGTCAGCAGTAAAAACATCATCTTTTGTAAAAGCTATCGATTCCTCAAAAATCGAAAAGAACAATGCAATTATGCCTACAACATTTCCTAATGTTGCTTATGGTAATTTAAAAAAACCAACTATACAAACCCTATTATTCAAGAATGCTACCGTTTGGACCAATGAAAAAGACGGTATTTTAGTAGAAACTGACGTATTGGTCAAAAACGGAAAAATTGCATCAATTGGAAAAAATATTGCTGATGCTTCAGCAACAATTATTGATGCCAAAGGCAAACATTTAACCAGCGGAATTATTGATGAACATTCTCATATTGCTATTTCTAATGGTGTAAACGAAGGCGGTCATAATTCCAGCGCCGAAGTAACCATTCAAGATGTAGTAAATTCAGAGGATATTAATATCTACAGAGATTTAGCCGGTGGTGTTACCATTTCTCAATTATTACACGGTTCAGCAAATCCAATTGGTGGACGTTCAGCAATTGTAAAATGGAAATGGGGTGCTTCAGCAGATGAAATGATTTACAGAGACCAACCTGGTTTTATCAAGTTTGCTTTGGGAGAAAATGTAAAACAAGCTAACTGGGGAATTACTAATCCTACTCGTTTTCCTCAAACAAGGATGGGTGTGGAACAAGTTTTCACGGATTATTTCCAACGTGCCAAAGAATATGATATGGCTTGGAAAGCCTACAATGCTAGTGGTAAAAAAGCAAAAGGAAATGCGCCAAGAGTAGATTTAGAACTACAAACATTAGCCGAAATATTAAATAAAAAGCGTTTCATTACTTGTCACTCTTATGTACAATCTGAAATTTTGATGTTGATGAATGTAGCGGAGAAATTTAATTTTAAAGTGAATACGTATACCCACATTCTTGAAGGTTATAAAGTTGCCGATAAAATGAAAGAGCACGGCGTGGGAGCCTCAACGTTCTCAGATTGGTGGGCTTATAAATTTGAAGTAAATGATGCAATCCCTTTCAATGGACCTATTATGCACAACGCAGGACTTGTGGTAGCCTACAACTCTGATGATGCCGAAATGTCTAGAAGATTGAATCAAGAAGCAGCAAAAGCAGTAAAATATGGTAATATTTCAGAAGAAGATGCATGGAAATTTGTAACCCTGAATCCTGCTAAATTATTACATATCGATGATAAAGTAGGAAGTATAAAAGTGGGTAAAGATGCAGATATTGTATTGTGGAATACGAATCCGTTATCTATTTATGCAAAAGCTGAAAAAACATTAATCGAAGGTGTAGTCTATTATGATGCTCAAAAAGATGCAGAACAAAGAGTAGCTATTGCTAAAGAACGAAATGAGTTGATTGGTCAATTATTGCAAGAGAAAAATAATGGGATGATCACTCAAGAACCTAAAAAAACAGAGAAAAAAGAATACCACTGTGATACTATGGAAGAATAGCGGAATAATTTGAATTTCAAAAAATCGAGCTTTTACAAAAAGCAAAGCAATTTTTAAAATATATAAATATGATTAGTAAAAAAATATATCTTTTAGTGTTAGTCTGTAGCATCTCAATACTTACAAAAGCACAACAAACACCTGCCGTTAAGCAATCAAAATCTATTTTGATTCTTAATGCTACGGCACATTTAGGAAATGGAGAAATAATCGAGAACAGTGCTATAGGATTCGTTGACGGAAAATTTAATTTAGTAGCCGATGCAAGAGTGATTCGTCTTGCAGAAGGTGCCTATAACATCACTATTGACGCCGCAGGAAAACATGTTTATCCGGGCTTTATTGCACCAAATTCAACACTGGGTTTAGTTGAAATTGACGCCGTAAAATCATCCGATGATGAAGATGAGATTGGGACTATGAATCCTAATGTAAGGAGTATTATTGCCTATACAGCTGACTCTAAAGTAATAGAAACTGTACGACCTAACGGTATTTTGATGGCTCAAATCACGCCACGTGGGGGAACTATATCTGGTTCTTCATCAATTGTTCAATTGGATGCTTGGAACTGGAAAGATGCACTAATAAGAGAAAATGATGGAATTCATGTTAACTTCCCTACTAGTTATAGAAGACTAGGCTCCCGTTTTGAACCAGGAGGTATTGAAACCAATAAGGATTATGCAAAACAAGTTTTAGAACTGTCTGCGTTTTTAGCTAATGCCAAAGCCTATTTAGGGGATGGTTCAAAAGATCGAAATTTGGTTTTAGAATCTACAAAAGGATTATTTGATGGAAACCAAACATTATTTATTCATGCAGATGAAGAAAAACAAATTATCGATGCGGTACAATTTGCAAAAGAAAGTGGAGTAAAAAAGATGGTGATTGTTGGTGGATACGAAGCCTACAAAACAGCTGAATTATTGCAAAAAAACAATATTGGAGTATTGCTTAAACGAGTTCATGAAATGCCAGAAAATGATGATCATGATATCGATTTACCATACAAATTAGCTAAATTATTAACGGATAAAGGCGTTGTGGTAGGCTTAGAAAATAGCGGTGCCCATGAAAGAATGAATACTAGAAATTTACCGTTTTTAGCTGGAACATGTGCTGCTTATGGTCTAGACAAAGAGCAAGCTTTACAATTAATAACATCAAATACTGCCAAAATATTAGGAATTGATGCGCAATGTGGTACCTTAGAGCTAGGAAAAGATGCTACATTATTCATTTCCGAAGGTGATGCTTTAGATATGAGAACCAATAAATTAACTAATGCCTTTATACAAGGAAGAATAATTAGTCTGGAAACACATCAAACTAAGCTGAACGAAAGATATAAAACGAAATACAATCAAAAATAAATTAAAATAATGGGACTATTTAATGCCATCTTAGGCAATGCATCCGAAGTAAATATTGAAAATGTTTCAAAAGAATTTGAGCCAATCTTAATTGATGGAGAAAGAATTGAAAAAGCGTATAAGCTTATTCGTGACATGTTTATTTTTACCAACAAAAGGCTGATTTTAGTCGAAAAGCAATTGGTTGGAAGTAAAGTTGATTATATGTCAATACCCTATTCCAGCATTAAGAAATTCTCTAAAGAAAGTGCAGGAATATTAGATTTGGATGCGGAATTAAAAATCTGGCTAAATAACGACAATACACCAATTGTCAAACAATTTGGTAAAGGAGGAAATAACATCAATGAAGTTTATAAAATTCTAAGTCAACATCTTTTAAAATAAAAACATAATTCATTTAATTTAACTTTAAAAAATTGCATCAATTGTATTCATTTCGATTGGTGCTTTTTTTTTTAACGATATTGAACTTTTGGTATAAAAAATACAAGCCTTAGGATACAGCATACTAATTCTTAAAATAATTGTTATATTATTTCCTAAAAAGACAATTTCTCTTAACCTTACTTTAACAAATTGCAAATTTTAACTTTAAATTATAATATACCCATAATGAAATAGGGTCTAGATTAGAAAAATGACAAAAATAAAACATTAACTCATATTTTTAAAGGGGCTTATTGATGATTTTTATATTTTTATCGAAATTTAAAACTAAAAAACAATGCGAAAAATTATTTTAAGTGTGATATTAATCACGATTTTGGTATTAACCCTTTGTTCAAATTATTTCATAATTGACAGCCCTGCTCCAACAGAAGCTGTAAAATTTGATACCGGCGATACAGCATGGATGATTGTTGCAACAGCACTTGTATTAATAATGACGCCAGGACTTGGTTTTTTCTACGGAGGAATGGTAGGAAAAAAGAATGTAATCAGTACTATGCTTCAAAGTTTTATGGCTATGATAATTGTTACTGTTTTATGGGTAGTTGTCGCCTTTGGTTTGTCATTTGGACCTAGTATAGGGGGAGTAATTGGTAATCCGTTACCCAATTTGTTTTTTCAAGGTGTTAATACAAATACAGCTTGGAGTCTAGCTCCAACAATACCTTTCATGTTATTTGCTTTATTTCAAGCAAAATTCGCAATCATTACACCTGCCTTAATAACAGGAGCTTTTGCAGAAAGAATTCGTTTCTGGGCTTACTTATTATTTATGGTATTATTTATATTACTAGTTTATGCTCCATTAGCACACATGACTTGGCACCCAGATGGTATTTTCTTTAAAATGGGAGTATTAGATTTTGCTGGTGGAACTGTAGTTCACATGAGCGCTGGATGGGCTGCATTAGCTGGAGCAATATTCTTAGGAAAAAGAAAAATACAAAAAGTTAACCCTGCTCGTATTACATACGTATTGTTAGGTACTGGTTTATTATGGTTTGGATGGTTTGGTTTCAATGCAGGTTCAGCATTAGGATCTAATGATTTAGCTGTACAAGCATTAGGTACAACAACAGTAGCCGCTGCTGCTGCTGGAATGGCTTGGGTATTTCTTGATAAAATTCTTGGACACAAACTTTCTGCAATGGGAGCTTGTATTGGAGCTGTTGTAGGTTTAGTGGCTATTACACCTGCTGCTGGTTTTGTGACTATTTCTCATGCAATGTTCATCGGTATATTTGCCAGTATTGTTAGTAATTTAGTGGTTAGTAAATTCCCTAAAGGTAAAATTGATGATGCTTTAGATGTATTTGCTTGTCACGGTGTTGGTGGTATGGTTGGTATGCTATTAACAGGTGTATTCGCTTCTAAAACTGTTAACTCGGTAGTAGGAGACAATCAAGGACTTATATTTGGTGATGCTACATTATTTTTAAATCAATTAACTGCTTTAATTATAGTTTCAGTATTTGCATTTTCAGCATCTTATTTCCTTTTCTTTATTGTAAACAAGATAACTCCACTTAGAGTAAGCGAAGAAAAAGAAGAATTAGGTTTAGATATTTCTCAACACGGTGAGTTTCTATAAATCATCTTAACATAAATTAATCCTCTGAAAATTCAGAGGATTTTTTTTGCTCCAAAGTCAATTAAAGAAGGATGATTCTTGAATTCTGTACAATTTATTTAGAAATAAAGAACATCTTTAAAACAATTTTCACTAAACTACTTTTAGTCAATATCATTTAAAAACAAAATCTCAAACATAAAAAAAGATTGGGATTTTGTTTTACGTATAGTCAAATGCTCGTTTAGCATACAACACGATTACCGTTTTATTTTAAAACCGTAAACTCAATTTTTGAATCATTATAAATTTTATGCGTTTGTTTTTTAAAATCCTCTGATTTAGCATAGAATATATTATCTACAAATGTTTGCGGATTCAAATCAATAAACGGAAACCAAGTACTTTGAACTTGAATCTGAATTTTGTGCCCTTTTTTGAACGTATGAAAAACATCTTGTAGCTTGATATTTACCTCCGTTTTTTCATTAGCCACAAAAGGCTCTGGTTTTGAAAAACTATTTCTAAAACGTCCTCTCATAACCTCACTACGCACCATCATGTGGTAATTACTCATCTTTAAATAAGGAGCAACTTCTTTTGTTTCCGGTTCGTCATTCGGGAAAACATCAATCACTTTAACAATCCAATCTGCATCAGTTCCTGTAGTAGAAACTTGCAATTTAGCCAAGATTTCTCCTGCCAATGTAGTGTCATCAGCCAAAACCTCAGTTTCAAAAACTAGCACATCAGGACGTCTGGCCGCAAAACGCTGATCATCCGTCATGTATTTTCTTGGCGTAAGCCCTTGCTGTTTAATATCCTCAGAATAAGGAACCGGTTTTTTAGGATCACTTATAAATTCTTCAAAGGCAAAATTCTTTTTTGCCATTTTTGACAATCGGTTATCTTGTAAAAAGAAATCTTGTTTTTCAGTATTTTGAGGAGGCCAATTTTCATAGGTCTTCCACTCTTTTCTTCCACTATCAAAAACATAGGCTTCTGGTAATTTATTTTCACCTTTACCATTATTTTTCAAAAAATGATGGAAGAAATTAGCTTCAATATTTTTTTGATAATACCCGGAAATACTGTCGCCAAAATTAATATTACCAATCACTTGTTTTGCAGAATTCCTGGCCCAATCGCCATGACTCCATGGGCCCATAACTATTGTATTGTAGTTTTTACTACTCTTTTCAATGGTGCTATAGGTATTTAATGGACCATATAAATCTTCGGCATCAAACCAACCTCCTACTGTCATTACAGCTGGTTTTATATTTTTTAAATGCTGCAAAATTCCACGTTTTTGCCAAAAATCATCATAACTGGAATGGTCTTTCAACTGTTGCCAAAATTCATCTTCCTTACCGTAATACTTGTCTAAATTAGACAATGATCCTGCATCCAAGAAAAACTGGTAATCATCATTAGTACCTATATTTGTGAATTTATACCAAGGTTCCGTAGTACGTTTTGTTTTTTGAGGTCCAAATAATGGCGTTACTTTCCAATAACTCAACAAATAAGCTCCATTATGATGAAAATCATCAAAAAAGAAATCAGCAATACACGCCTGTGGAGAAACTGCTTTTAATGCAGGATGATTACTCAATAAAGAATAAGTGGCATAAAATCCTGGGTAAGAAATTCCCCAAGTCCCAACATTCCCATTATTATTAGCAACATTTTTAACTAGCCAATCAATCGTATCATACGTATCCGAAGCTTCATCGGTATCTTTTTTTCCTTTTTTATTTGGAATAAAACCACGCATATTATCGTATAAACCATCACTCATGAACCTGCCGCGAACGTCTTGATAGACAACAATATACCCTTCTTTCATCATAGTTTCGCTTGGAGAAATACTTTTCTTGAACTGATTTTCTCCGTAGGGTCCTGAATTATAAGGCGTTCTTTGCATTATAATTGGATATTTTTTAGAAACATCTTTAGGGGTGTAAATCGAAGTAAATAATTCTGCTCCGTCACGCATTTTGATATGCACTTCTTTTTTGGTGTAATTATCCGCAACATAATTTGCTGCTTTATCTTGGGCAAAAAGAATTGCGCCAACAAAAAAAAGAGAAACGCTAAGTAGTTTTTTCATAAGTATTCTTGAATTAAATAATTTTTAAAGATAAAAAATCTGTCCAAATAAAGACAACATATATAATTTTATCTGCTATAAAACAACGTTTTAAAATATCTCAAGGTTCAATCAGAAACAAAAAAAAAGGCCTATTCGGCCTTTTTAAATTTATCAATTCCTTCTCTTAACCAGCTTTTGTAAGCATTAATATCTGAGTTATAACTCTCTGGTTTATCAGACAACATATTTTCTTCAACATCTAAAACGATGTAATACGGTTGTGCATTGGCTTTGTATCTTGTGATTTGGAAATCACTCCATTTGTTACCAATACTTACAATTTCCTTACCCGTTTCTTTGGATACGTATTGCTCGCTTTTTGGTAATTCTCTTTTATCATCCACATACAAGGAGATTAACACCACTTCATCTTGTAATATTTTTAGAATAGAGGGATCAGACCAAACATAATCTTCCATTTTTCTGCAATTCACGCAAGCATATCCTGTAAAATCAAGTAAAATAGGTTTGTTTACTGATTTGGCATAAGCCAATCCTTTTTCATAATCTTCAAAAGTAATAAGATCGTGTGGTCCTAAATGTGCGCCTTCCGGCAAAATTTGGGCAGATGCATTCGAACCACCTTTTGAGTTTCCTACACCGTATGGACTTTCACTATACGTCATTGGTGGAGGGAAACCAGAAATTAATTTTAAAGGTGCCCCCCAAATTCCTGGAATCAAATATATTGTAAAAGCCAAAACTACTAATCCCAATGACAGTCTTCCTACCGAAATATGATTCATAGGGCTATCATGCGGAAGCGTAATTTTTCCGAATAAATAAAAGGCTAATGTTCCAAAAATAGCAATCCAAATTGCCAAGAAAACTTCTCTTTCCAAGAAATGCAATTGTAAAACTAAATCCGCATTTGACAAAAATTTGAATGCCAATGCCAATTCTAAAAATCCTAAAACTACTTTAACAGTATTCAGCCATCCACCTGATTTTGGCAATGAATTCAACCAACCCGGGAACATCGCAAACAACATAAAAGGTAAGGCTAAAGCCAATGAAAATCCGAACATCCCAACAATTGGCGCAATTCCCCCCTTAGAGGCAGCTTCAACCAAAAGTGTTCCTACGATAGGTCCTGTACAAGAAAAAGATACAATTGCTAATGCCAAAGCCATGAATAAAATTCCAATTATTCCGCCTCTGTCGGCTTGATTATCGACTTTATTAGCCCAGGAATTAGGTAACATAATTTCAAAAGCACCCAAAAATGAGGCAGCAAAAACAACTAACAGAATAAAGAAAATAATATTAAACCAAACATTAGTAGACAACGCGTTCAATGCATCAGCACCAAAAATCCACGTCACTAAGAATCCTAAAACTACATAAATAAATATGATGGCAATTCCATAAATAATAGCATTTCTTATTCCTTTCGCTTTTGTTTTACTTTGCTTTGTAAAGAAACTTACCGTCATAGGAATCATCGGAAAGACACATGGCGTAAGCAATGCAGCGAATCCAGATAAAAAAGCAATGAAGAAAATAGACCACAATCCTCTTTGTTTTGAAGGTTTAGAATCTAATACCGGAACTTTTTCAGGAGTACCAGTTTGTTCTTTATTTACAACTGTATTTACAACTGCAGTATCAACTTTGGCAGAATCTATTGCAGTTAAATCAGATGCTACAGAAGCTATTTCTGCTGTTTTGGAAGCTGCGGGAATCGTAAAGGTGAAACTCTTCTCCATATTGATACACGCTTCTTTACAAACCTGATAATTTAAATTGACTTCAATTTTTGTAATCTTTGGGTTCGTTATTGTAATTTCTTGTTGAATTTGAGCTTTTTTCTCAAAGTACGTTTCGTTTACTTCAAAAATATCATTGAAAGCAGTTGTGGTTTTGCTTTCTTTGGCTTTGCCAACTAAATTAAAGTTACCTTTTTGATTTTTGAAAATAATTTCTAAAGGCAAAGATCCGCCTTCAGCCGTAAATTGAGAATACAAATGCCAATCTTTTTCTATGATGGCATTAAAAGTAAGTACATAATTATTCTCTGATTTTTTTTCAATTTTGGTAGTCCATTTTGCAGGATCAAGAATTTGGGCATTTCCATTGGCAAAAGCCAAAAAAGAAATAAGTATGAATAGTAGTTTCTTCATTATTCTAATTGTATTTTAAGTATATTCTTTGTTGCATTATCTGTTCTAAATCGTTCATCTTGACGAACATCAATAATCCAAACTATTTTATCATTCGAACATAAAAGCCAAGTCTTTTCCTTTTCCAGTAATGATAATTTTTCATCTTTAAAAAGCTTGCTCACTTTCTTCGATTTACCATTCATACCAAAAGGTTGAAAACTATCTCCCTCGTTCCAATGGCGCAAAATCAATGGATATTGTAATTTATCAGCATCCACAAAGATAGTTTTATTTGAAACGATACTAATGTCAGCTACTTTACAAAATGAAAGATTTAAGGGAATATTAACTTCTTTTTGATTTTCAGCAATAGAATATTCCTCCTTTTCATTTACGGAATTTATCGGGCTTAGGATTAAAGAATCTCTGTCTTTCAATAATCGGAATTCAGAAGAAAAAACGTATTTCCCAGATTGGCTTTCGACCAAATCATAAATATCATCCCAAGCTGAAAATTCAAATTCTTTCAGCCATTGGTACAAATACGATTTATAATTTGGTAATTTTTTTAATTGCTGCAAATCAAAATAAATAGCTTCATTATCTTGCTTTGCCACTTGCTGATAAATCATAATGGAAGCATCTTCAACCATAACTTGTGCTTCTTGCAAATAGGTTTGCGTTTTATGAAAGGAAGAAAGAAAATTAGGATTCAATTCTTTTAACATTGGAACCAAATGATGACGAATCTTATTACGAAGGTATTTATCCGATGCATTACTGCTGTCTTCGCGCCATTGAATGTTATTTATTCTGGCATATTCTTCCATTTCCTCTTGGCTAAATGCCAAAAGTGGACGAATTACTTTTTCGTTCTGCTCCGGAATCCCAGTCAAACCTTCTAATCCTGTTCCTCGACTAAGGTTGATTAGGAAAGTTTCCAGATTATCATCGGCATGATGCGCGGTAAGAATATAATCGAATTTTTTGGTTTCCAATAATTCATAAAACCAGTTGTAGCGCAACTCGCGAGCAGCAACTTGGGTAGAAATTTTATAATCTTCTGAGAAAGCTTTGGTATCAAATTGTGTTATAAATACTGGAATATTATTTGTAGCAGCATAGTCCTGAACAAAATTCTGATCTTCAAAACTTTCCATTCCACGCAATTGAAAATTACAATGTGCGATTCCTATTTTATAATCTAATTGCTGCAACAAATGAACCATAACCATACTATCTTTCCCGCCGCTTGTGGCAAGAAGTATTTTTTTTCCGTTCAAGAACTGAAAATTATTAAGAAGATGGTTTTGGAATTTCTGTAGCATGTTCAAATTTAATTAATTCATTTTGATTTAGCTTAAAACTTCTCGCATAGCTTTTGCTTTAAGCAAACATTCTTCATACTCGTTTTCAGGAATTGATTGTGAAGTTATCGCACTTCCAACCGAAAAAGAAACATATTTTTTTTCTTGATTGTATAAAATGCTTCGGATAACCACATTGAAATCGAAATCTCCGTTTGGTGCAAAATACCCTACTGCTCCACTATATAAGCCCCGTTTTGTTTCCTCCAACTGTTCAATGATTTTCATCACAGAAATCTTTGGAGCACCAGTCATACTTCCCATCGGGAAAGTAGTTTTTAAGGCATCTACAGCAGAATATTGAGCATCCATTTTTGATGTTACCGTTGATATCATTTGATGGACTTGCAAAAAAGAATGAATTTTGCATAACTCTTGTACTTCAACGGAACCTTTTTGTGCCGTTCGAGACAAGTCATTCCGCACTAAATCTGCAATCATAATGTTTTCAGCTCTTTCTTTAGGGTCTAAAGCCAATTGCATTTTTGATTTTTCATCTTCAATTGGGTCTGAAAAACGTTTGGCAGTTCCTTTAATCGGCTGCGAAATAAGCAGCTCTCCTTCTTTTTTCAAATAGCGTTCTGGCGTCGCCGAAAGTAAAAAGTGTTTGTTGTTTTTAAAAAAAACCGCAAATGGAGGCTGAGAAATTTCGTTGAGTTTTATAAATTTTTCAATTGGATCAATGATTGCATTTTCGGCAAAAAACTCCATACAAAAATTAGCTTCATAAATATCACCTTGATGAATGTGTTCCAATATTTTTGAAACCTTTTCAAGATAATGCTCTTTTGATATTCGTTGTTGAATTTTTATTGTCGCTTCAGCTTCGACTTTTGACTTTTGGCTTTCGACAATTTCTTCAAAATCTTCCTCAACTTCATCGTCACACATATTGAGATATCGAATTTCGAGTTGATTTCCTTTCAATAAAAACAGCTTTTTAGGTTGGAAAAAATACAAATCGGGAAAATCTAAGCCATCAAAATTAGTAGATTGTAACTGCTCGATATCATTTTTTAAATCATACGATAAATAGCCAAAAAGCCAGTCTTTGGTAATTTGCTGGTATTGTTTTAAATCTTCAAAAGCATTGTGATAATCCGTCTTTATTGCGGTAAATGCATCAACGGCAAGAACACAATCATAACTGGAGTAGTTTTGCGGATAATCATTACTATCTAAATAAATGATTTCTAGAAACTGTTGAGACCAAAATAAAAGTTGCTGTTTGAACAATTTTGGATCAGAAATAGACTTGTAAATTGAAGTTCTCAAAAAGTATTGGTGTTTAAAATTCAAAATTACAATAAAAAATAAACCTTCAATAACTGATTATACTAAAATTAGTTTATTTTTTTGTAAATTTGATAGTGCATGATAAATTTTGGCTTCTTTTAATCGTCTAATCATTCTCTTTATGGCTTCAAAAATTTTCATCAATTTAGCTGTTAAAGACCTAAAAAAATCAATTGATTTTTTTACTACACTTGGATTTTCTTTCAATCCACAATTTACTGATGAACAGGCTAATTGTATGATTATTGGAGAAAATATTTTTGCGATGCTAGTGACAGAGCAACGATTTAAAGACTTTACCAAAAAAAAAAAAATTGCAATGCCAATAAAAATACCGAAGTTTTACTTGCAATGGATGCCGAGAGCAAAGAAAAAGTAGATGAAATGGTCAAAAATGCAGTTGATGCAGGTGGTTCAATTTATATTGAGCCACAAGATCATGGATGGATGTATGGACATAGTTTTGCCGATTTAGACGGGCATCAATGGGAAATTTTCTACATGGATGAAAGTGCTATTCCCAAATAATAATTCTCAAATGTGTAACCTCTAAAAAACCATATACTATGAAAATTGCAATTATTATTATCCGAACTTTAATTGGACTTTTGCTACTTTATGCGTCTGTAAGCTTCTTTCTAAAACTTGCACCAGAACCAGAAGTTACTGGAAATTTCAAGGCTTTTAATGTGGGCTTAGTTGCGTCTACTTATTTGATCCCTTTGGCAAAATCAATGGAATTCCTTTGTGGATTATCCTTTATTACCGGACGGTATGTCACATTAGCCAATATCTTAATATTACCTATAACCATAAACATTTTATTTATTAACTTTTTCTTATCCCCGGAAGGAATACCAATCGCTGTGTTCTTATTTTTAGGGAATTTGTTTTTAATTTACAGTCATTGGGAAAACTATAAAGGTTTATTTATAGCCAAAGGCTAAGTAAACTCAACTCATAATAAATAAAGAAACCCGTTCAATGGAACGGGTTTCTTTATTTTTAAACGAGAATTAATCTCTCATTTCAGATTTTCTAATTACACATGCAAAGCTCTATTATCAGTAGCGGCTAATGCAGCTTCTTTTATCGCTTCTGCAAATGTTGGATGTGCATGTGACATTCTTGAAATATCTTCAGCAGATGCTTTGAATTCCATTGCTGTAACTGCCTCAGCAATTAAATCCGCACAACGGGCTCCAATCATATGAACTCCAAGAACTTCATCCGTTTTAGCATCAGCAAGAATTTTTACAAATCCGTCTAAATCTCCACCTGCACGAGCACGTCCTAGAGCTTTAAAAGGAAAACTTCCTGCTTTGTATTCTACACCAGAAGCTTTCAATTGCTCCTCAGTTTGCCCTACTGCAGCCACTTCTGGCCAAGTATAAACAACACCGGGAATCAAGTTATAGTCAATATGTGGTTTTTGACCCGCTAATATTTCAGCAACCATTGCTCCTTCTTCTTCTGCTTTGTGCGCTAACATTGCTCCACGAACAACATCTCCAATAGCGTAGATATTAGGAACGTTAGTTTGTAAATGATCATTTACTTCAACCATTCCTCTATCTGATATTTTCACTCCAGCTTTATCAGCATTCAATCCATCCGTAAACGGACGACGTCCAACAGAAACCAATGAATAATCTCCTTCAAGAGTAATTGTTTCTCCTTTTGCATTTTCAGCTTGAACAACAACACCTTCGCCATTTCTTTCTACTGATTTCACTTTATGAGAAACGTAGAATTTCATACCTTGTTTCTTCAATACTTTTGTCAGTTCTTTAGACAATGAAGCGTCCATTCCAGGAATGATTCTGTCTAAATATTCTACTACAGAAACTTGCGCTCCCAATCTTAAATACACTTGACCTAATTCAATCCCTATTACTCCACCACCAATAATCACCAAATGTTTTGGTACCTCTTTAAGTTTCAACGCCTCTGTAGAAGTGATGATTCTTTCTTTATCGATTTTGATAAAAGGCAAAGAAGAAGGTTTTGAACCTGTAGCGATAATGATGTTTTTAGCTTCGATAGTTTCAGAAGTTCCGTCTGCTTTTACAACAGCAACATGCGTAGCATCAACAAATGAACCCAATCCTTCCAGAACTGTAATTTTATTTTTATCCATTAAAAATTTCACACCACCTGAAGTTTGATCTACAACAGCTTGTTTACGTGCAATCATTTTTTCAAGGTTCACTTTTACTTCACCGGAAACTTCAATTCCGTGATCTGCAAAATGAGCAATTTCACTGTAATGATGAGAAGAAGCAAGCAATGCTTTTGAAGGAATACAACCTACATTCAAGCAAGTTCCTCCAAGAGTGGAATATTTTTCAATAATTGCTGTTTTGAAACCCAATTGTGCACAACGAATTGCTGATACATATCCGCCTGGTCCAGAACCTATAATGACTACGTCAAATGAACTCATAGTATATTTTTTTATTGTGTTTTTATAAAATGTTGCACAAAATTAAGGAATTAAGTTTTGTTTAAAGTTTAATTCCGAAGGTTTTTTGTTACGAATTTTTAGTAATTAACATTTACTTATCATTGAATACCGCTTTAAATTCACATTTATTCTAAATATCAACAACCGTCGTGTTTTTTACTTCACTAATCATAAATGTACTGTGTGTACTTCCAATATGTTGCAATGTGGTCAATTTTGTAACCAAAAACTCCCGATAAGCTTCCATATCTTTAACTACTATTTTTAGTATATAATCATAATCACCACTCACATGATGGCATTCAAGGACTTCTTTAAGTTTTACCACTTCACTTTCAAATTTGGTAAGAAACTCTTTGGTGTGTTGTATTAACTTAAGATGACAGAAAACCACAAAACCTTTTTCGACTTTCGAACGATTGATTAACACGACATATTTATCGATAATCCCTTCTCTCTCCAGTTTTTTAATGCGTTCGTAAACGGCAGTAACTGAAAGATTCAGTTTTAAAGACAATTCCTTAGTTGTTTTCTTACTGTCGGATTGCAATAAAAAAAGTAATTTTTTATCGATGGCGTCTAATGTCATTTTTATTGAAATTTGAATTGAAATAAAATCTATATAAATCCTTTTTGAGAAGCTAATTTAGAAAATTAAATCCTATAATTTAAATTTAGTAGTTTTAAAATCTAATATTAAGTAATAGTATTGATTATTAATCTATAACACTGTTATTTTGAATAGATTTTATTCACACCAAAATCGCATAGCCCTGATAGCAGCGACATCCTTTTATTCGCCACGGCGAATAAAAGACATAGCGAATAGCAGGAATAGCTTCAAATAACAATAAAAAATAATTATGAAAAATTTCAATCCCGCAGACAACATTCAGGATTTACAGTACTTTGGCGAATTTGGTGGCGTAAATCCATCTATTTCAGACTCCTCAACCTATACCTTTTTATCGGCAAAAACAATGTTTGATACTTTTGAAGGCAATATGGAAGGCTGTTACTTGTACTCACGTCATTCCTCCCCGAGTAATTTATACTTAGACAAAGCATTGGCAGCGATGGAAGGAACAGAAACTGCTAATGTTTCAGCATCAGGCATGGGGGCGATTACACCTACACTATTACAATTATGCAGCTCGGGTGATCACATCGTTTCCAGCAGAACTATATATGGCGGAACGTATGCTTTCTTGAAGAATTTTACGCCAAGATTGGGTATCAAAACTACTTTTGTAGACATCACAAAATTAGACGTTGTGGAAGCTGCAATTACTGCTGAAACTAAAGTTTTGTACTGTGAGACGGTGAGTAATCCTTTACTGGAAGTAGCTGATATTGCCGGTTTGGCAAAAATTGCCCTAAGACACAATTTGAAATTGGTTGTCGATAATACTTTTTCACCATTATCAGTTTCTCCTGCAAAGTTAGGTGCTGATATTGTAATTCACAGTTTAACGAAATACATTAACGGAAGCAGTGATACGGTGGGTGGTGTAACGTGTGCTTCGCAAGAGTTTATTGATAGTTTAAAAAATGTAAATAGTGGTGCCAGTATGTTATTGGGTCCAACAATGGACAGTTTGCGATCTGCCAGTGTGATGAAAAACTTACGTACATTACATATTAGAATGAAACAACACAGTCACAACGCAATGTATCTTGCAAAACGTTTCGAAAAAGACGGATTAAAAACGGTTTATCCTGGTTTGAAAAGTCACCCAAGCCATAAATTGTATACTAGTATGATTAATCACGAATATGGTTATGGTGGGATGATGACAATAGATGTTGGTACTTTGGAGAAAGCTAATGCACTGATGGAATTGATGCAAGCTAAAAATTTAGGCTATTTAGCAGTGAGTTTAGGATTCTATAAAACCTTATTCAGTGCTCCAGGAACTTCAACGTCTAGCGAGATTCCTATGGACGAACAAATAGAAATGGGATTGACTGATGGCTTAATTCGGTTTTCTATAGGTTTAGATAATGACATTGAAAGAACATATCAAATGATGAAGAAATGCATGATGGAGTTAAATGTACTCACATCAGAATCAATTTTGACAGAATAGTTATTTATTATATAATTTGACAAAGCAGCAAAATATTTTGCTGCTTTTTTGTTGCTAAATTCTTAGTAAACAAGTAATAGATTAAGAGTAATCAGGTTAAATAAAATCATTGAAAATAATTTTATTCTATCCTCTTTTTTGATCTGCTAAACACCTAATCAAATTATTATTATAGACTTTCAATTTCGCCAAATCAGTAACTCGCTTAAATTCAATACTGTATGAGTAAAAAACTAATTACAATATGCAGCTCATTTAAATCTTCATACCTATTTAAATAGTTTATAAAAACTCAACCTTATCAAACACAAAAAATCCTCATCACATACATGATTAGGATTTTAAACAATCAAAAACGATTTCTGATTAAAGAAAGGCGTCGAGTCGAGGTGTAAGCCGAGCACGTTTTACCGCTAGTAAACGCAAAAAATCCTCATCAAATAAATGATGAGGATTCTTCAAAGAAAGGCGACGACATACTCTCCCACATAACTGCAGTACCATCTGCGCAGGCGGGCTTAACTACTCTGTT